>CAZWMY010000041.1:0-29709 GCA_964635025.1 uncultured Desulfobacula sp. | reverse complement strand
CGTTCATGGTACTGGGAACCGAAAACTCGTCCAGGCGGATTTGCTAAACCTGGATTTCCATGGACTCGACGGAATCAATGTCGACCCCTGCTTTTCCCACATCGCCGGACAGTCTTGGATGATCGGAGTCGTATCCCCGGTGGGTGGGAAGATCAAAGGCGACGGACCGGCCCTTCTGACCTGCGTCCAGGTTCTGGCGGTAAAAGGCATTGGATTCTTTGGCAGTTGAAAACCCGGCATACTGGCGGATGGTCCAGGGGCGGCCCGAATACATGGTGGCCTTGATCCCCCGGACATAGGGGTCAAACCCGGGCAGATTGTTAATGAATTCTACATTTTCAAGGTCTTTGGCAGTGTATAAGGGTTTGATATCGATCCCTTCCGGTGTTTTCCGGATCAGCGTATCAGGCGATTTCCCCCGCATTTCCTTTGCGGCAAGCTCTTTCCATTGATCAAGATCAGACATTTGAGACATGGTTATCCTCCGGTCTAATTTCAGATTTATTGATTAAATTATCTTTCGCACAACTCCACAAGAACCCCTGAGGTGGCCTTGGGATGCAGAAAGGCGATTTTTGCACCGCCGGCGCCGATCCTTGGCGTCTGGTCGATGAGGGCGATTCCTTTTGCTTTCAGTTCCAGAAGGGCTTCTTCTATGTTTTCCACACGGAATGCCACATGCTGGATTCCTTCGCCTCTTTTTTCAATGTATTTTGCCACCGGACCGTCCTGTGATGTGGATTCCAAAAGCTCGACTTCGCTTTCGCCCACGGGCAAAAACGCGGTGGTGACTTTCTGCTCCTGGATGGTTTCCGTTCCTTCAAGGGTCAATCCAAGAACATCGGTCCAGAAATTTTTCTTTGCATCAATGCTTGAAACGGCAATGCCAAGATGATCAATTTTCAAGAGTTTCATATCCATATCCTCATATCATAAGGTTATTAAATCTTAACTATTATCTATAGATGGTTCAAATGCTGAAAGTCAACCCCAAATTAGCCGAATTCAGGATGCCGGTATTGACGCAAAAATATTAATTTGTTACTGTTTTGATATAGCGAAGTACTCAGCAATTTCAAAAACCCGGTCATTGAACTATTAAAATAAAAAAGGCCTGATAATGAAACATTCTGATTCCCCTGCCATTCTTGTTGTAGATGATTCCAGCATCATCCGGGCAACAGTGCAAAAAGCCCTCGAAGAAGAAGGCTTCAGGGTTTTTTCCGCTGGCGACGGGGCTGAGGCCTTTTCATTTCTCACCCGATCCGGCGCACCTGAGATTGATCTGGTCCTTACCGATCTGAACATGCCCAACATGAACGGGGAAACGCTCTGTATTAAAATCAAGGCAGACCCGGTTCTTCATTCCATACCCATCATCTTTTTAACTTCCCAGGCCAACCAGAAGACGGAATCCGACATTTTTAAGGCCGGTGCCAGCGATTTTATCGCCAAACCCTTTATCCGGGAACTTCTGATTGCAAGAATCTCCATCCATCTTAAAAGCCAGGTGTCTAAAAAACAATTTAAAAAACAAATCGAAGAACAAACCCTTTTTTTAAAACAGGCCAAAGAAGAGGCTGAAACCGCCAATATTGCCAAAAGCGCTTTTCTTGCCAATATGAGCCATGAAATCCGGACTCCCATGAACGGGGTCCTCGGGATGACGGACCTGCTTTTGGAAACCAGTCTTACAAAAGAACAGACCGACTATGCCGAATCCATCCGTCAGAGCGCCGAAGCCCTGCTGAAAATCATCAATGATATCCTGGACTTTTCAAAAATAGAAGCCGGAAAAATGGACATGGAAGTCATTGATATCGACCTTGGAAAAACCCTTCACGATATCAGCCAGATCATGGCCACCAAAGCCCAGGAAAAAAATATTGAATATATCTGTCTCATCGAAGAAAACGTTCCCAATTTTCTGAGAGGGGACCCCACGAGACTTCGCCAGATTATTGTCAATCTTTCCGGCAATGCCGTAAAATTTGTGGAAAAGGGTGAGGTTCTTCTCCGGGTATCCTTTGTCGGCGAGGAAAAAAACAAGGTTACCTTGAGGTTTGAGGTCATTGATACCGGGATCGGTATCCCGGAATACCAGGTGGCCCGGCTATTTAAAACCTTTTCACAGGTGGATGCCTCCACCACCCGCAAATATGGCGGCACCGGCCTTGGGTTGACCATCTCCAAACAACTGGCGGAACTCATGGGGGGAGGAATCGGGGTGATCAGCAAAGAAGGGGAAGGTTCCACCTTCTGGTTCACCGCCTGTTTTGAAAAGCAAACCGGCATCCAGGAAAAATCCCTGAAAATCCCACCCAAAATCAAAACCTTAAAATGCCTTGTCATTGACGATACGGATTCATGCCGGAAAGCCGTCAGTCTTCATCTTTCTTCTCTTGGCTGCCGGGTGGAAAGTGCCCAGAACGCCACCATGGCCATGGAAAAACTCATGGATGCCAAATTTGCAAACCAGCCCTTTGATACGATTTTTATTGATATGGAAATGCCGGGGTTGGATGGAAAAGAACTGGCCCAAAGGCTCTTGAATGATCCGAACATTCAGGGGGTGAGTCTGATCCTCATGACCTATACAGGCAAACGGCTGGATAAAACAACCCTGTCATCCCTCGGGTTCATGGCCCAGATTGCAAAACCGGTGTATCGCACCCATGTGCTGGAATGCCTCATGGATATCCACGGGATTTCTCCCGAGAAAAAACAGGTGGAAACCCGGTTTGGCATTGAAGAACCCAAAACCGCGGCTGAACATCTTCCAGGTCATTTTAATATTCTTCTGGCTGAAGATAATAAAATGAACCAAAAGGTCGCTGTCAATATGCTTCAAAAACTCGGGCACACGGTTGTCATTGCAGAGAACGGAAAAGATGCGGTTGAAAAATTCATGGAAAAAGAATTTGACCTCATTCTCATGGACGGGCAGATGCCGGTGATGGATGGGCTTGAAGCCACACGCGCCATCCGGGAATATGAAAAAAAATCATCCCAGTCAAAAAAACATATCCTGATTATTGCCCTGACAGCCAATGCCATGAAAGGAGATAAGGAACGGTTCATTGAATCCGGCATGGATGATTATATTACAAAGCCCATCAAGCGAAAAGACCTGGATGATGCCATTGTCAAATGCACAGCGATTCATAAGGACCCTGAAGCACCGATGACCAAAGGGGATATCATCAATCTTGATGAACTGATCCTGAATATGAACGGCGATAAAAAACTGATTAAGGAATGCTTTGATGATTTCATTGACCATCACAGCCCCATGCTCAGCGATATCAGAAGCGGCATTGACAAAAATGATCCCTCCAAAGTCAAGTCATCCCTGCTCACCTTCCGGGATTCGGTCAAACACCTTTCCTGCAAAAGAATCATGGATGCCGCCTTCTCTCTTGACCGGGCCTTTGATAACCTTAACAAACCCCTGATTGAAAAAGAATTCACAATTCTTTATGATGCCTGCAAGGAATTAAAAGATTTCATCATCCGGTATTCCGTCAAAAATCTTTTCATGAAATTTCTCATTGTGGATGATGAGTTTGTCTCCAGGAAAAAATCGCATAAAATCCTTTCCCAGTATGGAGAATGCGACGTGGCCATCAACGGCCTGGAAGCGCTGAACGCTTATGTCAGGGCTCACAACGAAAATGACCCCTATAATCTGATCTTTCTGGATATTGACATGCCGGATCTGAACGGACCCCAGGTCATGAAAAAAATCAGACAATTTGAAAAAACAAAAGGGGTAGCCCTTTCCGATGCTGCCAAAATCATCATGCTTTCGGCCGACGGCTCACATGAGACCATCAAGACCGCACTCAAAGAAGGCTGCGAAGCCTACCTGGTCAAACCCATCAACCGGGACAAGCTTGCCCAGGCCTTCAAGCAGGTTCATTATATCTAATCCTAACTCTGTGCGGCCTGGACCAAACCTCTTCAAAAAGATTATTCATGCCGTTTCGAATACTGTCGCAGATACCCATATGACGCCAGCCAGGATTCCGCAGATCCGATTGCTTCGAATATTTTTACTTCAAAGTTTGCAAATTCACTGATCATCTTTGAAATCTGCCATTTCTTAAGCTCGGATTCGCCTACACAGATGGCCATATGGGTCAGTGTTGAAGGGAGTGCGGATTTTGCTTTTTCACTGAAAAGGTTCTCTGCTTCAGGCGTGCTCAATTGCCAGTTGCTCCTATCAGAGAGCAGGCCCCAGTTCCTGGTCTGATAAAATCTTGACGTAATATCAGTAACATCCTCAATGTGTTTTGCCGTAATCTTTTCATCCCAGGAATCAAAGGTACTGATCACCAGCAGATTGTCGTATGGTATGATAGTATAATAATCTGTCTGAATTTTCATCCCCGGCCCCCTTCATCATTGATTCAGTTTAAACCTACCAACCATTTCATTCAGGCTTTCGGCCAGTTTTGACAGCTCTTCCGCGCTTGTATTCACCTGGAGGCTTCCTGTATTGATTTCATCAGCAGCCTGGCTGACCTGGTGGATATCCTTGGCCACATCCCCGGCCACAACCGAAGTCTGGTTGACATTGCGATTGACCTCCTGAACACCTTCTGCCGCCTGACTGACATTGTTTGAAATTTCCTGGGTGGTGGCAGACTGCTCTTCAATAGCTGCAGCCACGGATGTCACCACTGTATTGATGTCGCTAATGATTTCAACAATAGACCGGATGGCCTTCACCGATTCCTGGGTTGTGGCCTGAACATCTTGAATTTTTTCTCCGATTTCATGGGTGGCGCCTGCTGTCTGCTGGGCCAGGGCTTTAATCTCTCCGGCAACCACGGCAAAACCTTTACCGGCAGACCCGGCCCTGGCCGCCTCGATGGTGGCATTGAGGGCCAGCAGATTGGTCTGTGAAGATATATCGGCAATGGTGTCTGTCACCTTGCTGATTTCCATTGCAGCTTTGCCCAGGGCATTCACTTTTTCGGAAACTTCTTCTGCCTTTCTTACGGCCTCAGCCGTTGTATGGCTTCCCTTGGCCGTATTTTTGGCGATTTCGTTGATCGTGACCGACATTTCTTCCGCAGCAGCCACAATCATCTGAATATTGGCGGTGGTCTGTTCAGTGGCGGCAGCCACACTGTTCATACTGGTCGTCATCTCTTCAGCTGCTGCAGCAACATTGTTGGACTTTTCAGAAGTCTGCCCAGCATTGGAGGCCATCTGTTCCGAGATGGTGGAAAGCTCTGTGGAAGAAGAGGTTAATGTATGAACACCACCCTGAATATCCCGGAACATGGCAGTCAGGTTTTCGGTCATGGTTTTCATATTGGCGTACACGCCGGTAATCTGTTTTCCGTCTGCCTGAAATTCCACCGTCAGATCCCCCCTGGCAATACTGTCGGCCACCTTGGCGATTTCAGAAGGATCATGGCCCAATTGCATCATAATACCCCGGACAAACCAGAGGACGCCAAGGACGGCGATACCCAGGAAAACAGCGCCTGCAATGAGTACCATGGTCCGGATCGAATACACCGGCGCCATAAATTCCGCTTCATCCTGGGTGACGGCAATGCTCCAGCCGGTTGACTGAACCGGCGCAAACCCTGCGATTTTGTCTACTCCCTTGAACCGGTAATTATCCACATCGGTTTTCTGATCCACCATCCTGCCAATGAAGGATTCCATCCCTTCCTGTTTTCCGAGATTCAGTTCAAGGATATATTCGGGTTTCGGGTGGGCCATCACAATTCCGGTTTTTTCAATCATAAACGGATATCCGGTCTTTCCGACCCTGACCCGGGAAATCTTTTCCGATAATTTGTCCAGTTTGACCACTGCCCCATAAATCCCTGCAAACCGGCCGGCATCTGTTTTCAAAGGAATGGCCACGACAAAAACAGGCTTACCGCTGGCTCTGGACTTTACCGGAGCGCCGATAGTGATTTTTCCATTCCTGGCCGAAATAAAATAATCACGATCAGCCACCGATATCTTTTTTTCCCTGAGGCTTCCGCCAGTGCTGTCAGCAATGGTAAGGCCCTCGGCATCGGCCAGAAACAGCAGATCATAATCACTGCCGATCTGGTCATACACCTTGACAAAAAAGCGATCAAGACTCTCCAGGTCAGCCTTGGCATTTTCTTTCCCTGCCTCCAGCGTCTTTAAGGCAGCATTCACCACCAGCGGCTCAAGGGACATTTCCCGGGCCAGTTTAATTTCCTGCTCAATGGCAATTTCCGTCATGACGGAAAGGTTTTCGGCAATCTGTCTCGCCTGACCCTTTGCCGCACCCACCAGGGCATTGGAAGACTGAAAAATCGAAAACAGCCCTACTACGGATAGCGGAATAACAGCCAGCAGGATGCTGCCAACGATAAGTTTTGATTTGAGTGTAATATTTTTCATTTCCCTTCTCCTATGGTTTGTCTGCTTTTTCCCGAGCCCGCATGAATCCGGGTTCGACGCTCTATTTTTTCCAAAACCGCAATAATCTCCCTTGGATCGTTGTCAAAATAACTGATAAAACAGGGGTTCAGACAAAGAGCCACGGCCATGGTTTGTTGTTCGCGGTCGCCCAACACCAGAATGAGACGAATATCCTCAAACAGCGGTTTCAATGCCATCAAACGATTGATATCGCTTTCGGAAACAACAAATACAACAATCACTGATATCCGGCGCATGGGCTGACAAAGCTGTCTAAGAAAAGACCCTGTGGAAACCGTTCTTTCAATCCTGATACCTGGCAGTTCGGTTCGTATCAAATTCTCAAGCCGGTCACATAATTTTAAAAGAGGCTCTGCCAATAAAAGCATTTTCATTGTTTCATCCTTTTTTGCCGGTTTACCGGCGATTCAGGGATTTATAAATATCGCTTGATGAAAAAGACAATGCAGAAGGCATGCCAAAAGACAAAATTTTATTTTATAAATAATAACAGTATGTTATAAAATTTAAGTAAAAATTTCTACGGCCAATACCTGCCGGATTCCAGTAAATTGGAATAACGCCATTCCTCTTTTCAGGAATCACAATAATCCTGAACAACTCAAAAAGGAAATCTTCAGATCATTCCAAAACCCGGGAGTCCATGTTTTGCGAGCAATGAATAAAGACGGGACTGAGAAATACCGGAAATCTGTAAAGCAACCTCCCGGTTTCCTTTTGCTTTTTCCAACAGCAATTTAAGATATTTTTTTTCCAGCCGATTCCGGTAATCAGAAAGGGAGGGAAGATCCGCGTTCCCATCCGGGATGTCTGTAACGCTATCCCTTTCTCGTGGTTTCACCCCCGGCTCAAACTCAATCCGGGCGATCCGGTACTCTGCCGGAAGATGTTTCGGGAACAGGGTGGGGTCGCGCCCTGCTGAAGCCAGAGCATATTCCAGGACATTGTTCAGTTCCCTGATATTGCCCGGCCACTGCCAGGCCATCAAGGTCTTGAAGAATTCAGGTGAAATCGCCTTGGTTTCGAGGCCGTAACGATTGGCCAGTTCATGCAGTTTTTTCATGGTGATTTCTTCAATATCTTTTCCCCGTTCCCGTAAAGGCGGAAGATTAATTTCCATAGCCCTGATCCGGTATAACAGGTCTTCCCGGAATTGTTTTTCACGGGCCATCTGATCCAGATCCTGGTTGGTAGCCGCCACAATCCTGAAATCGACCTGTTTTTCCTTTTTTCCGCCGATCGGTCGAACCCGTTTTTCCTGAAGAGCCCTTAAAAAAGCCTTCTGGACAGTCAGGGACAGTTCTCCCACTTCATCCAGCATTAACGTACCGCCATCAGCCTGGGCAATAAGACCTTCCTGCTGTTTTTCCGCCCCGGTAAAAGCACCTTTCTCATGACCGAATAAAGTGCTTTCCACCAGAGTCTCGGGCAGGGCGCCGCAATCCACAACGATAAACGGCCGGGAGGCCCTGCGGCTGTTCTCATGAATGGCTCTGGCAATCAACTCCTTTCCTGTTCCTGTTTCTCCGGTGATCAACACCCCGGCATCGGTTATCGCAGCTTTGGCGACTTCTTCCAGACATTTTCTGAGGGCTTCGGATTCTCCCATGATCCGGGTTCTTTTCAAGTTAAGAGGAGGATTGAGAGATTTTTTTTCCATCCGGTATTGAAGGGCACGGGTAATGGGCAGAGACACTTCATCCAGAAGAAAAGGTTTCTGAACATAATCCCAGGCACCGTATTTAAAAGCGATTTCCGCACCCCGGGCATCTCCGGTGCCGGTGATAATAATGACTTCAGGTTCGGATGATGTTTTAATGATCTGTGGAAGGATCTGTATGCCGTTGCCATCCGGAAGCTCAAGATCCAACAGGACCAGATCAAAACAGCCGCTTCCCGAGGCAGCCAGGGCATCTTTCAGATTATGGGCTAAAGAAAACGCATGGCCCATCTGCTCAATAATTTGAGAAAAAAACAGGCAAATTCTGATATCATCATCGACAACAAGTATCTTTGCCACAGGTTATCCTTTCCCGGAAGCCTTCAGGACCTGATCCACAGCTTTGGCCAGCTCCCCGGCGATCATGGGCTTCATAATAATATCAACAATGCCGCTGCGGTTCATCGCCTCAGATGAAACCCCTCCGCTAAACCCTGTGCACAGGATTATCGCTTGGTCAGGACGGATCTCCCGGACCCGGCCTGCCAATTCAAGACCATTCATATAAGGCATAGCCATATCTGTCAGCAGCAGATCAAAATCATCCGGGGCCGCCCTGAATATTTCAAGCGCCTCCCGGCTGTCGGTTACGGCTGTGACTGCATAACCGATCTTTATTAGCAACTCCCGTGTCCACTCCACAATGGCGGCTTCATCGTCCACCACAAGGAGCCGGCCTTTTCCCGGAAATGAGGCTAAAACGCCGGATACCGGTTCAGGCCGGGCTGAACCGGAGACTTCCGGCAACATGACCACAAAACTGGTTCCCATGCCGGGCTCACTATAAACGGAAATTGCACCGTCCATATCCCGTACAATCCCATAGACTGTAGACAGACCCATGCCTGTCCCCTCTCCACGGATCTTTGTGGTGAAAAATGGTTCAAAAATCCGCCCCTGAATTTCTTTCGGGATACCGCAGCCGGTATCCATGACCGTCAGGCGCTGATATTGCCCAGGTTTCAGTTCTTTTATCTGAAGGGCCCCATTTTCCTGTACAAAGACGGATTCCAGCCGAACAGTCAACACCCCTCCTTTTCCCTTCATGGAATGGACAGCGTTGGTGAAAAGATTCATCAGCACCTGATGAACCTGGGTAGGGTCGGCCAGGATCAATCCCTCAGAATGATCAAACTGATGCCGGATATCAATATCCACAGGGATGGATGCCCTTAAAAATTTCAAGGTCTCCTTGATAAGAGGGGTGATATGAATCACGTGCTTCTCCACATCCGCCCGCCGGCTGAAGGTCAGGATATGACGGACCAGGTCCCTGGCCCGGAGCCCTGCCGCCATAATCTGGTCCAGATGACCGGTGAGCTTGTCACTGCCCTTTGCTGCCAGCCGGGCAAGCTCCGTAAACCCGAACACGGAAGACAAAATATTATTAAAATCATGGGCAATCCCTCCGGCCAAAGTACCAAGCGCCTCCATCTTCTGGGCCTGCCTGAGTCCGGTTTCAAGTCTGCGGTATTCCGTGGTCTCAAAAAAGCTCACCAGAAAACGATCGGCAATTTTCCTGGATCTGATGATAAACATCCGGGAAGATCCATCCCGGCAGGATAGCGCATATTCCTCGATGTTGATTTCATTGGTTTTTGTTTCCCCTTCTTTGGCTTCTTTTTTCCAGGGTGGCAAGGGAGCACTCTCTTCTCCGTCCGGTAAAAGCATCCGCCACAATTCGTCTGCATCATTCACCTCATCTGCAGAATACCCCATGATTTTTATAAACTCTTCATTGACCTGAAGGATTTCTTCTTTTTCAGACAGTTCTATAAGTGGCAGGACCCCTTTCATAAAAAGGCTCCTATAGCGGTTCTCGCTAATAAGAAGGGCAGCTTCCGCCTTTTTCCGGTCGGTGACGTCAATGACCATGGACAGAATCTGCGGAGAAGTATCCAACTCCAGCAATACCGACGAAATAACCACATACCGTTCAGATGCTCCTGGCTTAACCACTCTGCTTTCATGATTATAAACAAAGCCATCTGTTTTCAGCCGGCGGGAAAAATCTTCCAATTCTCCCGGTGGCAGTGAATAGACCTGATCGGGTGTGACACCTATCAAATCTTTTTTTTCCAGGCCGTCTCCAGCGAGAAATGCCTGATTGGCTTCCAGATATGCACCTGTCTTAAAATCATTGATCACAATCGCATATGGGGCGTTTTCAAACAGAGTTCTGAATCTCACCTCGCTTTTTTTGAGTTCATCTTCCGAGCGCTTTTTCTGAATAATATTCCACATCCCGTCCATCATGAGTTTCAGCTGGCGGACATCGGATTCATCGTAAGGTTCTGCTTTATTCCCCACACCGGCAACGGCTGCGATTCTGTCATTTTCAAATATGGGAATGTTCATGAGCCGTAATATCCTGACATGCCCTTCGGGATACCCTTTTTTTGCCTCCGCATCCAGTTTTTCATAATGGTTGATCACTACCGTATCTCTTTTTCTGACAGCCTCAGCCCATAGACCTGTATCTGAAACATGATAAATCAGGGTTTTATCTTCAATCTCGCACTGTTTCATGGTGTGCCTGGACCATGTGTGCATGGTCAGAACGGTCTCATCCTCGCTCAGAAAGGCGATATATCCGATATCACTCTCAGTCAGAAGAATAGCCTCTTCTAGGGCGAATTCCATCAGATCGTCCTGGGTTGCCTCAGACATGCGGCTGAGTTCCAGCAATTTTTTCAATCGCAACTCTTCAAAATTCCGTCTTTTTTCTGCTATGCTCCTTTTTTTTTCAATCCGGATGGTCTGTCGGGTGATATAGAAAGAAATAAGAATGATCACCAGAAGGACCAGGAAAAAAATCAGGCTGAATTCACCGGCTATTTCCTTGATTTCCTTTTCAATGTCGTCCACATAGAGACCTGTACCAATGATCCAGCCCCAGGCGGAAAATCCTTTAACATAGGATAATTTGGGGACAATCAGATCCGGATTATCCTTCCATTGCCACATATATTCCACATAACCCGAGCCGTCACGCTCCACTGTCCTGACGAATTCTGCGAATACGTGTTTCCCCTTGGAATCAACGAATTGGCTCTGGTTTTGACCTTCAAGCGCGGTGACATAAGGGTGCATGATCACATTGGCGTGCATATCCAGTATCCAGAAATAATCTTTTCCTTCCGGGCCATACCGAAGGCCCCGGATCCGGTTGGCAGCTCTCTTCTGGGCCTCCTCTAAAGTGAATTCTCCCGTGCCCGACCGCTGATCATATTCTGAAAGAAGGCTCCAGGCGCTTTCGGTCAGCTCATGGATCATGGCTTTTTTCTGATCCAGCATATGTCTTTTCAATAAGGGCAGAAAAACGAGGAAAATGCTCAAGGCAAATATCAGATAGATCACATATAGGGGAATGATGATCCTCAAAGAGGATTTGATGATTCTTTCAGATTCAGGCTTTTGAGACAATGGTGGTTTTCTCATCAATCTCCTTTTCTCTGACCGTTGTCTTCAGCTTTAATACAAGCAGAGCGCAATGTATAGAGTTTTGAGGAAAATTATTTGAAAAATCGTAAAGAGAAAAAAATCCCGGGGGTATGGTCTGATCATACCCCGGGGAGCAAATGAAATTACAAGTCAAACACTATTTACCTGCCATCATGGCCGCCACATCCGCCTCCGGCGTGGTAATGGCTTTGATGTCGAATTTTTCCACCAGGGCTTTGGCCACACCTGGAGACAAAAAGCCAGGAAGCGTGGGTCCAAGCCTAATGCCTTTTACCCCGAGGGACAGAAGAGCCAAAAGCACCAGCACGGCTTTCTGCTCATACCAGGCAATATCGAATGAAATGGGAAGATCATTGATATCCTTCAGGCCGAAAGCTTTCTGGAGTTCCATGGCCACAACGGCAAGGGAATAGGAATCGTTGCACTGGCCGGCATCGAGAACCCTTGGGATTCCGCCTATATCGCCGAGATTGAGTTTGATGTATTTGTATTTTGCACAGCCTGCCGTCAGAATGACCGTGTCTTTGGGCAAGGCTTTTGCCACTTCCGTATAATAATCTCTTGTCTTGTGACGGCCGTCACACCCTGCCATGACGATAAAGCGTTTGATGGCACCGGATTTTACGGCAGCAATCACCTTATCGGCCAGGGCAAGGACCTGGTTGTGCCCGAACCCGCCGGTGATGGCCCCTGTCTCGATTTCCTCTGGGGGTTTGCAGGTTTTGGCCATTTCAATGAGGGCGGAAAAATCCTTATGCCCGCCTTTTGGCCGGTCCGCAATATGGGGAACTCCTTCAAAGCCCACAGCGCCGGTTGTAAACAGCTTGTCCGTATATTCCGGTTTGGGCGGGACCAGGCAGTTGGAGGTAAAGAGGACCGGGCCGTTGAATTTTGCCATATCTTCTTTCTGAACCCACCAGGCGCTGCCGTAATTGCCAAAGAGGTGAGGATATTGTTTCAGTTTCGGATAATAATGAGCCGGAAGCATTTCGCTGTGGGTGTAAACATCAATGCCCTGATCCTTTGTCTGCTCTAAAAGTTCTTCAAGATCCACCAGGTCATGACCGGTGATGAGAATCCCCGGGTTTTTGCCCACCCCGATATTCACTTTGGTGATCACCGGGGTGCCGTAGGCTTTGGTATTGGCTTCATCCAGAATGGCCATGGTTTTTACTCCCATCCCCCCGGTTTTGACGGCCAGGTTAAAGAGATCTTCCTGGGTCATCTTGTCATCCACCAGGGCGGAAAGGGCTTCCATGAGAAATTCAAAGACCTCCCTGCATGATTTTGTAATCTGCCAGGCATGCTCTGCATAGGCAGACATGCCTTTACATCCGTAAAGGATAATGGATTTCAAAGACCTTTCGTCTTCATCTTTTATTTCCAGCCATCCTCCGGTGCCGCTCCCGGCCTTTGCAAGAAGTTCCGCCTCATCTTTAGGCCACCAGGTGGCACATTCAGGCACAGATGATGAAAAATCTTTATTGTTCTTCTTTTTGTATGCCTTTAAAAAATCACTTTTCAGGCTTTCCCTCAGTTCTATCCCTCTTTTGATCCCGGTGATGAAATCATTCTTGTCAAAATTAGCATTGGTAATGGTGGAAAAAAGGCCTTTGACAATAAAAAAGGCGGCATCGTCATCATAGATGCCGAATTCCTTTGCCTTGTGGCCCCATACTGACATGCCTTTCAGCACCCAGATGAACAAGTCCTGGAGATCGGCTACTTCTGCGGATTTCCCGCACATCCCCTGTTTCATGTTACAGCCGGTGTTTTTCATTGTTTCCTGGCATTGATGGCAAAACATGGATAATCCCTCCTTTTTCTCAATCTATAAATGTTTGAATTTGGATCTTTTTTTCTGACAGCTTAAATCGATTCGAATACTACAACAGGCTGTCAAAAAAGTATAGAAAAAAGGAAGAACGGGCGCAGTTATCTATTCTGCATGCAGGATCTCTCCTTTTATGCCCACCATCAGGGTTTGTATTTTCATGGAGCGCTTGGCTTCTTTTTCAGCCGATCTTGCCAGCTCCAGAAGTTCGATGCAGCAGGGGATCTGCATCATCATGACGGTCAGGGATTTGATGCTTGCATCATCAATCCAGGAGATGATTTTCTTTTTATAGACATCCTGGTTCTGATCCAGTTTGGGGCAGGCAATGCCAAGGGCCCGGTCTTTTAAATGGACATCGTGGAAATTATTTAAGGCATAGGCCACGCAATCGGCCACCAGCAAAACGTCGGCATTCTGATAATACGGGGCCATGGGTGAGATGAGATGCATCTGGATGGGCCATTGTTTCAGAGGGCTTTTAAAAATCTGTTCCGGTTCAGAGTGTAATTGGGTTTTTCCCTTCATTTTTCTTTCCTTTACCTTTTTATATCTTTTTCAAGTTGATCGATAAACCGCTCATATTTTTCCGGGGGAAAGCCAATGGTTTTATCAACCTTGTCAAATTTCACGGCAATTTCCTCAAGCTGGGACTCATTAAGCTCGGAATCCATCCAAGGGAATAAAATCTCATCCTCCTTTTGAATGTGACCTTCCAAAAGCTTTTTATATTCCACGAGATGTGATTTGACGACATCAGCATTCTTTTCTTCAACAGCCTTCACCATTGCCGCCACATGGCTTCGGGCAGCTGCATGGTCCAGTTTCATCACTTTCAGGATGTCTGAATTTTCATCAAAATAGGCAAACAGGATTTCTTCTTCCTTGGCATGGTGATAGCGGTCGGCATAGGAGCGGATCATGTCAATCCCGTTATGAATCAGTGTCAGGCCTTCATCAGATTCAAGATCAAGACCCTTGATCACCTCAGGAATCAATTCCAGCCAGCGTTTGATAAGCATATGTTCATCCACGAGCCGTTTCATGGGATCGGAATATGTGAGGATCCGGGTTTCAACTTCAGAGCCCGGCATTTCATCTATGGACGGATTGTCAGCCCCATCAGTAAAGATCATGGATATCCTGTCCATCATCTCTTTTTCCTGGCCTTCCGGCAATCGATGAAGTTTTACCACATCTTCCAATGCGCAAATCCCAACGGAACAGCCTGCACAGTCAATGCTATTGGCTTTAAGGATGGTTCCTATGACCGGATGCAGTGCAATCAGAGCCTTGATCCCTTTTTTCATATAGTCTTCCATCAGCGCCCTCCTTAAATTTTATGAATATTTGAGTTTGTTATCACCCTATCCTGCCCTGCACAAAACAACCTTGATTTGAATCAAGACTTCAAAGCTTTTCTCAAACCTTGACAAATAAAAACGACTCTTATATTTAAAACTCGTGAGATTTTAAGGTAAAGCAGATTGTAATGAATAATATAAGGAGCAATGAATGAACATTTTATTTTTCGGACCCAACGGAAGCGGCAAAGGAACCCAGGGAGCCATCCTGAAAGACAAATACAATATCGCCCATATCGAATCCGGCGCCATTTTCCGGGACAACATCAAGGGCGGCACAGAGCTGGGCAAAAAAGCCAAGGCCTATATTGACAAGGGTGATCTGGTTCCCGATGACATCACCATCCCCATGATCCTGGACCGCATTAAAAAGGATGACTGCAAAAAAGGCTGGCTTTTGGACGGATTCCCGAGAAACAAAGTCCAGGCGGAAAAACTAGACGCATCCCTTAAAGAAGCCGGCATCAAACTCAGCTATGTCATTGAAATGATTCTGGACCGCCAGATTGCCAAAGACCGGATCATGGGCCGCCGACTCTGTGAAAAAGACAACAACCATCCCAATAATATCTTTATCGACGCCATCAAACCCAATGGAGACAAATGCCGGGTCTGCGGCGGTGCATTGAGCAAACGCAATGATGACCAGGATGAGGTTGCCATTGATAAACGTCATTCCATTTACTATGACACAAAAACCGGAACCCTTGCCGCCACCTATTATTTCAGAGATCTGGCAGCCAAGGACGGCGTGAAATACATCACCCTGGCCGGTGAAAAAGATCTGAAATCCGTGACCAACGAGCTGGTTTCCAAACTCTAAAACCTGATATCAGACTCTATTTTTAAAGCCTTTCCGCTTTATTTTCAGAACGGAAAGGCTTTATTTTTTCCTTGCTTTTCACCCTTTTGTCTGTTACAAGGTCGGGTTATAAATATTTTCAAAGATATTTAAATACACTATGAAAGGGGCGATGTTTCTTGAAGGAAATTATAGTCAAGGTTATTGATAACGATGTTGAGCGTGCATTACGGATATTAAAGAAAAAAATCCAGAATGACGGCCTCTTCAAACGACTTAAAGTTAAAAAGCATTTTGAAAAACCGTGTCAGTACAGACGGCGCAAGATGAGAGAAGCAGTTAGAAGACAAAGAATTGCTGCCTCACGTTCCCGCAGAAGAAACGGTTAATAAAAATTATACATCCGCCCGGCAGTAATTTTTATAAATTTCTGCCGGGTTTTTTATTTTAAGAATATGACAAACATATCTTACCAGGAATGTCTTCAGACCATTTACAAGCTTGGCCGTTTCGGTATCAAACTCGAGCTTGAGACCATCAAAGATATTTTAGAGCGCCTTCACAATCCCCATAAAAAATTCAAGACGGTTCACGTTGCCGGAACCAACGGCAAAGGATCCACTGCCACTTATATTGCATCTATCCTTCAGGCGGCCGGGTTCAAAACCGGGGTCTATACCTCGCCTCACCTGGTTCAGTTTAATGAGCGGATCACCATCAACGGCAAAGAAATTTCCAATGATGAGGTGGTGGGGGCCTATGAAGCGGTTCACGCGGCAGATATCGGCAAAAGAAAAGCGACCTATTTTGAGATCGCCACCGCCATGGGGTTTTATCATTTTGCCAAAAAAAACGTGGACTGGGTCGTTGTTGAAACCGGCATGGGCGGACGGTTTGACGCCACCAATGTTATCCTGCCCGAGGCCTGTGTCATCACCAATCTGTCCATTGAGCATACGGACTATCTCGGGAAAACCATCAAAGCCCTGGCCTTTGAAAAAGGCGGGATCATCAAACCGGGCATTCCGGTTGTCACGGCCGTGTCTCAGCCATCCGGATGTGAGGTTCTTGAAAACATTGCAAAAGAACAATCCTCTGCACTCTTGTTCTTTAAAAAAGACTTTTCCATTAAAAAAACTCATGGAGAAGAACTCTATCATTATCTTGGGCTTTACAGCCATTTTGACCATCTGAAAAAACCCTTGCCCGGCGAACACCAGAAAGAAAATCTAAGTCTTGCCCTGGCTGCCTGTGAACTTATTTTCAAAAAGCATCAGGATACAGACCCCCGGTATGAGTTAACCAAAACCCTGGTAAAAGAAGGGCTTTCAAAAGCTCACTGGCCCGGACGGCTGGAGCATGTCATGGAAAAACCCCTGGTGATCCTTGACGGGGCCCACAATCTTCATGCCACAAAAGTTTTAGGGAAATACCTCACCTCCTTTCTGAAAGGAAGAAAGCTCACCCTGGTACTGGGTATTCTGGATGACAAACCCCATGAAAAAATGCTTAAAAACCTTGTGCCTTTGGCTGCCAAAGTGATTATCACCCAGGCAAAAATTGACAGGAGCCTTGACCCGACCGTATTGAAAACAGAGGCAAGGCGGCTGACCCAGGGCCCTGTGACCATTATAAAGGATGTAAAAGAAGCCGTGGCCCATGCCATTAAAACTTCCAAAAAAGATGATGTGGTTTGTGTGGCAGGATCACTCTATGTGGTGGGCGAGGCCAAAGAAAAATTTGATAATGACCTTGATCAATCGGCAAAGTTCAATTAGTATATGCCCCAATGCGCTCGTAGTCCAGTGGATAGGATGTCAGCCTCCGAAGCTGAAGATCGCTGGTTCGATTCCAGCCGGGCGCACCATTTCTTTTTGAATGAAAACCTCACTTAACATAGGCCTTATCAGTTACCGGAGCAATCCCCACTGCGGGGGACAGGGCGTTTATGTCCGGAACCTGAGCCGAGCCCTTACAGACCTCGGGCACCGGGTTGAAGTGATCTCAGGCCCGCCGGACCTGCCCCTGGATCCGGGCGTGACCCTAACAAAGATTCAGACCCTGGATCTCTACAACCCGGACGATCTTTTCAGAACCCCCAGCCTTGAAGAACTCAAGGATTATATCAACCTCATTGAATGGCTGGATGTCTCGGCCATGGGATATCCCGAACCCCTGACATTCGGGATGCGGGTCAAACGCCATCTTTCAAAGACAAAAAAGCAATTTGATATCATCCACGACAACCAATGCCTGTCTTATGGGATTTTATCCCTCGCCCGGCACATGCCGGTGACGGCCACCATTCATCATCCCATGACCGTGGACCGGAGGCTGGCAGTCCAAAGCACCAAATCCTTTTATAAAAAGCTCAAAGCCCTTCGCTGGTATTCATTTATCGGCATGCAAAAAAAGGTGGCCAGAAAACTTTCCCATATCATCACAGTGTCTGAAAGCTCAAAAATCGACATTGCAAGCGAATTCAACATTCCTGAATCCAGATTTTTAACTATCCCTAACGGCATTGATACAAATCTTTTTTATCCTGTGGAAACCACAAAAAAAGAGCCGGGCCGCATTATTGTGACCAACAGCGCGGATACGCCGTTAAAAGGTCTTTATCATCTTCTTTTTGCGGTTCATGATATTGTGAAAACCCGGCCTGTGAAGCTGGTGGTCATTGGAACTCCCAAAGAAAACGGGGGCATTGAAAAGCTCGTCAAAAAACTGGACCTGGGAAGACATCTCCATTTTACCGGCCGGATTGATCATGACCGGTTTGTCAAAGAATATGCAAGAGCTGAGCTGGCCGTGGTACCCTCCCTCTATGAAGGGTTTGGCCTGCCTGTGGGAGAAGCCATGGCCTGCCGGGTTCCGGTCATCTGTACCACGGGTGGTGCACTGCCCGAAGTGGCCGGGGATGCGGCAAAGCTGGTTCCGCCCGGTAATGCAGAGGCCTTACGGGATGCCATCCTGGAACTTTTTGATGATCCTTCCCAGCGCGAAGCCCTGGCTGAAAAAGGTTATCAGCGGGTGTTAAAGGAATTCACCTGGGAAAAAACCGCCATCCGGACAGCAGACGCGTACCGGGAGATTATCCGTGCTTACCATTGATTTTAACCGTCTCCACATCCGGCCCGGCGACCGGATTCTCGATATCGGGTGCGGCGAAGGCAGGCACACCATTGAAGCCTGCCGCAAAAAAGACACCCGCTGTGTGGGTGCAGATTTTATCTTTGACAATCTGATTGAAACCCGGAAAAAACTCACATTCCATCAGGACCTGAACGATATCTCGTGCAGAACCATTGATCTGTCCTGCATGGATGTAACCTCCCTGCCCTTTAAAACAAACAGCTTTGACATTGTCATCTGCTCGGAAGTCCTGGAGCATATTCAGGATGACAAAAAAGCTGTTTCAGAACTTGTGAGGATATTGAAGCCCGGAAAAACCCTTTGCATCAGTGTTCCAAGATATTGGCCCGAAAAAATCTGCTGGCGTCTGTCCCATGAATATTCCAATTCCCCCATGGGCCATATCCGGATCTATAAAAAGGCCGGTCTCATCCGGATGATGGAGTCCTTTGGACTTCATTTTCTTTTTTCCCATTATAGCCACAGCCTTCACACCCCGTTCTGGTGGCTGAAATGCCTGAAAGGTCTTGAAAAAAAAGATTCAGCATCCATTAATCTTTATCACCGGCTTCTCATCTGGGATCTCATGGACCACCCGCCCCTCACAAGGTTCATAGACTCACTTTTCAACCCCATCCTTGGAAAAAGCCTGGTTCTCTATTTTAAAAAACTTTAGGATCTGATAGGATCTTTTCCTGTCCATGACCCGGAGAAAAGAAATGAACCCGACCTTAGACCTGATTTTGAACCGCAAATCCGTCCGCGCCTATACAAAAACAAAAATTTCCCCTGAAATAAAGGATCAGATCATACAGGCGGCGCTTCGATCTCCCACAGCAGGAAATATGATGCTCTATTCCATCATTGAGGTCTCGGACCCGGAGAAAAAAGACAGGCTCTCGGTTACCTGCGATCACCAGCCTTTTATTGCAAAGGCGCCCCTTGTCCTGATCTTTCTTGCAGACTATCAAAGATGGATGGATTATTTTGAGGCATCCGGTGTGGAAGACTTCTGCAAAGAAAAAGGCCTTCCCAGAAAAACACCTGAAAAAGGCGATCTTTTTCTTGCCTGCTGCGATGCCCTGATTGCGGCCCAAACCTCGGTGATTGCGGCTGAATCCCTTGGCATCGGGTCCTGCTATATCGGCGATATCATGGAAAACTATGAAATACACAAAGCGCTTTTTGATCTTCCCCAATATGTGTTTCCCATCACCATGGTCTGCTACGGATATCCTACCGCCGCACAGAAAAACCGGCCTTTTTCCACCCGGTTCGATTCCCGGTATATTGTGTTTCAAGACAAATATAAAAAATTGCCGGAAAATGAACTGAAACAGATGTTTGAACAGCGTCAAAAAGAGGTTTTCGGGCATAGAAAAGACATCAAAGGGGCAAAAAATTTTGGGCAGCACATGTATAAAAAAAAATATACGGCTGATTTTTCCGCTGAAATGAACCGTTCCGTCAATGCCATCCTTGATGTCTGGCTTACCTCCAAACCCTCTCAACCCGGAGCCTGAAATGAATAAATTATTTCTGGTGTTTTGTCTTGTTTTGATCCCTTTTATGATCCAATCCTGTGCAGCCATAAGGAAAGATGTGATGAGAAAAGACCCCCTGATCGGAACCATTATGGATGCCCGGACATCCGGGCCTGTTGATTTTGATGCTCTCATAAAAAGACTCAGCACCCATGACGTGATTTATCTGTCTGAAAAGCATGACAACCCGGATCACCACGCCATGCAGCAGCGCATCATAAACCGCCTGATTGAAAACAAAATCACCCCTCTGATCGGGTTTGAATTCTTTTCCATGGAAGATACGCCCGATATTTTGAATTTCATTGATTCGGCAAAGGTTGCCCATTCAAAGGAGCGTACCAAAATCATTGAAACCGATTTAAGAAAAAAACTGGGGTGGGACACCCAGTCCGATGAGATGTGGGCTTATTATTATGGCCTTCTGACCCTTGCCCGGGACAACGGACTTGAGGCCGCAGGGCTTGATCTTCCGGAAACCCTGAAAAAAAGGATCACAAGAAAGGGGATCAGCGGCATCACCCCCATTGAAAAAGAACAGATTTTTTCAACCCAACCGCCGGATCAGGCCTATAAAGACTATATGTTTTCCATATTCAAGGCGGTCCACTGTGGCATGCAGCACGAACAGATGCAGTCCAAACTCTATGATACCTGGCTGGCCAGAAACGACAGGATGGCCTTGTCCATCACAAGGTTGAAACAGCATCACAACGGCCCCCTTGTGGTCATCATCGGCAACGGCCATACCGAGCACGGCCTTGGCGTCATCAACCGGGTCAGCACCATCAATCCAAACCTTTCCCAGGTCAACCTGGCCATGGTGGAAATCAGCACCAGACCGGCTGATCTGTCCGAATACCTTTCTCCCCTCGATCTGGAAGGCTATGAAAAAGTTCCACCGGCAGATTTTCTTTTTTTCACCCAGAGGGTTTCCTATGAAGACCCTTGTGAAGAGTTTAAAAAATCCATGATAAAAATGAAAAAACCTGCAGAGTAATTAAAATTTCCCTTGACTAAATTTTATCACCTTGATAATTTTTGGACGGTCGTCCAACCAAGAACCTGATTAACATCATAAGGACGTTTATGCCCGCAACCGATAAAGACCCCAAAGAACAGATCATCCTCAGTGCCGTCAAAACCACTCTGGCACAAAGAGGGTATATGGGCACCACCATCAGCCAGGTAGCCAAGGAAGCCGGGGTGTCCAGGGGGCTTTTGCACTATTATTTTAAAAACAAGGATGAAATGCTGGCAAGGGTGATCAAGGAAAACATGGAGATCAGCATTGCCATGATCACTTCCGTATTTGACCATCACCACACACCCAAGGGCTATGCAAAAGGGATTGTTGATCTCTTGCGGGGCGTCATGGAACATGACCCTGATTTTTTCAGCCTTTTTTTTGAGGGCTTTGCCGTGGCAAGGCACAGCGAGATCGTCAACAAAGAGCTGGCCGTCCTTTACGGGAAATTCAGAAAAGCCCTTGAAACATGTCTTCAAACCGCCTGCAACCGGAATGTGATCTGCCCTGCCCTCCCGGTGGAAACCCTGGCAGCCATTATCACCGGGATCATTGACGGGATGGGGCTTCAGCTTTTGACCGAGCCTGACCTGTGCCGCAATGAAATTGTCTGGAAAGGCATTGAAACCGCAATTAATGATCTGTTCTGGATGGACAGATAAAAAATTTTAAGTCCGTATTGGCTGGCCGTCCAGCCAATACACTGCTAAAGGAGAAAATATGGAAACTCAAACCATCACCTTAAAAAACAATTTGAAAATTCACACCCTGATCCAGGGAGAAAAAACAAACCCGGCCCTTGTCCTTCTTCACGGCTGGCCCTCCAGCAGCCTTTTGTGGCGGCTCCTGATCCCTGAGCTGTCAAAACATTTTTTTGTACTGGCCCCGGACCTTCCGGGACACGGAAAATCAGACAAACCTGAAGCCGCCATATACGATCTTGATCTATTCCGCGGGTTTATCCTTGATTTTTTTGACGCCTTTGATCTTAAAACCGCTCATCTCTGTGTTCACGATCTCGGCGGCATGGCAGGTTTAAGCTTTGCCGTCCGCCACCCGGACCGGATTGATAAATTCATCGTCATGAATACCAGCCCCTATTCAGACTGGTCAACAGCCCTTCGAGCCTCCATTTTCCTGTTAAAACAAAAAACCCTGACCTGGCTGTTCCTCAACCGGTTTGTATTCAGGGAAGTCCTAAAAAATGGTTTCTATAACAAACGATTGGTCACGCCAGATATCGTTGATCTTTTCAGAGCACCCTGGATCAATTCAAAACAAGACAGGAAAGCATTTTCAAGAACCCTTGCCATCCCGCCCGAACTCATGGTGGAAAACCAGGAAGCCTTAAAGAAAATTAATATTCCCACCCTGATCCTCTGGGGCAGAAAAGATGTGTTTTTTCCCTTTAAAATTGCAAGGATGCTGAATAATGACATTAAAACATCCAGCCTTGTTGCTGTTGACAAGGCCGGGCATTTCTTGCAGGAAGAGCAGCCTGAATTCATCCTCTGGGAAATGATGAAATTCCTGATCCAAAAATAATTCCCGCTGGAATGAATCTGTCGAAAATCCTTTACAGTCGCGGGGAATATTGATACGAAATCCATGATCCAATTTTTTTTATGGGGGTGGTTATCGCTCAAACTTGCAAAATAAACGGAACCGCATAGTTACTTGTTAGCCCAGATGGAGTCGAGGAATTGCTATGACAAAACCGACTAATGACCAAATAATAGTCGGTCAAATAATAAAAACCAAAAATCTGCTGCAGATGGTCAAAAGCTTTATAGTGATTCTCAAAGGAGAAGCGTATGCACACCCCCAATCCTGAATATATATCGGCTTTGAAAAAAACGGTGAAAGAAAGCCCTTATCCGGAGCACATGAAAATGACCCTGGCGCATATTGCGTTTGATGAGGCAACGGTTGAAATAGATATTGACCATTGCCATCTGCAGCTGTTCGGTATTGTTCACGGTGGGGTGATTGCAACTATCATTGATACGGCGACTTTCTGGGCGGCATTTTTAAAGCTTCCTGAAAAAACCGGGCTTGTGAATGTCGATTTAAAATTGAACTATCTTGAGGCCGTTGTCAGTGGTAAACTTGTGGCCAGGGGATTGTGTATCAGACCGGGCAGACAGGTTTCCTATGCCGAAGCCAAGGTATATGATCACAATGATAGACTGGTGGCGCATGGGACATCCACGCTCATGTCCCTGCCCGGGAAGGGGCTTGATCTGGGGTGCCATAAATTTATCTAAAAAAATCACCAAGGAAAAGAGGGTCTTATGCGTCAATGGTTCTTATTTTCAATGATTGTCACCTTTCTGGTGTGGGCGTCATCCGGGACGGCATTGGCTGCCAGGGCCAAATGCCCCGAACTTTCGGTTTACCTTGAAGGGAGTACCACTGCCATGGGCGTGGTCTACACCGAGCGGCTCACCATGCATAAGGTTTCCGGCGGCAGCGCTTACGACGGCAAATGGCTGGTGGATGAGTTTGAACAGCAGATAGACTATCCCTGGAATTTAATCCCCACGGTTCCGCCTACCTCAACACGGGTAGACATGGGGCTTGGCATGTGGATGGACAACCAATCCCGGCAGGTGGGACCACGCACCCTTCTCATTACGTCAACGGCGGGAAACTACACCTTGGACGTGGTGGGGGGCAAAGTGGGGCTGGCCTCCACCGGCCGTTATTCAGGCTCGATCAGCGGTGATGAGATGAGTTTTAAATTCGACCCTGCCAACGTAAACGAGCCGATGCTCAAGGGGAAAATCCTCCGGGGCGGCCAGGGAGAGGATATCGACCTTGCCATAGCCATCATGAATGACGCTTCTGGAGGCAGGTTCTGTTATTCCACTGACACCCCGGCCACTCTTCAACTGGTCCTGGAAGCCCGGGTGACACCGGCCGGCCGGGCCGGTGATGTGGAATGGACTTTGCCGGAGATCCCGGGTTCGGTGCGCCTTGTCAATCCAGTGGACAGCCGTGGGCCATACCTCACTGTAACCTATAAGCTTTTACCGGAGAATAATACCTCGTTTGGCGAGAAGACAATCACGGCGCGCATTCGTTCAGGCGCCTGCAAGGCTGAGGAGAGCAAAAAAATCAAAATTTTCTATCCCTCCATTGCCGAGAACAATCCCGGCGGCCGTGACCCCAACTGGTTCTATTATTGGAGCCAGACCCCGGCTGCAAAACCGGGCGGGCACACGGTCAATCTGGTATACGGCGGCCATCCCTACAGCTTCTGCCATTGGGAAGGAGAAGGGACTGCCGGTTTTTTCAACCCCCTTCATCATCAGCACCGCACTGTCTACGTATGCAACCTGACGAGCATCGGCGGCAGCAGCATGTCAAATCGTTTCCCTTTGCTTTCCCGTAACCAGCCCCTCAATACTGTCGGTATCCTTGAAGGCTGGGGAACAACGACATATATTGACACTTTTGCCACGGTTGTCATGCATGAGAACGAGCATGTCCGTTTGTATGAAATGTGGAAAACGGGCAAGAGCGAGGCACAGCTCACAGCCGAGGATAGTGACGGGGACGGGGTGCCTGATGCCAAGGAAGAGCAGTTTGGATTCAATCCGGCCTTAAAGCAGACCTGGCTCTCGGCAGGAGATACGGCCAAAATCAAATATGATGAGGAGTGGCTCTGCTATGAAGCCATGCGCGGCCATACACCGGGTTCCCTCGACAAATACGACTGGTCGCGTCCGGGCAAGCAATGGCAGTAAATAAGCATAAAGGAGATGATCATGAAAGTCTTTGCAATTAATTCCAGTGCCCGGGTGGGCGGACAGAGCAAAACCGAGCTGATTTTGAATCAGCTGGTTAAAGGGATGAAAGAGGAAGGTGCAGAAGTTGAGGTGGTTAATATTTACAAGAAAAAGATCCATTATTGCATCGGGTGTTTTACCTGCTGGACCAAAACACCGGGAGAGTGCGTGCATAAGGATGACATGAGAAAGGAGCTGTTTCCCAGATACATGGCCAGTGATCTGTGTATCATGGCAACACCGCTGTTTCACTATACCCTCAATGCAAACCTGAAAACCTTTATTGAACGCACCCTGCCCTTTGTACAACCCTTTTTTGAAATGAAAAACGGAGTTACCCGGCATCCGCTGCGCCAGGCGCCGCCACCTGTTGTGGTGCTTTCTGTGGCCGGGTTTCCCGAGCATTCGGTTTTTGATCAGTTAAGCGCATATATGCGGCACCTGTATGGAAAAAACCTGATCGCCGAAATTTATATTCCCGGTGCTGAAAGTATGGAGCGAAACACTGACGAACCTTTGGTCAGATCCGTCCTGGATGCGGTCACCCAGGGGGGCCGGGAGCTGATCAAGACCAAAACCATTTCTGCCGGGACCATGAAGGCTATCCAAACGCCTGTCACGGATTTCAAAACCCTGGCAGCCCTTGGCAATATTTTCTGGCAAACCTGTATAGACGAAGGGGTGACGCCCAAAGAATTTGATAAGCGAGGGCTGGTGCCGCGGCCCAATTCTTTGGAATCCTTTCTCGCGCTTATGAAAGCCGCGTTCAGCCCCAAAAAGGCGCAGGGGTTCAAAGGATGCTACCAGTTTAATTTTTCCGGCAAGGCAGAAGGCGCCTGTTATTTTGCCATCGATCAAAATGAAATCCATTGCAGCCTGGGATCAGCGGAAAAACCCGATATTACCATCATTTCTCCCTTTGAAGTCTGGATGGATATCGTCACAAGAAAAGCACAGGGCCCGCAGATGTTTATGGAACAAAAATATACAGTTGAAGGGGATATCAATCTTTTAATCAAAATGAGTGAGGTTTTCGGTTGAAACCTACCCCTGCCGAATTTTGCAGACCGGAAATGAACAAGCGGTTAAATCGGCAATCCCTGATGACGGGTGTGGAAGAACTGGCCAAAAGGGATGAAGGCTTTGCAAGGATTGTTTCGGAACATGGACCGCCGCCGCTCTGGGAAAGGGAAGAGGGGTTTCACACCCTGATCCATATCATTCTCGAACAGCAGGTGTCGCTGGCATCGGCAAAGGCGGCATTTACAAAACTGCAACAAGCTGTAAATCCTTTGAAACCCGAGACCTTTTTAGAACTGAATGATGATGAGTTAAAACAGATCGGGTTCAGCCGGCAAAAGACCCGGTATGGCCGTGCCCTGGCCTGCGCGATCATGGATAAAATCCTTGACCTGCCCGGTTTGGGTGAACTGACGGACGGAGAGGCAAAAGCGCGGTTGATGACTGTCAAAGGGATCGGGCCGTGGACGGCGGACATCTATCTTCTGATGGCCCTGGGGCGACCCGATATCTGGCCCAAAGGAGATCTTGCCCTGGAAATTGCCTTTCAGCGGCTGAAAGGACTCAAAAAAAAACCGGTTTGGGAAGAGATAAAGTCTGCAAGCAATGCCTGGAAACCCTGGAGAGCAGTGGCGGCAAGGCTGCTGTGGCATTTTTATCTGAGCGGCTAAAAAACAAGAAATAGCGGCAAATACGGTTTTATTAAAACCTATTTTGTTTTCCTTGACAAAAAGGAAGCAATTAACATAGCATAACCGGTAAAATACAGATAAAAAGAAAGCATTGGGTTGATAAGAATAGCTTTTTAAAGAACCATAGCGGCGACTTGCCATTAGTGAGGTTTTCATGTTTGTAATTATAGGCGCTTTGATTGTTGCCGGATCAATTATCGGCGGATATCTCATGGAACACGGGCAGCTGGGGGTCCTTTTCCAGCCTGCCGAGCTTGTCATTATCGGCGGGGCTGCGATAGGGTCATTCGTCATTGCTTCTCCAAAAAAAGTAATGAAAAACGTTTTCGGAAGCCTGAAAAAGGTTTTCACTGTCAAAGCCCAAGGCAAAGATTTCTATCTCCAGGTACTGTCTCTTCTCTTTGACATATTTGCAAAAATGAGAAAAGAAGGATTGCTTGCCATGGAAAAGGATCTTGAAGCTCCGGACAAAAGCCCGGTTTTTCAGAAATACCCGGATATCATCAAAAACCATCACCTGCTTGCCTTCATATGTGACAATCTCAATGTCATTGTTTCCATTTCCGTCCAGCCCCATGAAATCGAAAACCTGATGGATATCGACATAGAGGTGAATCATGAGAGCGAGCTTGTTGCCGCGGCGAGTCTTACGACTGTATCCGACTCTTTGCCGGGTCTGGGAATCGTTGCCGCCGTTTTAGGGGTTGTCGTCACCATGGGGAAGATCAGCGAACCGCCTGAGGTTTTGGGACATTCAATCGGTGCGGCCCTTGTCGGGACATTTCTGGGTATCCTGCTGTGCTACGGCTTTCTTGGTCCCATCTCTACAAATATCGGCCATATGGTAAGAGAAGAAGGTGTGGCCTTCCACATGGTCAAAGTGTCTCTCATCGCGTATTTGCAGACCACCTCCCCGCATATGGCCATTGAATTCGGCCGCAGAGCCATTGCCGGACACGACAGACCGACGTTTGCCGAACTTCAGTCCAACATCAAAAAGGGCGGCGCCGCAAAGAAATAACAACAGAAGACAGGATATAAGCCATGGCAGGTGAAGGCGGGAAAAAAAAAGAAGGCACTATCATTATAAAGAAGGTGAAGAAAGGGCATGGCGGCCATCACGGCGGTGCCTGGAAAGTCGCCTATGCCGATTTTGTTACCGCTATGATGGCCTTTTTTCTGCTCATGTGGCTTATCAACTCGATTAAGCCTGAGACAAAAGTTGAAATTTCCAAATATTTCAAAGGTGAGGAAATGGCTACCGAAGGAAAGCCGCCGACACCCAGTACCGATATTGATATCCCTCCCGACCCGGATGAAATGTCTGAAGCTTTGTCCAAGTCCATGGCACTTGAGGAGGACATGCGCGAGATTGTCGACCAGATGCTCTCTGAAATGAAGGACCAGATTATCATCACGCTTGAAGACGGCAGTGTCAGAATGGAAATTGTCGACAAGGAGCGCAATCCCCTGTTTGCCAGCGGCAGTTCGGAACTGAGCGATACTGCAAAAAAAATAATCAAAGAAATGACCAAAGCCCTGGTTAATCTTCCCAATAAGGTGGTGATTGAAGGCCATACCGATGCGGTCAATTTTTCTACGGCCCGGTACACAAATTGGGAATTGTCCACCGAGAGGGCGTCGGCAGCACGAAAGGTTCTTGAAAGCAGCGGTCTTTCTCCGGAACGCATTGCCATGGTGGCTGGATATGCCTCCACCATCCCGTTTATCAAAAAAAATCCCAACAGCCCTGAAAACAGGCGAATCAGTATTGTTGTGCTTCCCCCCAAAAAAAATCTCAGGTCTCTCTATAAGAATTAATAAAAACCGGCAGTGTCCTCAAAAACTTCAGCCGATCAGGTAAGTGGCTGTTCCGGTGGCAATCCGGAGATCGGTTTCATTGTACAGATCGATTTTGGCCACCACGATCCTTGACCCTGCCCGGATCACCCGGCTCAGGCATTTAAAGGAGATGCCCTTTCCGGGTCTTAAATAATCCACCCGCATATCAATGGTGGCAGAGGAAACAAGCTTTTTTTCGATGACATCAAGGGGTTTATTCTGGTGGTATTTGGCACAGGACAAAAGAGCGGAAAGCCCGCCGGTGAGATCAATAATCGCTGCGGTGACCCCGCCGTGCAGAATACCGGCCACCGGGTTTCCGATCAGGTCTTTTTTCATGTTAAAGCTTGTGACGGCATCCCCGGTTTCATAATCCAGAAGGTCGATGTCGATGCCAAGAACCTTGTTAAAAGGAAGCATTTCAAGATAATATACCCTGATTTTTTCAAGGACCTCGTTGATCATTTTCTCTTTTTCCATATCCATATCCTGTTTTTCTTATTTTCTTTTCAGCACGCCAAGGGTTTTTGTCATTTCAAGGGTCTCGTAATCATGGGAAAGAACGGCAGCTTCATAAACCCTTCGGGGCGCCTGGCCCCCTTTTTCAGGATCATCAAAGATATCGTGAATGACAAGAAACCCTTGAGGTTTTATATGACAGGCCCAGGTTAAATAATCCGAATAGGCTGCCTCAAAAGAGTGGCCCCCATCGATAAACACCATGGAAAGCGGGGTTTGCCACATCTTTCCGGCTGATGCTGATGCTGCCACAATGGGAATGACAATGTCTTCAAGACCGGCTTTTTCCAATGTTTTCCTGAAAAAGGGAAAGGTATTCACGGTGTTGGATTTTGAATCAAACAGATCCGGGTCAAAATAAGTTTGGCCGGGCTGCTGTTCTTCCGATCCCCTGTGATGGTCAATGGAATAGAGAATGGAATTTTTTTCTTTAGCGGCTGACCCGATGATATAGGCGGATTTCCCGCAATAGCTGCCGATTTCAAGGAGCGGACCCATGGA
>CAZWMY010000040.1:1615-29728 GCA_964635025.1 uncultured Desulfobacula sp. | reverse complement strand
TTCAGGGTGTCGAAGTCGATCAGGCGCACCGGCGTGTGTTCCCCGCGTTCCCCAAAGGGCATGGACTTTTCTCCCCGCAGCCATTCTGCAAACAGCTCGTTGGCCCGCACCAGCCCTTCGCTCTTCACCGATAGCGGGATGGCCCGCAGGCGGTAGAGCACCTCGTCGGCCCGGTCCGGCTGCGCTTTTATTTCCGGGTTCAACCGGATGAGGGCGTCCCGCACCATGGATTCCACCATCACGTCGGAGTGTCGGCGCGGCAGGTCTTCGGCAGAAACAAAACTCCAGCCTTTGGTTTCATCCCCGTAACCGGCGATATCTTCGGCCACCCTGTCTGTCGGCACACCGCCGCAGAGGGTGTCAAGAACCATTTTTTCGACAGTGTTTTCCTCGTTAAAATAGCTCACATTTTTCTCCTGATGGCTCTATCCGAGCAATGGCGATGGGGTAAAAAAACACAATAAAGAAAATCTTATTATGTTTTTGATGGTCAATTGCACAATAAGAATTATCATATTTGGTTTCCGTCACTGAAAACATTCAGGTACCTGCGGAAAGCAAAGAGCCGGTTCCGTTGCCAGCCTGTTTCTTCCTTCAGGATACCGGCTTCAGCCATGGCGCCGACCAATTGGTTGGCCGCGTAATACTTCAGACCCAGCAAATCTGTGACCTGATTCACGCTGACGACCGGCTCCTGGTAGAGATGGCGGACCAGGGTGTGCGCATTCTCTGCCCGGCGTCCCAGCGTAACGATCAGGGCTTCGACCTCCTGACGCAAGGCCAGGATCCGCTGAAAGGTCTGTTTGCCGTTTTCAGCGGTTTCAATCATGGCCTGGAGAAAAAAGCGAACCCAGTGGCCGATATCATTGGACTCCCGAACACGGGTCAGGGCGTCGTAATAGGTTCCCCGGTGTTTTTCCAGATGCGCGGAAAGATAAAGGGACGGCTTGCTCAGTAGCCCATGACTGACCAGATAGAGAGTGATCAGCAGACGGCCGATACGGCCGTTGCCGTCCAGAAACGGGTGAATGGTCTCGAATTGGTAATGGCTGAGGGCGCATCTTACCAGATGGGGTACCTGAATGTTGTCATTGTGCCAAAAGGCCTCCAGATCCGTGAGAAGATCAGGGAGCGTCTCATGGTGAGGCGGGATAAAGGCGGCATCTGCCAGGGATGTGCCGCCGATCCAGTTCTGGCTTCGGCGGAATTCACCGGGTGTCTTACGTTCCCCTCGGGCACCGGTCATTAAAATCTCGTGGGTCCTGCGCAGCAGGCGCATGGATAAGGGAAGCTGCTGCAGCTCCTCAATGGCGCTGTTCATGGCTTCTACATAATTGCGTACCTCACGCCAGTCATCCCGCCGTTCAGGGCGGATGGCCGCCTCGTCCAGCACAGCCTCGTCCATCTCGGTACGGGTTCCTTCGATACGGCTGGAGGTGTTGGCCTCCTTGATGATGTGCATGCGGATAAAAAGATCCACGTCAGGAACAATCAGGGTGAACGCATTCAGTTCCCCCAAAGCCCTTGTCGCCTTTTCCAGCAGCACGTTCATGCGCGGATCTTCCCAGGACCATTCCTGATTGATCAGTGCCGGTTGAAAGCTCTTGTACTGGTATTGCTTGACCCAGTTGCCGGAGACAAATTTTTCAAATTTCATGGCTATACTCCTCAAAGGGTGTTGAGCAGGCATCCGGGAACCCGTCTATTGTACCTAACCATTGGTCAACTTTGTCAATCAAAGTATTCAGCACAAGTTGTTCAACCGTCTTTTCCTCGTTGAAAAATGTCATCTTGATCAGTTCCCTGCCAATGAGGAAAGCTTTTTATGCGTCAACCTTGCAAGAATGTCATCATTACCCAGTTTAGCTTCAGTAATTTTGCGTGCTGCAAATTCTCTCCATTCAATAATTCCAGGTGACTTGAAAGAATCCCAAAGAATTCGAATAGCTGCAATACAATCTTCTGAAAATTTTTTAAAGTATTCAACGCTGATATAAAAAACATCACCCGTATGAGGTTCAGCAGCATAATGCAATTTGTCTGATGTCGAGCACAATATAACTGAGAATTTTACTCCTGGGTGTTCGACCGCCAAAGTATCCGGATGGGCCTTGGCCTGAAGAGTTTTTTCCTTGGAAACGACAGGGTTCTCCCCGGTTGCAGTGTAGTCCTCAAAAACAACACCTTGTCGTCCAAAGATCCACCAGGGGTCCGGGTCACCGGAGCGTTCAGTGTTCCCTGATTCAAAACCAATGAGGCGACCAAGTTTAACCTGCGCCTCTTCGAACGGTTTTGATTCCGGGCTTGAGAGTCCCTGCCGGATATCCTGGAAATATTTTTCAATTTTTGCGCTTCCAGACTTTCCAAATTTTTCGAGGACTCCTTCTATACGTTCGATGCGTTCACCGTAGATGATATCGACCGGGACTTCTTGTTCTTGATTGGAAACCAGTTTCTGAATCTGTTTAAGCCAAGGCAACGTACTAACACACGAAAATGCTGCCGAAAAATGTTCTTGAGCTATCTGCGTTTGATTCGCTTGGTAAGCAGCCGAACCAGCAAGGTAATTCCAAAGAGCAGAGTACCCCTTCAAGTTATGCCCACCAGCGAGGCAGGCAAGCACATCTTTTGCGGACGAGAGCGCACTATCAAAATCGCCGGACCAAAGGGCATCGTGAAATTTCACTTCATGAACAACCGAGTTCCCCAGGGGGCTTGCAGAAGGTATTGGTGATTGGGTCAATTCATCTCTTGCTTCCAAAATGTGATTATCAGCCGACTTCCAGTCCGGCCCGTGTGTAATAAAAATGTTGATGTTATCCTGCAACTCAGAAGGATCATCAACTTTTGATTGATCAATTCCGAAATTGACTTCTGCCTGGAGTTCCGGATGCAGCGTTTCCCTTTTTTCCGGTGTATGAAAATATTGATGCACTTTATCACCGATAGCAACCACAAGAGCATAGTCGGTTGATGAGCGCGTGCATCTTCCTACCGCTTGGGTAACCCTGGTGCGGATGCGGCCATGGAAAAGGACGGATGCTCCTAAACGGCTGATAATGAAACGTTCCTGAAGATTTGTTGATTCCGGGAGACCGTAGAGTATCAGGTATCTGCATTCCTCTCCAATCAGATCGATTCCGTCATACCTGTTTGATAGGACGGCAACAGCAGAAGCAGCTTGAGTAAAGGATTTTTTCGACGCCTCCAATTGTACAGCATCAAAAAGTCGATAGCCTTGTGTTGCAGGGTTCACTTGGATAGCTTTTTTTACTTTATCAGCATCAAGGTTGCTTGGAGTAAGTACGAGTGTTCTGTCAAACATTGTAATCCAGGAAATCGCAAGATCCAATGACTCTGCCTCGGTCCACTTCCTCATGGGGAATACGAAAAAACGTCGACCGATCCCCTGTTTATCCCATCCCTCTGGAGCAGGTATCCGTTCGATTTTTTTTCGACCGAAAATTCTTTCCAAGTCCCCACCTTCACCGAGAGTCGCAGACATGTAAATGCGCTGTCGTGCATCCTGAAACGGCTTAAAGCTCTTTGTGGGGGAAATAAGTGGACGTATGAGAATTGAATCGCTGGTGTAATAGAGATGGCAGGCGTGGAGATGATCTCTGATCATACGCCACCGATAACCGTATTCCTCCGGGCTGTTGTCATCCTTGGATGCATTATCAATTGCAATTGTCAGAGCAGTTTTGCATTCGATTAAATAAGGTGTTGGAATCTTATTTACGAACGATGTGTCAAGCGCTCCATCACTTCCCTGATTGTATCGGAGCTGATCGTTTTCTGTGGTGTAAGGTGCGATTATCTGCCAGATTGCATCAAAAGTTGTAGGGTCCTGATAGCGTCGAATCTCAAGAGACCAGAAACTTGACACATAATTTTCAGCGGCATGGGCGTCATCAAAAATAACTGTATGAATATCGCTAAAAAATGGTTTTATATTGAACAGAGCACTATAAGTGGCAACACCTATCGACTCGCAATTATTGAAGGCAGTCTTATCAGCCTCCGGGAATTGATGTTTAGAGCCCGAAAAATCCAGAGCATTGATTCCATATTTTTTTTTGGCCTGTTCAACAACCTGATGAACAAGCTGCTTGGTTGGACAAAGTAGAACACATCTTTCCCGTTTATTTCTTCTTCGCCATTCTGCAATCAAAAGGCCGACTAAGGTTTTGCCGCTGCCTGTGGGCAATTCAAGTGCTATGTCGCGTTTGTCAACATGATTCATGTATTTACGTAGCATGTCTGCCTGCTGTGCGAGAAGCCCTTCAACGGTACGATCCCTCAGGTCACGGAATAACGATTCAGGGTCTTTGATGGATACCGGAGATTTCTTGGGAATTTTAAATGCCATAAGCTTAGTCTCCTTCAAAAACATTAAGATCTTGAGTAATAGTCTTCGAAATCATGTCGCCTCAGAGTTTGTCGAGAATCATAATGCTCAAAGTGTTTTCTTCGTTAAACATTAGTGAGTTCCCTTTTGATTAAGCCCTTCATCAGAGCCTCTAAAGCCGAAATTTGCTTTCTTGCCGCCCGCACAGACTCATCAGCCAAGTCAAAACGAGCTAGAATCCTCTTGAGATCATTCTCTGGTGGAAGAGGCACTGGGAAATCCTGAACAGTTTTCAGTGTAAGATTTTGCTGCCCAGAGGTTTTCTTCGAGTGTTTTTGGAACCAAGTTTGCGCATAATCGGTTTTAAAAACGGCAACAAAGTGCTTTCGTAGTAGCTCATCCTCTATGCGAATTCGAGCAATTGCCTGGTTCATATTCCATTCTTTATGTGTGCCCGGAACAACAGCAATTTTGCCGAGTGGCGGACCAACAATGTTTATCAAGACATCATTTGGAAGTACTTTTGATCTAGCTAAACCATTTTCATGTGTATTCTTATCCACGTAAGTTGGGCCTATAGTGAAATCCAAGTCACCAGTGAAAGTTAGGTTATAAACTTTGATGAAAGGGATCATCGCCGGTCCGGTGACTTCCCCCTTTCTTGGCGTCGTGCCTTTTGTGACAGGAGCAACTGATAGCTCTGAAGTCGGTTTGGTTGGCCAACCAAAAGCAAGCACTTCTGAGAGGAAACTCTGGTCTCGAATGCAAATGGTATCCCGAAGTACAACTTTATATTTCTCCACCGCCTCATCGGCTGCCCACAGGATTTCGGCAATGCGTTTTTGTTCATCAAGTGGTGGGAGCGGGAATTCCTGCATTTCCAAGGTCTTCCAGTTGATCGTTGGCGAGAGAGAGCCCACCGATATTTCTATGGCCCGTTTCATGAACAGGTCGGACTGAAGAAAGAATGGCAAAAACTCCGGCAGGATATCCCTGCCTTTTGGGCGAAGAACCATTCCATGAGCAGAGAAAAAACCGTTATGCGGAGCAATTGCAACCCTACGAAGGTAGGCATTGCGTTTTGCAAAAAGTAGGTCGCCTTTGTTCATGCGCAATTTTTTTCCTTTAAGGTCTGCATCAGAACCCCAGCGTTTGATATGGAGCGAACCTGAGTTGAGGTGTTCTAGTCCTATATAGTTACAGCCATCCTCTTCAGTCGGTTGGCCTTGTTCACGGATGCATTCAACAAAATTCCCAACCCTGGCTATCTTCCAACCCGGTTTCAGATCGTGTTTAGTCATTCGATATCCCCTCCACTATCTGTGTGTCCTCAAGCACCTCGAAGAGGCCGTTCATTGATTGCCGCAAAGCCATTGAGCTTTCATACCAGTCGGCAATCGCAGCCGTCAAACTGACACCTTGGGTTCCGCCGTTTCCATAACTTCGATCCGAACGAATGACATTTATATAGAGCGACAGATTCAGGCTGTAATCCTTTTCCCGGATCTCGTCATTGCTCACCACCTTTGCAAAGTCCTCCTCCTCACTGAACGTCTGGTAGGCAGCGACAACCCTTTGGATATGGTCATCCGTAAGAAAGCTCTGGGCCCGCTCGCGGGTCACTTCATTTACCGCATTGATGAAGAGAACCTTGTTCCTGCGCTCTTTGGATTTGTTCATGCGGCAGATGACGACGCAGGCTTCCATGGGCGAGTTGTAAAAGAGGTTGGGACCAAGGCCCAGCACACACTCTATCACGTCGTGGGCAATCAGTTTTTCACGCATGGCCGACTCTTCGTTTCGGAAGAGGACGCCGTGCGGAAACAGGATGGCGCACCGGCCCGTCTTGGCCTTCATGCTTTTGATGATGTGCTGCCAAAAGGCATAGTCGGCCCGGCCCTGGGGCGGGGTGCCATAGATATTTCGACCCCAGGGGTCAGCAGACCAGGCGTCGCGGTCCCACTGCTTGATGGAATAGGGCGGATTGGCCAGAATCACATCAAACTGCCTGAGCCGGTCACCTTCGACAAAGGCGGGATGGGCCAGGGTGTCGCCACGGACAATGCTGAAGTCCTCGATGCCATGCAGGAAGAGATTCATCCGGCCGATGGCCGAGGTGAGCAGGTTGCGCTCCTGGCCGGACAGTTTAAGGCTGCGCCACTCCTTATCCTGTCGTTTCAGATGGGCAACGGCCGAGAGCAGCATGCCGGCCGAACCGCAGGTGGGATCATAGATGGATTCGCCCGGCATGGGTTCCAGCATCCCGGTCATCAGGTGAACCACGGTGCGGTTGGTATAGAATTCGGCTGCGGTGTGACCGGAATCGTCGGCAAATTTTTTGATCAGAAATTCATACCCCTTGCCCAGCTCATCTTCCGGGCAGTTGGAAAGCGACAGGGTCCGGGAGCTGAAATGCTCGATGAGTTCCCGCAGCATGGGGTCCGGCAGGCGGTCCTTGTTGGTCCACTGGGCATCGCCAAAGACTCCGAAAAGGGTATCCGGGTTGGCGGTTTCAATGGCCCGAAGGGCCTCCTGGATAGTTTTGCCCACGTTTTTGACCTTGGAGCGGGTGGATTTCCAGTGGGCGTCTGCCGGGATCTGGAAGCGGTGCTGTTCGGGGAGTGCGGCATATTCCCGGTCGCCGCCGGATTCTGTCAGCGCTTCGGCCAGTTCTTCATCATAAACGTCGCACAGACGCTTGTAGAACAGCAGCGGAAAGATGAACTGCTTGTAGTCCCCGGCGTCGATATGGCCGCGCAGCAAAGTGGCCGCGCCCCAGAGGTAGGATTCCAGCTCATTGGTATTCATCATTGTTCATCTCGTATTGGCTGTGCCGTTAATTTCCAATGCTTCTCCTCTATGCTCACAAAAGTTTCTCCCGGATCAATAATTGTTTCAGACGATCCTCGGCTGCATACGCCGCTTCCAGCGAGGTCTTGAGATTGGCCATGGCCTGATCAATGGTAATGGATTCCTCTTCGATAACCGGCTCCACATAACGGGGAATGTTCAGGTTGTAGTCGTTTTCCCGGATTTCATCCAGCGTGACCACACGGCAGATGCCTACGACATCCTGAAATCCGGCATACCAGTGGTGGATATGATTCACATGCTGAGGCAGCAGCTCGTTCTGGGCACGGCCGGTCTTGAATTCCCTGGATGCATTGATGAAAAGCACCTTTTGACGGTGAGCTGTGGGTTTGCTCTCCCTGAAAACCAGCACGCAGGGGGCAAGACCTGTGCCATAAAAAATATTCTGCCCAAGTCCGATCACTGCTTCAAGAATGTCCATTTCCAGGAGTTTTCGCCGGATCTCGCCTTCTTTGGACATACGGAACAGCACGCCATGGGGAAGCACCACAGCCATGCGGCCGCTTTTACGGGCCATGGATTTGACCATGTGCTGGACCCAGGCAAAATCACCGGATTTGGATGGCGGCAGCCCGGCAAAGTTCCGCCCATAGGGATCATTCATCCAGATATCATCTCCCCATTTTTCAAGGGAGAAAGGGGGATTGGCAATGACGCAGTCAAATACGGCAAGGCTGTCACCCGAATAAAAAGCAGGCAGCCGCAATGTGTCACCGCGTTCAATATGAAAATCCTCTGCACCGTGGAGAAAAAGATTCATCCGGGCAATGGCGGATGTGGTCAGGTTCTTTTCCTGGCCATAGAGTTTTCCCAGCATGAGGTTCTCATCACCGCCATGTTCTTTAATATAATGAAGCGCCTCAAGAAGCATGCCGCCGGTTCCGCAGGCAGGGTCATAGATGGTTTCTCCTGCATTGGGTGCCAGGATACGGACCATCAGAGCGACAACAGGCCGCGGGGTGTAAAATTCACCGGCTTTTTTGTTGGTCAGATCGGCAAATTTCTTGATCAGGTATTCATAGGCCTGGCCGAGGATGTCTGCCTTGCAGTGTTCATTGCCCAAGTTGAGGGAGGAGAAGTGTTCGATCAGGTCTTTGAGCAGCGCATCCGAAAGCCGGTCCTTATTGGTCCACTGCGCGTCTCCGAATATGCCGTGCAGGGTGTCCGGGTTGGCTTGTTCAATGCAGCGCATGGCTTTTTGGAGCGCGTGTCCGATGTTGGCGCTCCTGGCCCGGACATCCTTCCAATGACATTCCTCCGGGACCTGGAAACGGTGATTTTCGGGGAAAAATGCGAACTCCTCATCTCCGTCAGACTCTTTCAGGGCTTTTTCATACTCATCGTCATAGACGTCGGAAATCCGTTTAAAGAACAGCAGCGGAAAGATGTAGGTCTTAAAATCGGCTGCGTCGACAGGGCCGCGCAGGATATTGGCCGCTTCCCAAAGATGGCCGGACAGGGTCCCGATGTCCGGATCGACCGAATTGTTCTTTCCGTTGTTCTTAGTCATTCAGATTGTCCTGTCTGGTTTTGTCCGCAGCACCACCCGCTTTCACCCACTGGTCGACTTCGTCCCTTTTGAATTTCCAAAGACGGCCCATGCGATGGGCAGGCATTGCCTGCTTGTCAATCCAGCGGTAAACGGTGTCGCTGCTGACACCGAGATACTTGCTGATCTCATCTACTGATAACCAGCGGTCTTCCATGTCGGCCATTTTCTATCTCCTCATGGGTGATAGGTTTTCTGCCTTACTAAAGGCGGCAATGATGATGCCGGATTTAGAATCCCCAGCGTGAAACGGTTTTCAATGATATTTAGGCTGGTGCCGATTGTCAATCGTTTTTGTCCGGATAATGCCGCAGAAACCTGCTTATTGTCGCAAGTTCCCATTCCTGATGGCTCTGTCTGCATTACATTGATTGGACATAATATCCATAGATCCAGCCCGAAATTGATGTAAGCCTTGATAGATTCTCCTTGCCTGATGGGGGCGATTAAAATCCGGATTAAGATTGGGTTCGGTTTGTTCCGTGATATACAAAATGAAGGCATGATAGCATTGTCGGTAAGAAATTTTAAGCTTACCACTGAGGGCTATGTCAAAAAAAGGTATCTCTTCAATGCTGATTTCAAGACCCCGGACCATTATTAAGGCCGGGGTTGAAACTTCTGATTTCTATTCTATCAATATGAGACCATAGCAATTTTCTTCTTCATTTTTTGCTTTTAAAACATCTATTGGAAAACCATTGTTTCTTGCGGTGGCATAAACATCAATTCCGCAGCCTTCCATTGAGGGTCTTGCCAGTTGAGGAAATTTGCATTCCGTTCCTGGGCATTCCTTGCAAAGCCTGCAAGGCCCTGCGCCAAAACAGATCACCTTGTAATAATTATGAAGAAAAATCTCTCTTTCGATTTTGACAATCGTTTTTGTAACCCCGACACCGCCACCAAAATGGATTAATAATCCTAATTTATAATCCGCAATTATTTTTTTTGTTTCATCCGGACCCGGGCAGTTCGGGGGACAGCAAAGGCTTTTATTATATGCCGGGCAACCGTATTGGCATTTATATCTTGTCCAGTATCCGATCACTATGCTTTGAGGATCGATATATTTTGAATTTTTCGCTTTATTTTTTTTACAAAGGTCTTGAAATTTCTTTTTATCTTTATCATCCATGATTCAGCCTCATAGTTATCGGAATTAATTTTCAAGCTTATGGTCAATATCATTGGAATCTCCTATCCTTTTTCAATCCAATTTTCCACCCGCAGGCCTTCAACTCTCATAAACTCACGCATGTTGTTGGTGACCAGGATCAAAGATTCACTTCGGGCATGCCCGGCAATGTGCAAATCATTGACTCCCATAGGGGTGCCTTTTTTTTCTAATTCCGCTCTGATGTTTCCATAATGGGCAGCGGCATTATCGTCATAGGGCAAGACCTCCAAACGGGATACAAAGTCCTCAACTTTGCGAAGGTTGTGAGACACCATGGCGCTTTTTTCAGCAATATGTAATAATTCTGCCAGCGTGATTGAACTAATAGACATCTGTCTTGAATGGGCGTTAAAAATATCTAATACTTCAATTGGCCGGCGTTTAATCACATAAATAACAATATTGGTGTCCAGCATATATTTCAGCATTAAAAAGATTCCCTTTCAGATTGTTCTTGTGAAGCACGTTCCGTCATAAAGTCATTGGACACGCCATCTTCAGAAAGAAAAAAGCTATCCCATGTATTTTCTGCGGGTGAAAGGATACGGTCTTTTCCGATAATACGTACAACAACTTTTTTGACATTTTCGGGGAATCTGCTGTCAACAGGCAATCTTACAGCTTGGGTTCTGTTATTTACAAATACGGTTCCTATATCCATAATTCAGCCTCCAATATTTAGGTTGCTATATATGGTAAGTATATGGCAAAAATATGTATTTAGCAAGTGTATATGGCATGGTCTTTGAAAAAGGCCTGAAAAAACGGCAAGATAATTTATTCCGGGAAAAATCCGGGACCGGATTGGCCGGTCCCTTTATCGAGCTTTTTGGCGCTGTTTAGCCCGCATATAACTGCGTGACGCTTTCGGGCAGTTTTCCGGCTGTCAGCATGAATGAGCGGCAGGGCATGAACGGGCGGTTAATTTTTTTCTGTTTGGCGGCAAACATATCCAGCACATCCCTTCGGAATGCTTTTCCCAGGTCGATCAGCCTTTCCTGGTGGATACCGGTGTCCACCCCGATTTCATGGAACATCGTGACCATGTCTTCGGTTGAAATCAGCCCGTGGTTAAAATGATCGCTGTAGTAATCACCCTCACGTCCTTTGATGGGAACGCCATCCACTGTATTGGCCGGCTGCCCGCCGATGCCGGACATGCAGGATTCAAACCGGATAATACCGGCCTTAAGGGCGGCCGCAGCATTTCTCAGCGCAGAAGCCATGTTTTTGGTATGAAAATGTGCGATATAAAGCTTGGGATCGGCATAGTCCCGGCCATCCGGACCCTTGCCCATTTCCTTGGGGTCCAGTACCCGGCTGAAGAACTCATAGGCTTTGTGATAATCCGTCACTGAGCCGTCATGGTCGGCAAGTTCTATGTCGTCAGCCCCGCAGCCCAGGTATCGCTTGACAAAGCTGATGGCAATATCCAGTTTTTCTTCCATGGTATATTGTTTGTTGAATTTTTCAAACGGGCTGCCCCAGATGGTGCTGACCGTGCCGTTGACCACTATTCCCCTGCTGTGGGCAGCTTTGATGGTTTGTTCGGTCATTTCAAAATACTGGTCATGGGTTTTTCCGGAATTGGCTTTCTGATGCTCGGGGCAGGTTGAGGTCATTTGCAGGATACGATCCGGTCCATAGCCTGCATCAAAGTCCTTAAAAGCCCTTTCAGCGCCGCTTTCATGAATGGTAATTGCTGTCAGCTCCACATCCCCGCCGTTACGTTTCATCATTTGACCGATGGTCCTGCCGTCCGGTCCTTTGGTTTCGCTGTTCAGCAGGCGCTTTAATATTTCCGTGGCATCGGGGAAAAAGGGCACAAACTTGGGATGGCCGTAGTTGGTGGCCTCCAGGCGTTTGAATCCTGCCAGGATCAATCCTTCCAGGTATTTTATCTTGGTATCGGTATGAATAACGGTTTCCAGTGACTGAAGGCCGTCTCTGATGCTGATGTCACTGAGCTCCACCTTTTTTCCTGCCAGTTTGTGTTTGGCTATATAGAGATCTGTCATTTTTCTTTTCCTTTTTTTTCGTTAATGGAAAATTTTGACGAGCAGTCGTCTCCTGGTCAGCATTAGTGAGCGAGCGCTCAGTCAGAGATGATTCTAATGGACCTTGAATGGGATTGTCAATATCTTTTTTAAATAACAGTTGTTTGGATTTGACAGCGATGGCTGGTTTAAATATAGTATTTTCAGTACATGAATAACTGAAGGGTTTAATAACCAGATGAGAAAGACTCTTTCTAAAAACGAAATCATCAGCTTGATTAAAACGGAAAAATCCTTTTTAAAGGACAATTTTGGTGTTCTCAACATAGGCCTTTTCGGGACTTATGCCAAAGACCAACAAACTGCTGACAGTGATATTGATTTTCTGGTTGAATTTGCAGAACCACGATTTGAATGGATAGCAGGCCTGAATGTTTATATGGAAAAAAAGTTTGATCGGAAAATAGAAATCATCAGAAGGCGTACGCTGGATAAAAGCAGATTTTTTGAGCGGATAGAACGGGAAGTCATTTATGCATGACGAAATAATCACTGACAACCTGCTACTGATTTCCGAATCGCTTGAGTTGATCAATAAACGTTTTGCAAGTATCGCTCAGCCTGATGATTTTGTCCTGGACGACAGCGGTGTCATCATTCTTGATTCAATCACCATGAGGCTGCAAATTGTTGGTGAACTGCTGAAAAAAATTGATAAACAAAACGAGTCCTTTTTAAAAAATTACAAAGAAATAAACTGGGAAAATATTATGCGGTTGCGTGATATTGTTTCCCATCATTATGAAAAAGTCGATCATGAAATCATTTTTGATATTTGTAAAAACCACCTTCCGCAATTAAGAAAAACAATTCGAAAAATGCTCAAATAAATTTTGTTTGAAACACAACATACAACTATCCTATCGAGTGCCCGGCGCGCAATTGCCTCACGGCTGAAATTTTATTCCAGGCCATCATAAGGGTCAGAATCAGGGCGGCGGTTAATTGAACCGGATAGGGAATGATTTCCGAGGCCTGTCCCACTGTTGCGCTGGCTTGAATACCGGTAAGGGCATAGATCCAGTCCACCAGATAGCCCATGGCAAGGGAAGAGACGGCGATCATGGACAGATAAATGATGAGTGCCCGGGTATTGAACAGGTTTCTGACAATATTCATGGTGGCGGCATTGGTGGCAGGCCCGGCCAGGAGAAATACCAGGGCGGCTCCGGGATTCAGTCCTTTTAAAATGAGGGCCGCGGCAATGGGTGTGGATGAGGTGGCGCAGACATACATGGGCATCCCCACCAGCAGCATCACGAGCATGGATATAAAATTGTGTTCATTGGCCCAGGCTGTGAGGTCATCCGGGAAAAAGAAGGTAATCAGACCGGCAATAAAAATGCCGATAATAAAGGGTTTTGTAATATCCGACAAAAGTTCGCCATAAGCGTATTTAAAACCGGAAACCAGTTTTTCTAAAAGGGTTTGGGGGTCTTTGCGTGCAACTGCACAGCAGGCGGGAGTCCCGCCTCACCCGCCTTTGTTTTTTGGCGGGTTGCTTTTTACCGGCATTTCATCGGTTCCAAAAAAGTTCTGGGCAATACCTGTGGCAACGGCAGTGATAAATGCTGAAATTGGCCGCATGACCGTCATGATGGGGTCCAGCATGGCCCAGGACACGGCAATGGAATCCACCCCCGATTCAGGGGTTGCAATCATAAAGGAGAGGGCGGCCCCGCTGTTGGCCCCTTGTTTTTTCAGCCCGGCAGCCACGGGCACAACCCCGCAGGAGCAGAGGGGAATCGGCACGCCGAAAAGAGCGGACAGGAAAACCGGCCTGATTTTTCCGGTACCAAGGTATTGTTTGATTTTGTCCGGTTTGAAAAAAACATAGAGAATACCGGCAACAAAAAAGCCGAACAGCATATACACGCCAACATCAAGATAGATGTGCCAGGATTCTTTGAGTATTTCATATATGATTGTCGTTATGGTCATGACAGCAGGTCCTTTTTTAGTGTCTTACATGGTGAAGATTCATGTTGATAAGAGAGATGACATGGTCGTCATCAATGGAGTAGTAGATGATTTTACCGACTCTCCTGTTTTTTACGATTTTCAATGTTCTCAAGAGCCGGAGCTGATGGGAAACGCCGGAATCCGTCTGACCGCAGATGGCGGCTATGTCGCACACGCAGTGTTCCTGGTTTAAAAGGGCAAGGACGATCTTCAGTCTTGACGGATCACTCAGGGCTTTGAAAATATCGGCCATCTGGGCAATGTCTTCCTTTGGGGGAAGGGTCTTTGCCGTTTCTCTGACCTTTGTTTCATTAATGCATTTGATTCCGCATATGTCCATTTATCACCTCTTCATATGAGCATTTGTTCATATGTTAACTCAGCCATAAGTCTTCGTCAACCTAAAAATGCAGCTGCTGAAAAATTAATATCAGGCTTGACTGAAACTTTTCAATGCACAATAATTGAGCAAAAGCCTTAAAAAATATTAGATAATTTTTTCCGGGTCATCATAAGGAGCCAATATGTATGAGCGTATTACAATAAATTCTAAAGTCTGTCATGGTCAGGCCTGTATTAAGGGGACCCGGATACCGGTCCACCAGATCATCCGCATGCTGGCCAACGGCGACAAAATCGAAGATCTTTTGGAAGACTACCCCTCACTCAAACAAGAAGATATTTATGCCTGCCTGGATTATGCAGCATCCCTTGCCGAAGAACAGGTTACCCCGATTGAACATGCTTTATGAAAATTTTTGTTGATGAAAACATTCCTCTTGTAACCGTAAAAGAACTTATCCTCCGGAAATATGAAGTCATAGATATCCGTGGAACAGATGATCAGGGCATTTCAGACGAAATTATATGGCAAAGGGCTCAGGATCTGAAATGCCTTTTGATTACAACAGATAAAGGGTTTGCTATCCACAGGGATGAAGATCATTGCGGTGTTTTGATCATTCGTTTGAAGCAGCCCTCCCGGCAAAAAATCCACCAGCGAATTCTACAGGCCCTCAACCGGTACACTCCCGAACAATGGCCCGGTCTTATGGTGGTCATGCGAGACGCAGTTCAAAGTTCCTGGAAGGCTCATCCTAAAAAATAACAAGAGCCGGATCTTAAAGATAAAGGAAACCCCCTATGGAATACGATATATTGATAGAAAACGGTCTACTGCTGACCATGACGGATGGGCTGCCGGTGGTGGAAGACGGAGCGGTCCTGATAAAGGACGGTGGGATCGTTGCAACCGGGAAAACCGAAAGCTTTTTGGGATATGAGGTAAAAAACAGGATCAGCGCCCGAAAAAAAATCATCATGCCGGGATTGATCAATTGCCACACCCATCTTCCCATGTCCATGTTCCGGGGGCTGGCCGACGACCTGCCCCTGGATGTATGGCTGAACGAACATGTCTTCCCGGCTGAGGCAAAACATGTGAATCCGGCTTCCGTGCAGCAATGGAGCCGCCATTCCATCCATGAGATGCTGCTTTCCGGAACCACCACCTGCTGTGACGGATATTTTCATGAAGACAGTGTTGCAAAGGCGGTTCTTTTTTCCGGCATACGGGCCGTGGTGGGGCAGGGGGTCATTGATTTTCCTGCACCCGGAGTGCCTGATCCAAAAATGAACATAAAGGCGGCGGTTAATTTTGTGAAAGAGTTTAAGAACATTTCCCCTTTGCTTTATCCATCCATCTTTTGCCATTCTCCTTATACCTGTTCAAGGCAAACCCTTATGGATGCAAAAAAAGCAGCCAATGATCTTGGGGTTCTTTTTCAGATCCATGTGGCAGAAACAAAAAATGAAATCAACCTGATAAAGGGGCTTGGTTCCATGAGCATTGTCGAATACCTGGAATCTCTTGATATTCTTGATTCAAACACATTGATGGTGCACACGGTCTGGATCAGCGACAATGACATCGCTATTATCAAAAGAAACCATGCAAAAATTGCTCATTGTCCTGAATCCAATATGAAACTTGCCTCCGGGATCGCCCCGGTTCCAAAACTGATTGATGCCGGTGTCCCGGTGGGGCTGGGAACAGACGGATGCGCCTCCAACAATGATCATGATCTTTTCTCGGAAATGGATATGGCAGCCAAACTCCATAAGGTGGCCTTGCTGGACCCCTGCGTCATGGATGCACGGACAACCCTGAAGATGGCTACAATTGAAGGCGCAAAAGCTGTTGGGCTCGATAAAATAATAGGGTCCATTGAAACGGGGAAAAGAGCGGATATTATCCTGGTGGATTTGGATAAGCCCCATGTCACGCCCATGTATGATCCCTATTCCAGTCTTGTCTATTCTGCAAAATCCTCTGATGTGGATCTGGTGATGGTAGACGGCAGGATTCTGGTTCAGGAAAAGAGGCTGGTGTAAAAAAGCGTAACCGGTCAGGGCAGACAAGTTTGGGTGGCAAGTTTGGGTTGCCACAACAATCATTAAAGTATATAGAATAAAGCCTGAAATACAGGGTCAATAATTCAAGGAGCAATCAATGCTGCAACCGCTGTTTATAAAAGCCACAAGCCTTTCCGATGCCTGGTTCCAGACGCTTTACCGGTGTGTGGAGCAGGGACGGTCGTTTACCATTAACCGGGGCTCTTTTGAAGGTCAGAAACGACTTGAATTCGATTATATTACGATTCATATCACCCATCCCGCCTCTCTTCCGCTGTTGCCGAAAGTGAATCCTTTGCTGGGATTTCCCGACCCTGTGGATGAAAATTATCTGGACGATTATCTGCCGTATCTCATGACCGGTGAGGAAAAAGAAGGGGAATCCTATACCTATGGCCAGCGGATTTGCAAATGTGATCTTGCCTATCTTCCGGATGAGCACACAAGGCTGACAAAAATCCTGATCCAGGAAAAAGACATCTGGGAAAACGGACATATCTTAATTGAAGAAAATGGCCGGTATTTTGTCAATCAGATGGAACTTATGATTTGGACCTATAAAAACAAGGGGCACAGGAACAACCAGATGATTCTTCAGGTGGGGCAGCCATCGGACATGGTTCTTTTAGACCCGCCCTGTCTTCGTCATATTGATACCCGGATACAGGACGGAAAGCTGCATTTTTATCCCTATTTCCGTTCCTGGGATCTGTTTGGCGGATTTCCGGCAAACCTGGCCGCCATTGAGATGATGAAACAGTATTGTGCAGCCCAGATCGGGGTTGAAAACGGGGAGATCATTGCATCATCCAAAGGGCTCCATATTTATGATTATGTCTTTGAGATCGCAGAGGCCATACGGGGCCGGTCCATGGATGAATTCAGGCAAATATCATGAGCGGAAAATGGCATATCCTTTTTTGTGATGAAATGGAGCAGCTCTGCCCGGTGACGGATTTTATCAACCAGTGTCCGCCAAAACATCAGGTCAAGGTATTAAGGCTTTTATCACTGCTGGAAGAGCAGGGACCGATGTTGCCAAGACCCTATGCCGATATTCTTCATGACGGGATACATGAACTTAGATTTACGCTTTCAAAGGCAAATGTCAGGCTGCTTTATTTTTTCTGTTACAGAAAATTCATTGTTCTGTATCATGCGTTTTTTAAAAATACTCACAAGGTTCCTGAAAAATATATCAGAAAAGTATCGGAATACAGGGATATTTTTCTGAAAAATAAATCTGAAAAAGCACTGGAAGAATTGTGTCATGCTGTTTTTTAAGGAAATGATACAGAATAAATTTGAAGATCCTGCATTCAGAAAATTGTATGAAAAAGAATGTCATATCTGTTCCACAACAGTGAAGATCATTGCAGTGCTTGAGGGAATCGGGCACTCGCTTGCCGGAATTTTGAAAAGGCTCGATATTTCAGATGAGGCCTGGAGCGATCTGAAGGATGCTGAATACTGCAATCCTCTGATTGTTAAAAAAATGTGTAACTATCTTGATTTTAAGGATACCGACCTTTTTAAGCATTGCCCCCGATTAAAGGATAATATTTTTTAATGCCCAAAATTGAATGGGAAATAAAACCCTTTGACAGGCTTAGCATACATGAATTGTACGACCTGTTAAAATTAAGAGTGGATGTGTTTGTAGTGGAGCAAAATTGCGTTTATCCAGAACTGGATGAAAAGGACAGGTATCCGGACACCCTTCATCTGACCGGAAGAAATGAAAACCGAAAGCTTGTTGCCTATTTAAGGATTCTTCCTCCTGGATTAAGTTTTGAGCAACCGGGTATCGGAAGGGTTGTGGTTTCAAGGGAATACCGGGCAAAGGGGCTTTGTCATACCATGATGCAAACGGCAGTGGATCAGGCCGGCCGGATCTGGCCGGGCATGGGCATAAAAATCAGTGCCCAGGTTTATCTGGAGGCATTTTATCAATCCTATGGCTTTAGAAAAATCTCCGAACCCTATCTTGAGGATGGGATCCCGCATCTGGAGATGTTCCGGAAGGGGTCGTAAGAATTCTGCTCAATGGGTGCCGGAAAGATTTAAAAATTTGGACCTGATTCTTTTTAAGTGTTTCAGCAGATGATCCTTTCTTGCCTCCCCGACCATTTTGGGCGTATTTGTTTTGAGCAATTCCGATAACGACAGAAGATCTTCTTTGATGCTGGCAACTTCTATATTCCATTCTTCATTGTGCATTTTTAGCAGGTTAAAATACCACAGCCGGAACGTCAGGCAATAGAGCCGCTCCGATATTTCCGTGAGAAAGGGGTTGGCTGCGGCATCATAAAAAAGCCGTTTGAACTCCATGTCTAGAGACGCCAGGGCTTTTGGGTTTCTATGGTCAAACTGGCGGTCACATTCCATCATGAGTTCGTCAAGCCGGGCAAAATGGTCTTTTGTAAACCGTTCCGCCGCCATGGTGCCGATGACGGATTCAAGTTCAAGCCTTGCCTGAAACACATTTGTAATGGTATTCAGTTCCAGTTCCATCACAAGGATGCCTGTCCGGGGCAAGGTTTTGACCAGGTGCTCCCACTCCAGACGAAACAGAACGGTCCTGAGCGGTGTCCGGCTGATGCCGAATTCTTCGGCAAGGTCTTGTTCTTTGAGCATATGACCGGGTGCATAATCAAGATGGATGATTCTGTCGCGAAGTGTGTTGTAGATATCGATATTCATTGATTGAAATTGAGCCTGTTTAAATTTTATGATGATTTGTGTCTTCTGGTATACCTTAACAATACAAGTCTATATAAGTTTGCTCATATCTTGTCAAACTATTTCAAAATATGGGATAATTTGAATTGGAAAAAATATTGACTTTAAAGAATTTTCTGGTATACCATAAAAATATCAAAAAAATTTTAATTCAACCGCCAGGAGACATAAAGATGGAAAAAAATATTAGTCACGGCCTTTGGGAAGCTACCGCACCGGATAAGCCCAAGCTGGATTTCTTGCAGGGAACCCATCAGACCGAGGTTGCCGTTATCGGAGGCGGCTATACAGGACTTTCCGCAGCCCTGCATCTTGCAAAAATGGGGAAGAAAAGCATTGTCCTTGAAGCCGAGGACATCGGGTTCGGCGGGGCAGGCCGTAATGTCGGGCTTGTCAATGCAGGGCTCTGGCTCATGCCGGAAGATGTGCTCCGGCTTGTGGGTTCTGAATATGGTGAAAAATTGATCCGGATCCTGGGGGCTTCCCCGGACCTTGTGTTCGGATTGATAAAGGAATATGGCATGGAATGTGAGGCGCTCCGGAACGGAACCCTTCACTGCGCAGATTCCAAGACCGGGTATAAAGCGCTTCAGCAAAGGGAAAAGCAATGGCAGAAACGGGGAGCCCCGGTAAGGCTTCTTGAAAAGGAAGAAGCGGCTGTGATGACCGGGAGTAAATCCTTTTTCGGGGCGCTTCTGGATAAAAGGGCCGGAACCATTCAACCCCTCGCCTATGCCTACGGGCTTGCAAGGGCGGCGTTAAAAGAAGGGGCGCAGTTGTATAACAACTCCCCGGTAACCGGGTTCGACAAGGGGAGAGACGGCTGGAGATTGACCACCCCAAGGGGAACCCTGACGGCAAAGTCCGTCATTATTGCTGTCCAGGGGTATGCAGAACATGCGTTCAAAGAGTATCAGAAAAATATTGTGCCGTTTAATTATTTCCAGTTTGCTACCCCGCCCCTTCCAAAAAACATTCTGGAAACCATTTTACCGGAGCGGCAGGGCGCATGGGATACCAATCTGATCCTGTCTTCCTATCGACTGGACAATGCCGGGCGGCTCATTGTCGGAAGTGTGGGCATGGTTGAAGGCTTTGCCTGGGACATCCATGAAAACTGGGTGAAAAGGACCATTGAAAAGACATTTCCCCAGGTAGGGGAAACCCCTCTTGATTATGGCTGGTATGGACGGATTGCCATGACTACCAATCATATCCCAAGATTTCATGTTCCGGACCCATCGGTAGCCATGGTGACCAGCTATAACGGCAGGGGAATCGGGCCTGGAACCGTGTTTGGAAAACTCCTGGCCGAATATATGGCAGGCGGGTCACAAAAGGATATCCCTTTGCCGGTCACAAAAATAGATCCTGTCGGTTTCCGGAATTTAAGGGGATTGTTTTACGAAGCAGGGGCAAGGCTTTATCATTTCATTCAAAGACGGATTTAAGATGGTATTGAATATTCAAGGGCAATCGGCGTCACAATTTTTAGTGATCAATCTGCCTTTATTGCTAAAAAGATTTGCGCTTTCATATGAGCAGGATGACTCTTGTCTTGAATATTTTTTATACAGCAAAGAAAAAATGAGACAGATCTCAAAAAACCTCATCATCTCCCATGATTTGTTTTCAAAAAGCTTATATGTATCTAAATTCTATCCTGAGCTTTTCCGAGAGCTGAACTGCAAGTATTTGTCGGCCGCCTGCCTTTATCTGATGGTTCATCATGCGGTCAAAATTTTTCATCTTTCAGACCATTGCTGTGTCAACCTGGAAACAGATACGGTGGTTTTCAATAATTTTTATTCCCGGCTGAATGATTTTGATTTTAAAATCACATACAACAGGCCTTCTGAGCGAGTATCCTTAAGAGGGCATTATCATGAAATACCTTTTAATACGGATGAGGTCATCCAACATGCCTTTATCTGAGAGAATGATGAAGGCGGCTACCGGGTCGGGACAATTTCCAGCCAGAAGCCGTCAGGATCTTTGATAAAATAAATCCCCATGGTCGGGTTTTCAAAACAGATGCAGCCCATTGCCTTGTGATGCTGATACGCTTTTTCAAAATCTGTGGTTTTAAATGCAATATGGAACTCTTCATCCCCCAGGTTATAAGGCCGGTCCATGGCTTTCAGCCAGGTGAGTTCCAATCTGGCTGTGTTTGAATCGTCTCCCAGAAAAACAATGATATAACTCCCGTCATCCGCCTGTTTGCGTCTGATTTCCTTTAATCCCAGGGCGTTTGTATAAAAAGCGAGACTCTTTTCAAGATCCAGAACATTAATGTTGAAATGATCAATGGTAAATTTCATGGATATCCTTTTTTATTCTGTTATTGAATGATGTTATTCTTCCCAGACTCACCTGCTAAGGTCAAGAAAAAAGGCTTTTCCGATTAAAAAAGAGCAGAGTGCAAATTCCATGCTGAAAAAGACGTTAACATCTGATATGGTGGGACCATTTTAATTTTAAAGGGATTGATCATGACAACACTGAGCTGGGCATGGATATATGGATTCTCCTCTTTTACGGCAGGGGTTGTGTCCCTGTTCATCATTGTAAATCTATTCCCATATTGGAAAAATAAAAGCATTCGCATCCTGATACTGCTGATGACAGCGATTACCTTATGGTCCCTAACCTATGGAATGGAGCTGATCAGCCCGACCATGGTCTTGAAACTCTGGTGGATGAAAACAGAATATTTCGGCGTCTCCTGGATCGGTATGCTGCTTTTTTGTTTTATCTCGACCAGTGTTGAAAAAAAAAGACAAATGGCCGCAAAATCCTATGTGCTCTTGAGCAGCATCCCTCTCATGGTTATCGCCCTGGTGCTGACAAACGAGCACCATCATCTGATGTGGCAGGAGGTATGGCTGGACCTGAGCGGCAAAACGCCGGCACTTGTGTACTCAAGAGGCTATGGGTTTTGGGCGTATACTTTTTTTTCATATCTGCTGATCCTTCTGGCAACTATTGTTTTGATAAAGTCTCTTATATCCTCGGCAGGAATTATAAAAAGGCAGAGGGCCCTGTTGCTCGTGGGAGTCATGTGTCCCTGGCTGTTCAATATTATTTATCTTTTCGGCTTTGAGGAATTAAAACATTTTGATCTGACTCCGGCTGCGTTTACCATCAGCGGGATTACATTTTCCTGGGCGCTTTTGAAATATCAGATGCTGGGTCTGATCCCGCTGGCCCGTGAGATGCTGATAGAAAGCATGGGGGACCCTGTTGTTGCCCTTGATATGAATGACCGGGTGATCGACTTGAATAAGGCTGCCGAAAACATGCTTCAGATGGATAGAGCCGAGCATTTGTATAAGGACCTAAGGCAAAGTGTTCCCGGCTTATTTGAGCAGATCGAAAAGTATCGGTCCATGCAATCGGTTGAAGTGGAAACAGACCTTATGATCGGAGCATTGTCAATACAATGGAATTTAAGGATTTTCCCTTTGTTAAACAGGAAAGAGAAACAGGTCGGCAGACTCATTATCTTAAGGGATATTAGAGACAGGAAAAAAGCAGAGGCTGCTCTTAAAGAAAGTGAGAAAATGCACAGGATCATTCTTGAAGCTTCTCCCAACCCCATTGTGTTTTATAATGAGAAAGGTGAAGCCACCTATATTAATCCTGCTTTTACCCGGGTATTTGGCTGGTATCCGGAAGAACTGCTCGGAAAAAGGATTGATTTTGTACCGGAAGAACACCGGATGGAAACACAAGAGGCTTTGCAGAAAACCTTTGATGGAATTGAAGGGGAATATGATTTTATTACGCGGAGGATCACAAAGTCAGGGGATATCCTGGATGTCAGTATCAAATCCGCTCTTTACCGACCATCAGACAACAGCGGGTTCAGCATGGTGGTCAATATCACGGATATTACCAAAATCAAGAAAATCGAGTATGAACTTAGAAATACAAAAGATTATATCAGAAGCATCGTCAATTCAATGCCGTCCGGGCTCATCGGTTTAAATGCCCAAGGGATTGTGACGGAGTGGAATAGTGAAACAGAAAAACTGACAGGGGTTTTGGCGGAGCTGGCCGAGGGAAATCTGCTCAAGGATGTTTTTCCCCAGATTTCCCAACACATCACCAATGTCCATCAAATCATTGAAGAGCAGAAGATAAGAAAAGAAACAAAGATAAATCTGAGTACGCCTTGGAAAACAATCCTGACCGACATCACCATTTATCCGATTCTGTCGGATACCGTGAAAGGGGCCGTCATACGGATTGATGATATCAGTGACAGGGTCAGGATTGAAGAAATGATGATACAGTCTGAAAAAATGTTGTCCGTGGGCGGGCTTGCAGCCGGCATGGCCCATGAAATCAACAATCCCCTTGCCGGCATGCTTCAGAACATCCAGGTCATCCGGAACCGCCTGCAAAAGGAACTTCCGGCCAATATCGCGGCAGCATCGGAATGCGGGGTTAGTCTTGAGGCGATAAAAGCCTATATGAAAAAAAGAGATATTTTCTCCATGATCGAACTTATCACGGATTCCGGTTACAGGGCAGCCAAGATCGTTGAAAACATGCTGGCATTCAGCCGGAAGAGCAATCACCGCAAATCCACAAATTATCTTCATGATATCATGGAAGCCACCATCGAACTGATGGAAAATGATTTCAGCATGAAAAAGAAATATGATTTCCGATCCATTAAGATTATCCGGCAATACCAGGAAGGAGTGCTGCCGGTTTCCTGTGAAAAGACCCAGATCCAGCAGGTCTTCTTAAATATTTTAAAAAACGGTGCCGAAGCCATGGCAGTCGCTGGAACCATCTTTCCCCAATTTGTAATCCGCTGCTTTAAGGAGACGGACCATGTGGTCATGGAGATAGAAGACACCGGGCCGGGAATTGCCTATGACATCCAAAAGCGCATCTTTGAGCCTTTTTTTACGACAAAGGAAGTGGGTGTCGGCACAGGATTGGGACTGTCGGTTTCATATTTTATTATTAAGGAAAATCATGGCGGCATTTTGTCGGTGGATTCAACACCGGGCCGGGGGGCTTGTTTTATCATTAAATTACCAGGTTAGAAAATAAAAAAGGGTTGACTCTTTAGATTTTTGATGCTAATCGATAATAATTATCAATTAGTACCCATGGCAAAATAAATGTCCGATTCTGAAAAAAGATTTGAAATCATCGTTCAAAGGCTCAGGGAAAACCACCACAAAATTACCCCGCAGCGGCTTGCCATTATTCAAACTCTTTCTGAAAGCATGGGGTGACCGGTATGACGGAAATAAGCCCTATCCCCATGTTATCTGCGCCCAATGCAAAAAAAATTGTGGATCCGGATCTGGAAAGCCTGATTCATATGGAAAAGGAGGTCGCCAATGAAACAGATTTTAAAATTCTGACCCATGAGCTGGATTTTTTAGGCATCTGCAGGGATTGCACGGCAAAAAGTGTCTGAATAATTTTTTTGTCGTTTAAATGATAATAATTATCAAAAGAAAAAAAAATCAAAGGAGAGCATCATGAAACAAAATATTCACAATATTGAAAGAGTGATCCGGGTAATTCTGGGACTGATTGTAATATCCCTTGTCTTTATAGGTCCTAAAACACTTTGGGGACTTTTAGGCCTGCTTCCCATTGCAACCGGTCTGATCGGGTGGTGCCCGCCGTATCAGCTCCTGGGGATTTCAACCTGCAAGAGAAAATGACGGCTTTGGCAGCCGGATAAATCCATGCTTTCCTCAGGATAATTCCAATTTGGTTTTCATTTTGGGAATAAACCAGGGGTGCTGAAGTATCTTGAAGGGTGAAGTGAAAGATGTCAGTGAAAACTTCCTAATGGGGCTTATTTATTTAGTTGATCGATCAACCAAATGCAGTATTTTCAAACCGAATGATATCTTATAACTACTACTTCTTATTATCCAATTTGGCTAAATATTTTAATTGAAAGGCATTTTTTACTTGACAATGCAATTACAATGTCGCTATCTATCAGCTATGAAATAGATACAATAAAAGGGTCATATTTCATGAAGGGTTATCTTATTTTCTAAGGAGGAAAGGGTTGTATGTCATCAAACAAGTATTTTAAGCATGAAGGGCCGTGGTCGGATGCGAATGATCCCCTGATGTGTTCCGATACCGGGGACTGGCGAACGAAACGGCCGATCGTCGACAAGGACAAATGCATATTCTGCGGGTTTTGTGCGATCTACTGTCCGATCCAGGTCATGGAGATGGTTGAAGAGTCACATTTTTCTCCAGACCTGGGCTTTTGTAAAGGGTGCGGGATCTGTGCCAAGGAATGTCCCAAGAATGCAATTTCCATGATGCCGGAGGGGGATTTTAAAAAATGATTACAAAAGCGAAAAAAAAATCACAGATTAAGGTTATCACAGGAAACGCCGCAGCCGCCATCGCTGCAAAGCTTGCCCGGCCGGATGTGGTGGCAGCCTATCCGATTACTCCTCAAACCGAAGTGATTGAGCAGATTTCCCAGTTTCATGCAAACGGGGAAATGGATTGCGAGTTGATTACGGTTGAAGGTGAGAATTCCGCTATGAATGCTGTTATGGCAGCCTCTCTTGCAGGTGGAAGAGTTTTTACCGCTACTTCTTCCTGGGGACTTGTTTTCATGTATGATGCGGTTCTTGCCGCAGCAGGGGCCAGGGCGCCCATTGTCATGTGCAATGTCAACCGTGAAACTCCGGGCATTATTGCCGTATCTTCCGGTCAACAGGACATGATTTCCACAAGAGATGCCGGATGGATCTTTCTGATTGCCGAAGACTGCCAGGAAGTTCTAGACATGGTTCTCCAGGCCTATCGTCTGGCTGAAGATTACGATATCCAGGTGCCGGTCATGGTTCATTATGACGGTTTTTATCTGTCTTATCTGTCTGAAGGCGTGGATGTACCTTTTCAGGAGGATGTGGATAAATTCTTATCTGTTTTAAAGACTCAGCCCGAAAGAACAAAACTGGTTCCGGGCGGCAAACTGGGTTGCGGTTCCCATGGTATCCTTGGCGGATATCTGGAACTACGGCACAAACATGTCTCTGCCATGGAAAGAGCCAAAGCCAAATTTGAACAGATAGATAAAGAATATGAAGAAATTTTCGGTCGCAGCTACGGCGGTCAGGTTGAAGAATATCGGATGGATGATGCAGATGTGGTGCTGGTGGGTTCAGGCTCCATGTGCGGAACCATTAAAGCGGTGATTGATGAGAAACGGCAAGCCGGAGTCAAGGTTGGCCTCTTGAAAATGAGAATGTACAGACCCTTCCCCAGCGAAGCCATGATCAAATCGCTCAAAGGTAAAAAAGCCATTGGTGTGGTGGACAGAAGTCTTTGCTTCGGGTTCAAGGGTGGTCCGATATATACGGAACTGAAAGCCTTTGAAACTCAGCTGGTCGGCTCGAAACTGATCAGTTTTATCGATGGTATTGCAAATACAGACATCACAAAGATCAATGTCGCAGCAATGATTGATACAACCTGTGATCTTGCTGCAGGTAAAAATGTTCGTGAAGTCACATGGGTTTCATATCCTGAAGCCCAGGAAGATGGAGGGCTTTAATATGACTGAAAAAAGGAAAGACAATCTGACCAAAGTGATGGATTACCTCAAACATGAGGACCCGTTTTCCAAAGGCGTGGCATTTTGCCCCGGCTGCGGTCTTGAGCTTTTGCTCCGATTTATCCCCCAGGTCATGGGCAATGATATTGTGATTACCGGCACCCCTTCCTGCTCAGCACCCGTACTTCTGGGTCAGAACAATCAAACCTGGCATAAACTGTCCTATTTCGGCACCTTGATGACCGGTGCGGCAGCCAATGCCACAGGTCTTGCCAGATATTACCGAAAGGCGGGGATTGAGAGTACAGTCGTCTGTTTTAACGGGGACGGAACCGCAGCCGATATCGGATTCGGCAATCTGTCCGGTGCTGCTGAACGAAATGAGCCTTTTATCTATATCTGTTATGACAATGAAGGATATATGAATACCGGTATCCAGAAAAGCGGAACCACCCCTTATGGTGCCACTACCACCACAACTCCTTTGGGCTCTGCCCATAGAGGAAAAAATCTTCGAAGAATGAACCTGGCTCTGAAAATGGCCATGCACAAAATCCCTTATGCTGCCACGGCAACCCTAAGTGATCTTGACGACCTGGCCAAAAAACTGCTAAAAGCAAAAGAAGCCAAAAAAAGAGGGTTTGCATTTCTTCATGTTTTTGCACCCTGCACCACCGGTTGGGGGTATGCTCCTGAAAATACCATTGAGGTCTGCCGAAGGGCTGTAAAAACAAATTATTTTCCGCTTTGGGAAGCAGTAAATGGGAAAATCAGGATGACCAAAACCGTAAAAAAACCCAAGCCGATAACAACCTATACCGAGCTGATAAAAAAATTCGCTCATTTGAGTGAAGAAGACCTTCAGATTCTTCAAGATGATGTGGATTATGAATACTGCATGCTGGGCGGGCTGAGTTTACTGGAAGGAGAATGTCAGCTTCCGGTATCTTCGGAAGATTAAAGGAGGAAATGCAAAATGAGTGAAGTCAGGTTTCATGGAAGAGGAGGCCAGGGGGTTGTCACCACCTCCAAGATTCTTGCCAATGCGTTTGCCAGAACCGGACAGTTCGGCGCCAGCTTTCCCATGTTCGGGTTTGAAAGAAGAGGCGCACCAGTTACGGCATTTGGAAGGTTTTCCGATAAACCGGTTAGAGAAAAAACACAGATTTATAACCCGGACATCATTGTGGTCCTTGATCCGAGCCAGAGAAATTCGCCTGCCGTGTTCCTGGGACTTTTGCCCGGCGGTATGATGTTGCTTAACGACTCCGACAATAAGATCAATGTTTCCCACGAGAATTTAAGAAAGCTCGGGATCATTAATGCCAATAAAATTGCACAGGAAGAAATCGGTCTTGCCATACCTAACACGGTTGTGGTCGGAGCCTTTGCCAGGATGTCGGGGCTTTTGGG
>CAZWMY010000040.1:0-1605 GCA_964635025.1 uncultured Desulfobacula sp. | reverse complement strand
AAAAACTGGCTGCCAATATCGTATGTGCCAGAAGAGGGTTTGAAGAAGTCGAATTATTTGATCTTTAATACCAGGGATAATAAAGATCAATAAGGGGATAACTTTAATTTTATAAAGGAGTTATTATGCCTAGATGGGGAATGGTAATTGACGTAAAACGGTGTATTGCCTGCTGGGGCTGCACCATTGCATGCAAAGAGGAACATTTTCTTCCTCCTGGAGTATTCTTTAACAGGGTGCTCATCGGAGAAACAGGAAAATTTCCATCATCCAGCAAACTGATTTATCCGATTCTCTGCAATCATTGTTCTGATGCCGCGTGTGTGGAAGCTTGCCCCACCGGAGCGACCTATGTAAGAGAAGACGGGATTGTGGCCATTGACGACACAAAATGTGTGGGTTGCAGGGCCTGTCTTATCAGCTGTCCGTACCAGCAGAGAACTTATTATGACCAGGCTGTTAAAGACAAGGAATTTTTCCCGGGTCAGGGCAAAACAGCCATGGAATTGATCGGTGAAAAGCTTTACCCATTTAAAGTCGGAACAGTGGTCAAATGTAATTTCTGTTCGGAAAGAATTGAAGATGGTTTGAAAAAAGGTCTTAAACCGGGTAAGGACGAGGATGCCTCTCCGGCATGCGTCAATATCTGTCCGGTAAATGCAAGGCGGTTTGGCGATTTGGACGACCCGAACAGTGAAATCAACCGTATGATCATGGAGCACAAGGGTAAACAGCTCCGGAAAGAATTTGGTACTGAACCGGCAGTTTATTACATTGATTAATTTACAGGGGGAAATATGACCTATAAAACAGATGAAATTTGGGAAGACAAATGGGTATATACCACCTGTGGCGTTTGTTACTGCGGTTGCGGCGCAAAAGTCAGGGTGGTAAACGGAGTTCCCGTCAAAATTGAGGGAATCAAAGAAAGCACCATGGGTGGAAATAATGCAGGGCTTTGCGGTAAAGGAACCGCAGGGCTGATGTATTATCATGATCCCAACCGGATCAAAAAACCGCTTCTGAGAACCAATCCGGAAAAAGGGATCGGAGTGGACCCGAAATGGAAAGAGATTGAATGGGATGAAGCTTTGGATATCATTGCCACCAAAATGAAAAAAATCATGGAAGATGATCCCAACAAGATTCTTTTCACCAACCAGACCATGAGAGCCTCTGACGGCCCACACAACCATCCGTATTTTTATGCCCAGGCTTTCGGGGTAAAAAACAACGGCAATTTCATTATCGGCGGCGGCAGCCTTCATTGCGGCAATGCCTGCCACATGCTGGGCGGATTGATCCACGGCGCCTGGTCCATTGCACCGGACTGGAGATATACCAAATACGTACTGAAATGGGGCTCCAGCAAAGGCACCGGTTCCGGACATTCCGCCATGACCAATGCCCGTCTGAGAGCCGATGCGGTTCGCCGGGGCATCAAGGAAATTGTGTTTGATCCCATGGGCAATTTTGCAGGCGGCAAGGCAACCGAATGGGTGGCCATTCTTCCGGGTACGGATACGGCCGTGGGGCTTGCCATTGCCAACTATATCGTGAACATGCGCGGTGAAATGGATGTGCTTTACCTTAAAGCCAAAACCA
>CAZWMY010000039.1:0-31502 GCA_964635025.1 uncultured Desulfobacula sp. | reverse complement strand
GCCGTGTCAAAGCCGAATGATCTGGACACAAGATGGATATCATTATCAATGGTTTTAGGAATCCCAATGATGGATATTTTAAGATTTCTTTTTTCAATCTCTTCTACAATCCTTTTTGAAGCCATCAGGGTTCCATCACCTCCCACCATGAAGAGGATGCCGATATTCAGCCTTTCAAGACAATCTACGATGGCACCGATATCCTGGGTTCCTCTTGAGGACCCCAGCATGGAGCCGCCTGTGTTCTGAATCCCGGCGACGGAATTTGGATTTAAATCTACAATATCATGCTGAAAATCCGGGACAAAACCTTGAAGTCCGTGTTTGATTCCATAAATAGTTTTAACATTGTAAATATGAAATAATTCTAAAACAATGGACCGGATAATGTCGTTGAGACCGGGACATAATCCTCCGCAGGTGGCAATGGCACATTTGAGCTTGCTTGGATCAAAATATATTTTTTCCCTGGGACCGGCCTGATCAAAACTGACCAGTTTTTTTTTATTCTGACAGTTCTCCTCAATGTGGTCCAATTGAACATCTACTATGATTCTTTCTTGATCTGAAACAAATAATTTTTCACGTTCTCCCGGTTTGATCCTGCGTTTTAAGGGTGAAATGATTTTAGCCGGGCCAAGGGTTGGGATATTCGTATCAAAGTCGAATTCTTTCATTGGCTTCCTCCATTAAATTGAAATGATCCTTTTCCAAGTATATCATGCAGGTGCAAAAGCCCTTCAAGCCGGTTCTCTTTATCAACGATGGGAAGGACTGTAATTTCATATTGTTCCATCAGATTCAATGCTTCATATAAAAATGAATCAGCATGCAAAGAATGGGGTTTGGGAGTCATGACCTGATCAACCGGTCGGTCTATTAAATCGATTTGATGTTCTGCAATACAATGTCTGATATCCCCATCCGTAATAATTCCTTTTAGTTTTTTTTCATCATCCAGTATGAGGACGGCGCCCAATTTGAATTTGTCCATTTCCTTGATGGCATTTGCCATGGAAGAGCCTAGGGGTACCCAAGGTGCAGCAGAGGCCTCAAACATGATTTCTCCCGTCAGACAGGAAAGACGCTGCCCTAATGCACCACCCGGATGGGATTTCATGAAATCGCTTTTTTTAAATTTTTTCTTTGTTATCAGGACAACCGCTAAAGCATCTCCCATGGCAAGTTGGGCCGTTGTACTGGAAGTAGGGGCCATATTAAAGGGGCATGCTTCTTTTTCAACTCCGGTATCAATGACCATATCACAGAGTTTGGCCATGGTAGAACCGGTATTCCCCGTAAATCCTGCCAATTTGCATCCAATATTCTTGATCAGGGGCAAAAGCTGGATCAGCTCTGTTGTTTCTCCGCTATTGGAAATAGCTATAAAAACATCGTCTTTGCTTACCATCCCAAGATCCCCATGAAGGGCTTCAACCGGATGCAGGAAGATTGAATTTGTCCCAGTGCTGAGAAGGGTTGCAGCAATTTTTTTTCCGATGAGCCCTGATTTTCCTATGCCGGATATGATAACCCGGCCTGAAGAATTTAATATGCTGTTCACAAGCATCTCAAATGATTCATTAATGGTATGGATTAACCTTAAAATGCTGTCGGCTTCGATTTTCAATACTTCTTTTGCCTGATCGATAATCATATTTGTTTGATTACTCTTCTATACCTTGAAAAGGGTTAAACGTTCAATCTATATACATTAATCCGTCTATTTTTCATATAAAAAAAATAAATCTCCTTAATAAGCCAAATATTGACAATGCCTAAGTGCTGTGATATCAGAGTGAGGTTTAATTTTATTAAAAGATAACGGAATTAAATAATAAAACAAAAGATCAATTTATTGATATTGAATAAATTTAAACAATAGGACGAATAATTATGATTTGTACAACAGTAAGAGAAGGTGACAATTGCGTATTCATGACCGCAAAAGGATGCAGCTACAATGAAGGCGCCTGTCTTCCGATTATCGAAGAATGCAGCGGCTGCCAGAGAGCTTCACAATTTGAAACAGGTATGTATTGTACAGCAGCTCCTGACCCATCCTTGAAATGGAAAAACGGCATTTGCAATGTTGCAACCCATGTCAAAGCCGTTGAAGCAGTTAAAAAACAAAAGCTTAATCCGATCAAGGCTTCAAAAAGAAGATAGTCTGTCAGTTTCGGTTTTATTAAACTCTGTGGTTTTAGAATGATAAAACCCCAGAGTTTTTTTTTGAATCAATGACTTTAATGATTTGTTGCAATATTTAATGATCATCAACAATTATTTTAAAGAGTGATTTATGAACCCCATTGCCCAGGAACTCAATGACCTTATAAAAGGGTCCAATCCATACATTTTTGAAATGCTCTCTGATATGGGGAAAGCACTATTTTTCCCCAAAGGCATTTTAACTCAGAGCGCAGAAGCAAAACAAAAAGCAGATAAAATCAATGCAACCATCGGTATAGCAAAAGAAGGGGGCCATGTCTTAAGCCTTTCTTCAATCACCAGATACATCCAAGGCATTGATCCGGATGAGTATCTGCCGTATGCACCATCCTATGGCATTCCTGAGCTCAGGAAGAAATGGAAGACAGAACTTTTTAAAAAAAATCCCTCACTAGATGGTCAAAAAATAAGTCTTCCGGTTGTCACTTGCGGTATTACCCACGGTATCAGTATTCTTTCAGATATGTGGGTTGATAAAAATGATGTGATCATTCTGCCGGATATGTTCTGGGGGAATTATAGCCTCACTTTCTGTGTCAGAAACGGTGCCCGGATTGTTCATTATAGCGCGTATGATGACAAGCTGACCCGTTTTAATGTTGAGTCTTTTGAAAAAACGGTCCGCGAACAAGCCAAACAAAAGAATAAAATTGTCACTATTCTTAATTTTCCCCACAACCCTACCGGATATTCTCTTAGTAGATCAGAAGCAAAGCAAATAGCCGATATTCTGATTGATGTTGCCCAAAAGGGAACTAATGTGGTGGTGGGATGTGATGATGCATATTTCGGACTTTTTTTTGAAGATGAAACCAATAAAGAATCCATATTTTCAATGCTTGCAGGAGCAGATAAGCGGATAGTAGCGATTAAAATCGATGGTGCTACAAAAGAAGATTATGTCTGGGGGTTTCGAATTGGTTTTGTTACCTATGGGATTGACTGTGACAATCCTCTGGTTTTTGATGCTCTGGAAAAGAAAACAGCCGGATGCATCCGGGGCAATATTTCCAATGCTTCCCATTTAAGCCAGACCATTCTTTTAAAATCCATGGCAGATGCCAATTATGAAATTTATAAAAAAGACAAATTCGAGCTTCTTAAAAAGCGAGCACAAAAGATGAAAGAGGTTTTAAAAAACCCGAAATATAGAGATGCTTTTGATGTTTATCCTTTCAATTCAGGGTATTTTATGTGTATCCGCTTAAAAGATGTGAATGCCGAACAATTAAGAGTTCACCTCCTCGAACACTATGGAACCGGTCTTATATCCATGGGTGAGAAAAATATCAGAGTCGCCTTTTCCTGTCTTGAATTAGATGATGTGGAACTTTTATTTGATATTGTGCTAAGCGGTATCAATGATCTTAGAAAAAGATAAGGTTCATGAAATTCAGAAAGATATTTGCATCACAAGACATGACACTAGCCGGTAGATGGGTTTTACGTTTTGTTATGATCGGGATTGTGGCTGGTACGGGTGCTGTGATTTTTCATTATCTGTGTGGACTTGGGATGCATTATTTTTTGGATATGATGGCTGGCTATCGACCTGACCTTCCTGCCGGTGAACATCTTCTTTTGCCCAATACACAAACTCCTTTTAACCGATGGGTGCTGTTAATCCTTCCTGCATGCGGAGGCCTTATCAGCGGGTTGATTGTTTACACCTTTGCACCTGAGGCTGAAGGTCACGGTACTGATGCAGCAATTGATGCATATCACAACAAAGGCGGGATGATCCGAAGCCGGATACCCTTTGTCAAAACCATTGCTTCGACCATCACCTTGACAACTGGAGGCTCCGGGGGCAGGGAAGGCCCCATTGCTCAGATAGGTGCAGGTTTTGGTTCCTTTCTTGCGAGAAAATTTAAGCTTTCTGAAAGAGAACGAAGAATCATGATGGCTGCAGGAATTAGTGCCGGAGTTGCTAGCATTTTCCGTGCTCCTCTTGCAGGTGCTCTCTTTGCCGCTGAAGTTCTCTATAGAGACCCTGATTTTGAATCTGAAGTCATCATACCGGCAGGCATTTCCTCTGTTGTGGCCTATTGCATTTTCTGTCTTGTATTCGGGTGGGGATCTTTATTTGATTCTCCTGGGTTTAAATTTCAAAACCCTTTAGAATTGGGTCCGTATATAATACTTTCAGGCGTTCTGGTACTAACAGGGATTCTTTATATTAAGATTTTTTATGGTGTCACCGGATTATTTAAAAAATTTTCCACTCCAAATTTTCTAAAACCGGCTCTGGGAGGCCTTATCACTGGGATTATAGGTTTTTTCCTTCCCTATACGCTTGCTTTTGGTTATGGATATATCCAAAAAGCGATTTTCAATGAAATTGCCATATCAACTTTACTTCTCCTTGCGATTGGTAAAATATTCACAACCTCATTTTCCATAGGGTCCGGAGGAAGCGGTGGGGTTTTCGGCCCTTCCATCGTCATTGGAGGAGCCATGGGGGGAGCTGTTGGCAAATTATTCAACCTTTTCATGCCTTCAGTTGTAGCTTCTCCCGGTTCTTTTGTGATTGTCGGTATGGCAGGTTTTTTTGCCGCCGTCTCCAACACTCCTATTTCAACTATCATTTTCATCGGTGAAATAAGCAATTCTTATCATTTGTTATTGCCCAGCCTTTTGGTATGCTCACTTTGCTATTTGCTGTGCCGGAAATGGACAATATTTAAGAATCAGGTCAAATCAAGGGTCGATTCCCCTGCACATGCCGGTGAATTCATGATGGATATTCTTGAAACCTTAAAGGTTGGAAATTTAGGGTGTCTGGTCAAAGATGTTGTCTGTGTCAATGAAGACATGTCCTTCAGCGAATTCAAAAAATTTTTTACACAAACAAAACAGCATTATTTTCCGGTTCTTAACCACGAAGGAAAATTTTGTGGCATATTTTCTTCAACAGATATTAGGGAAGTTCTTTTTACCCATCATATTGAAGATCTTGTGATAATGAGAGATGTCATGGTGAATGATATCATATCCACTACTTCTTCCGAAGACCTCAATACCGTTTTATTAAAATTGACCCAAAAAAATATCGACGCCCTTCCTGTAATAGATGAAAAAGATCCAAGCCGTTTAATCGGTATGATTTACAGACGGGATATTATCTCCTATTACAACCATCACCTCAGGAAAATGAAAAGTCAGGAATAATTAACCTGTTTTAAAAAAAGGCCCTGGGGAGGGGCGGTTGGCCCGGCTTTTGTTCTGTCTTTTGCTTCAAGGATATGCATAAATTCCTCAACCGAAATTTTTTTATGTCCTGCAAGGACAATGGTGCCTATAAGGTTTCTGACCATATATTTTAAAAAACCATTGGCACGAATCTTAAATACAAGCTTTTCTTGATCCAATTGACAGATTTCTGAAAAGAAGACTTCCCGGGCAGTGGTTGACCTCGGGCTTCCTGAATTCTCAAAGGATTTGAAATCAAAAACACCTGTTATCACTTTACAGCATCGATTCATCAATTCAATGTCTAGGGGTTCCGGAATATGCCATTGAAACATCCGGCCGATGGCACATGGATCTTCCCGGTTTAAGATATAATAATGATATTCCTTGGAAACAGAATTATACTGGGCATGAAAATTATCATCTACCACACAGCATTCTTGTATGACGATAGGATGCTTCCTGATTAAGCTGTTAATCGCTTTTTTAAGATCAAGAGGATTAAATTGTGTGTCGGCGTGAAAATTTGCAACCTGACCAAAGGCGTGAACCCCTGAATCGGTTCTTCCTGATCCTGTGATTCTGATATTCTGATTCAGTATCTGGGTGAGAACTTTTTCTATTTCACCTTGAATGGTTTTTTTATCCTTTTGTTTTTGCCAGCCAAAAAAACCAGTACCATCATAGGCAACTACAATTTTAAAATTTCTGTTCATTCTGTTATGGAAATTCGGAAATTTTTTTGTTTGCCGTCAGAATCATAAGGGAGAGTTGATTAGCCGTGTCGGTCCCAAGAAGATCCGTGTATTTTAATATCAATTGTTTGTAGGCAAGTGCAATGGCTTCTTTTATTTTAAGGCCTTTTTCACTGGGTGAAATATGGGTTGATTTGCCTTTTGCCTCTCGTTTTAGCAATTTCTTTTTTTCAAGTGAATCTACAAACCGGGTTATGGTAGACGGTGTCAGATTAAGAAGCCGGCTCAGTTGTTTTGGGCTGATGCCGGGGGTATCGTATACCATTAATAACAAAGACGCGTGGGCAGGTGATATCTTCAGATGTTTAAATTCTTTTTCAGCAAGTTTCAGCAAGGTTCTTGAGAGGGCATTGGTGTTAAAAAAAAGGCAGCCTTCAAGAAAATTTTCATGGATTTCCATTTTTACCTCGATTTTAAAATTTGCACATACAATACATAAAACATTTACACGGATCAACTGGAAACGTATAATGCGCTCTTATTTTATTTAAGCGAAGTATTCAAAGGGAGAAAATTTCATGAAAGGCTTTCAATTCGCCGGTATTCGTGCAGGAATCAAAAAAAAGAATGAAAAAGATCTGGGACTTATCTATTGTGATACACCTGCTGTTGCAGCCGCCCTTTTTACAAGAAATAAGGTTATTGCAGCCCCGGTCATTCTTGGTAAAGAAAAGATGAAGTCAGGGCTATGCCAGGCTGTACTTGTCAACAGCGGAAATGCAAACTGTTTTACAGGAAAAAGAGGCATTGAAGATGCCATGGCCTGTTCACAAATGATCGCAAAATCCCTTGATATCCCCGAAGATTATGTTCTGGTTTCTTCAACAGGGGTTATTGGGGCGTATCTGCCCATGGAAAAATTTAATTCCGGTATAAAAGAAATTGTCCACAGCCTCTCGGAAAACCATTTGAACGATTTTGCTGATGCAATTTTAACCACCGACACCTGCCGCAAGATTGTAGATGAAACAGGCACAATTAAAGATAAAAATTTTTCAATTATCGGAATAGCCAAAGGCTCCGGCATGATCCGTCCGGATATGGCCACCATGCTTGCCTTTTTAATAACGGATGTAAAAATTTCCCGTGAAGATCTGAAAGCCATTCTGACGGCGGTTAATGACAAGACCTTTAACCGGATCACCGTGGATGGAGATACCAGCACCAATGATACACTTCTGATCCTTGCCAATGGAAGTTCCGGGGCTCTTGTCAGTGACCCTGAATCCAAGACTGTTTTTCAGGATGTGCTTGAAAAAGCTTGTATGAAGCTTTCAAAAATGATTGTCAGAGACGGGGAGGGTGCTACCAAGATTGTTCAGATCACAGTAAAAGGCGCTAAAACAAAAGAGGATGCATTTAACGCGAGCGAAGCCATTGCCCATTCCAATCTTGTCAAGACGGCTATCTATGGTGAGGACCCGAATTGGGGAAGGATCACCGCAGCAGCCGGAAGATCGGGCGCTTATGTTGTGACCGAAAAAATGGATCTGTTTTTTGATGACCAGCCTTTGGTTTTAAAAGGCAACTGGCTTGGTCCGGATGCTGAAAGAAAAATTGCCGTGCTCATGAAAAAAGAAGAAATTTTTATCACGCTTGATCTTAACCTCGGTCAGGAAACCGATAGTTTCTGGTTCTGCGACTTTAGTGAAAATTATGTAAAGATAAACGCCGAATACAGGTCCTGAACAATGCGGCTTCAAAAATATCTGGCCCATGCAGGAATTTGCTCAAGAAGAAAGGCAGAAGAATATATTTTAAACGGCAGGGTCAAAATAAACGGCAAAACCATAACCGAACTTGGAACAAAAATTGACCCTTTTCATGATATTGTTTCATATAATGACAAACCGGTTCTTTTTAATCAGGAACCCTTAAAAATCTATCTTGCTTTGAATAAACCTGAAGGCTATGTCACTTCCTGCTCTCAAAAGAAAACAAAAATCGTTATGGATCTGATTGATATTCATGAACGGATATATCCTGTGGGGAGGCTGGACAAGGATTCAAAGGGCCTCATTTTGCTGACCAATGATGGAGAGCTTCACAATAAGCTTTCCCATCCTTCCTTTGATCATGAAAAAGAATATATTGTGACAACGGTTTATCCCATGTCCGATGCTGCATTAAAAGACATGTCCCAAGGATTGATCATTGATGGTGTTAAAACAAGAAAAGCCATGGTCAAACGGATTTCAGACAACCAGTTCAACATTATTTTAAAAGAGGGCAGAAACCGGCAGATCAGAAAAATGGTTCAAAAAACCGGCAATAAGGTTGATGTGTTACTGAGGATAAGAATAGCAAACATCAACCTTGGCAATTTAAAAGAAGGAACCTGGCGCCATTTAACCCGTAAAGAAATCCGCCAGTTAACTCAATGATTGAATACCAATGGCTTTTCTGATCTGATCCAGAAAAGGAGATGAAAACTCCCTTGCTTTTAAGGCGCCTTTTTTAAGAATATCATCTATATCCGAAGGTGTTTTTATCAATTCTACATATCTTTTTCTGGGTTCTTTCAAAATTTCATTAATATATTCGAAAAGCTCCTGTTTCATTGTCCCCCACGAGATTCCCTGTCTGTACCGAGCTGCCATATCTTTGGTTTCCAATGGCGTTGCAAAGGCCTGATAGATGGAGAAAAGGGTACAGGTATCCGGGTCTTTGGGTTCATCCGGCCCCAATGAATTGGTTTGAATTTTCATGATCAATTTCCGGAGCGCCTTTTCCGTGTCAAACAAAGGAATGTAATTATTATAGCTTTTGCTCATTTTCCGGCCGTCAAGACCGGATAAAACAGCTGATGTTTCATCCACCACAACTTCCGGGAGAACAAATAAATTTTGATAGATATGGTTGAATCTTGCAGCAATATCCCTTGTCATTTCAAGGTGCTGAACCTGGTCCTTGCCTACAGGTACTTTTTTGGCATTAAACATCAGGATGTCGGCAGCCATAAGGATAGGGTAAGAAAAAAGCCCCATGGTGATGCCTTTATCCGGATCATTGTCCTCACCCTGTTCATTATCCGCAACCGCTGCTTTATAAGCATGTGCCCGGTTCATAAGCCCTTTGGCAGTGATGCTGGTTAATATCCAGGTCAATTCAGGGATTTCCGGGATATCGGATTGCCGGTAGAATACGCAATTGTCATAATCAAGCCCCAATGCGATCCAGGCAGCCGCAATTTCAAGAGCAGACTGTTTTCTCAACTTCGGGTCATGATTTTTGATCAAAGAATGATAGTCGGCAAGAAAATAATAGGATCTGAGGGTTTTATCCCTGCTGGATTCAACAGCCGGTCTTATGGCACCGACATAATTGCCGAGATGAGGGGTTCCGCTGGTGGTGATTCCGGTTAAAAAGTCTGCATTTTTCATTTTCAATCAGTCCTGTTTTCGATAATCCAATTTGAATGAAGGGGGCTTAGCAAAATCTTTGGCTTTAATCAATCAGTTTGTTGCTCCTGGAATATTCAGCTGCAAATGCCAATTCCTCTTTTTTGGTTTTCAGCCGGCCTTCAAGTTTCTCATTCAATATCTGGTTGAAAATAACAGTGAAAACCGGGTTGGGCTTTAACCCAAGAGCCATGAGATCTCGGCCTCGGATATAAGGTTTTACCATTCTTTGACGGGTATAAAAATTTGAAATGGCTTTTTTGGTTTCTTCCTGGGTTGCAAGGGCCATCATGTATAGAATGTATTCTGTTTTGAAATTTATCAGTGACCAGTACAAATCCCGGCTTGTATAAGAAGGTGCTTTTTCTATCAGGAATAATTGTTTTTCAGCCTTATATCTTTTTTCCATCAGGATGCCGCGTTCTTTTAAGGGCATATTAAGCCTGTCGCATATCTGCTCACAAACCTTATAAGAAGTCCGGTTTAAAAGCGCCATAAAATAAACCGACCATCTGGGATAATCTTCATCCGTGTATAAAAGGTCATGCCAGACAAGGGTTTTATTTACGGATTCGAGCAATTGATAAGTTTTCGGATCAATATCCAATTTTTTATGGATGATTTTTTCAAGTCCGTATTCTTCAATTGTCCTAATGGCCGGAATCGGATTTTCTTCTTCAAAGATCTGCTTGATTTCAGACAATACCCTTAACCCGCTCAGATTTTTAAAACAATCGATGGTGATTGCATTTTTGATCAGATTGGATGTTACTTTTCCGATCTTAAAGCCAAAGCGGTTAGAAAATTTAATGGCCCTGAAAATACGGGTAGGATCTTCAACAAAACTTAAATTGTGAATGGTTCGAATGGTTTTGTCTTTCAGATCCCGGGTGGCACCGAAAAAATCGATCAGCATTCCAAAATTTTCAGGATTCAGGCTTACGGCAAGGGTGTTGATGGTAAAGTCCCTTCTTGCAAGATCAAGCTTGATGGAACTTTTTTCAACAATGGGTAATGCAGCAGGGGTTTTGTAATATTCGAGCCGTGAAGATGCCACATCTATTTTAAAATTGTCAGGGAAAATAATAACAGCAGTGCCGAATTTTTTATGAGGATTGACCCTGCACCCTTCTTTTATGGCAAACACTTTTGCAAATTCTATCCCATCTCCTTCCACAACAATATCGATATCTTCATTGGGACGGTTCAGTAAAAGGTCTCTGACAAATCCGCCCACAACATACATATTATATCCAAGGTCATTGCCTGTTTTTCCGATATTCTCAAGAAGACGGATCAGCCGGTTATCCAGCCGCTGATACAGGATATTTTCGATTTGTCTTTTTTTTATATTTTTTTTTATGCCGATGTCGCTGTCATTATTGGAAATTTCCTTATTATGCTGGACCAGATAATTTAAAAGATTGGTCCGGGTAATCACTCCCCTGATCCACCCGTCGTCAATAACAGGCAAAATCCTGTGTTTTGCCTCAATTATGATGTTTTCAATCTGAGTAATATCCGCATCAGAAGAAACAAATTTGATTTCTGAGTTCATATATTCTTTTACCGGCAGATTGGAAAGTTTGTGATAAAGCGTTTTTTCAATGACCTGTCTTGTAATATACCCCTCATAGGAATTTTTTTCTTTATCCACTACCAGCAGAGTGTTGATATTATACTGTGTCATCAGATTCCCGGCCTCTTTGCAGGTAACGTGGGGTTCAATGGTGATGGCCGGAGATGTCATCAGGTTTTTAGCAATCTGAACCCGTTTCACTTCCTTTTGAAGACGTTTGAGAAGCTGCATTTCCACCTGGGCAGGCGTCTTATTATCAATTGTTGCCGAAGCAGCATAGGCATGGCCACCGCCTCCAAACTCGGACAGTATTTTGCCTGCGTCAACTTCCGGGAGGCGGTTTCTTGCTATCACATTAATTTTATTGTCCATGTCCACAATAGCAAAAAAAACGTCAAGGCTCTCCATTCTGACAACCTTTTGAACGATTGTTGCAAGATCTGAAATATAGGAAGGGGAGGAAATAGTGGAAATATAAACGTCGACACCATTGATCTTATGAACCGTCATTTCGTTTAAAAGTTCATTGAGCCATGTGACTTGTTCGGATTTGATTTCTTTTACCACAAAACTTGCAATGGTGTTCAGGCTTGCACCACAACCCAAAAGAAAAGCCGCCTGTTCAAGATCTTCTTTGGTAGTTGAGGAATAAGTAAACAATCCTGTATCTTCATATATTCCCAAAGCCATGATGGTCGCTTCGTCCGGCGTCAGGGTAATGTTTTTTTCTTGAAGAAAAGAACTTAAAATCGTTGTTGTTGCACCGGTTGGCCTTATCGCCTCGTAAGTACCCGTCAAATCTTCTTCCATGGCAGGATGATGATCATATATGTGAATTTCAATATCTTTTTTCTCCAGCAGGAAAAAGATTTGAGGCAGCCTGTTTTTTTGCCTGGTGTCCACGAGTACCAATCTTTTTGTCTCAGAAAAATCCGTAACGCTTGCTTCCGTCATGTTTAAGAGATAACTCATTGAATTTATAAAAAAATCTCTCAGATTTTTTTCCTGAGATCCTGGAAAAATGATGACGGAATCCGGATACAGTTTTTGAGCTGCAAGCATGGAAGCAATGGCATCAAAATCTGCGTTGACATGGCTTGTAATAATCGTATGAGGGCTTTTGACCTTATTTTTTTCGCTCAAAAAAATAACTCCTGTTGTATTCAATTATGAAAATTTATATAGTATATCTATCTTAAATTTACAAATGATCTGGCTTTGATAAATGCAAATATTATCTTTGCCGTTTTGGTCTGAACATTTACAACAAGGATTCGCCATGCCCACAATTTTTGAATGGAGAGGGAAAAATCCAAAAGGCAGAAAAGTTAAGGGTGAAATGGAGGCAGAAACCTCTGATCAGATTAAACAAAACCTCTTGAGACGAAAAATAACACCTACGCTTGTTCGAAAGAAACCCAAAGATCTTTTTGAAAATGTCAAATTTTTACAGCCAAAAGTTAAAGAGAATGATGTCATTATTTTTTCAAGGCAGTTTTCAACCATGATTGATGCGGGTTTGCCTCTTCTTCAGTGCCTTGATATTCTCCAGTCCCAGCAGGACAATACAACCTTTAAAAAAAATCTGAAAAAAATTAAAGAATCCGTTGAATCTGGAGAAACTTTTGCAGATGCTTTAAAAAAATTTCCAAAAGTGTTTAATGAGCTTTTTATCAACATGGTTGCCGCAGGTGAAGCAGGAGGTATCCTTGATGTCATTTTAAATCGCCTGTCCAATTATATGGAAAAAATGGCAAAGCTGAAACGCCAGGTTAAAGGTGCCATGACCTATCCCATTATCACCTTGATTGTTGCTGTAGTCGTCGTTGCAATCATTCTTGTTTTTGTCATTCCGGTTTTTTCAGAAATGTTTTCCAGCTTTGGTTCTGCATTACCGACCCCTACGCTTATTGTCGTGGCCATGAGTAATTTTGTCATTCATAATATCGGATATATTATTGGGGTTATTTTTGCCATTATTTTTGCTTTGCGCAGAGTATATGCAAACCCGAAAGGCCGCATTTTTATGGATGAACTGTTTTTAAGGCTTCCGGTGATCGGTCTTCTGATCCGAAAAGTGGCTGTAGCAAAATTTACCCGAACCGCCAGCACCATGCTTTCAAGTGGTGTGTCGATACTTGAAGTTCTTGATATTGTAGCAAAAACATCAGGCAATAAAATTGTTGAATTTGCCATCCAGGATGTTCGTTCAGGCATCTCGGAAGGACGGTCCATGGCAGACCCTCTTCTTGAAAGCGGGGTTTTCCCCTCAATGGTCTGCTCTATGATTGCCGTTGGAGAATCAACCGGAGCTTTGGATACGATGATGGGTAAAATTGCTGATTTTTACGATGATGAAGTGGATCAGGCGGTAAAAAATCTTACGGATATGATTGAGCCTTTCATGCTTGTTTTTTTGGGGGTAGTAGTCGGCGGACTTGTCATTTCTATGTATCTACCCATTTTCAAAATGGCTGGCGCAATTTCATAGTTGATGATAATTCGTCCGGTAAAAGATTATACAGATTTTTCTTCCCAGATCAGGTGGCTCATTCTGTCAAGAGCTGTTTTTGGGATAGTTCTCATTATCTCTAGTCTTGGTTTTTCCTTAAAGGAAAAATTATCCTTTTTTTCTCAACCCTTTTTATCGTTATACAAAATAGCCGCTTTTATTTTGGTTCTTTCAATTATCTATCTTTTTCACCTAGCCCGGTTTGATAAAAAAATTTTTCTTGCATATTTCCAAACTATTGTCGACACCTTTATTGTTACGGCCATTGTTTTTGTTACCGGAAGCTATGACAGCGTTTTTAATTTTCTTTATCTTGTTGTCATCATTTATTCTTCAATGCTTCTTCTTCAAAAAGGGAGCCTTATTATTGCCTCAATCTCATGCCTCCAATACAGCATATTAATTGAGCTTGAGTTTTATCAGATAATCACACCTTTTTACAGCCGGTATGGATTTTCCGGCAGCCTGGATGAAAATCATATTATTTACAGAATTATCATTTTTATTGTGGCTTGTTTTGCTGTTGCCATTCTTAGTGGAATTTTATCTCTTCAACTTAAGGCAACACAAAAAGATTTGAAAATCACCCAACAACATTTGAAACGGGTCGAAAAAATGGCAGCCATGGATGAAGTGATATCCGGAATTGCCCATGAAATTAAAAACCCTCTGGCTTCTCTTTCCGGTTCCATTCAACTTCTTTGGGAAGAAACCAAGTCAGGCTCTTATGAAGACAAACTAATGCAGATTATTCTCAGGGAAACAGAACGTCTGAAAAATATTGTGAATGATATCAGACTGTTTTCAAAACCCCATGCAGGTGACATTATTGAATTCAAAATGGCAGAAATGATAGAAGAAACAGTCAAATTGTTTTTGAATGATCCTGAATGGAAACCTTCAATTCACCTTCACTTAAATCTCGATAAGAATATCACCATCTTTTTTAACCCCACTCATTTTACACAGATCCTGTGGAATCTTTTAAAAAATGCGGTTCAATCCATCCAGGACAAAGGTGAAATAATCATTAGTATACAATCTTCAAAGACGGATAAGGTTTATTTAACGATTGAAGACACGGGTATGGGTATCAATCCGAAAGATTCCGACCATATATTTGATCCCTTTTTTACAACCAAACCAGAAGGAACCGGTCTTGGACTATCCATCCTTCACCGGTTGGTTGATGCAAATAACGGTATGATTGATTTTGAATCAACTCCAGGCAAGGGAACCATTTTCACCGTTGTTTTCAGCAGGACACCGATAAAGGAAAATAACAAAATCTTGACTTTTTTATGAAATATAAGCTATCTATTCATGCTTTATCAAAAAGAAGATGAACCCAACCTGCATGAGGCAGTAAGAACATAAAGGCAAATACCAATGGATAAAGAAACAAGTCTGATACAGTTAAGAAAAGAAAAAATTGCAGAACTCAAAGATAGCGGAATAAGTCTCTATCCAAATGATTTCAAGCCTTCATGTTCCATAAAAATGCTTAAAAAAATTATTCAAAATAATCCGGAAACCTTAGGTGAAAACGGAAATGAATTCTATATGGCCGGCAGAATGATGGCTGTTAACATAATGGGCAAATCATCTTTTATCAGGTTCAAAGAAGGGTCTGATCAGCTTCAGGTTTATTTGCAGAAAAATATAATTGGGGATGAAAACTATTCTTTATTTAAAAAACTTGATATAGGTGATTTTATTGGGGTTAAAGGCCCGCTATTCCAAACAAAGACCGGTGAATGGACGCTTCAGGCAAAAGAATTCAGATTGTTATCCAAAGCCGTCAGATCCCTTCCGGAAAAATTTCATGGCATTAAAGATCCGGAAAAAAGATATCGGCAGAGATATCTGGACCTGATTATGAATGAGGATGTTCAAAATATCTTTATCAAAAGAAGTCGGATTATTTCCGCCATGAGACATTTTTTTGAGGAAAAAGGATTTATGGAAGTTGAAACCCCCATGATGCAGCCTTTACCAGGCGGTGCTGAAGCCACGCCTTTTAAAACATGGCACAATGCACTTGGAATGGAGCTTTTTTTAAGAATTGCGCCTGAACTTTATCTGAAACGACTGGTTGTCGGCGGCTTTGAAAAAGTCTTCGAAATTAATCGTAATTTCAGGAATGAAGGAGTTTCAACCCGGCATAACCCTGAATTCACTATGGTTGAATTTTACCAGGCTTATGCTGACTATGAAACACTCATGGATTTGACGGAAGAAATGTTTGAAATTATTGTCAAAACCATATCCGGATCAACCACCATTGAATATCAAGGGCAAACCATTCATTTTAAAAAAGGCTGGCAGAGAATTTCAATGATTGATTCTTTAGAAATAATCGGCGGAGTTGATACTAAAATTATAAATGATCCGGATGAACTACTAAAGCTTGCACACAAAAATAATATACCGATATCAAAAAAAGACCGTCATGGTAAAATTTTGACAAAATTGTTTGATGCCCTTGTGGAACCCAAATTGATTCAACCCACATTTATCACCGGATATCCTGTTGAAGTATCCCCTTTGTCCAGAAAAAATGATCTTAACCCGGAATTAACCGATCGATTTGAATTATTTATTGCCGGCAGGGAAATTGCCAATGGATTTTCAGAAATTAATGATCCTGAAGATCAGTATCAACGTTTCTTGATGCAGGTCAGGCAAAGAGATGAAGGCAATTTTGAAGCCCATATCATGGACTCCGAATATGTGGAAGCACTTGAGTACGGCATGCCGCCCACGGCCGGAGAGGGTATTGGTATTGACAGACTGGTGATGCTGCTGACGGATTCACCCTCCATAAGGGAAGTCATTCTTTTCCCCCACATGAAAAAAATATCCGAATAAATGGCCATTGAATTTTTCATAGCCGGAAAATATCTTAAGGCAAAAAGAAAAGAAGGCTTTATCTCCCTTATTACCCTTTTATCCGTTGCCGGTGTTGCTGTCGGAGTTATGGCGCTGGTTGTGGTTATTGCTGTTATGAGCGGCGCAGAAACTGATTTTCGAAAACGGATTCTTGGACTGGAACCCCATATTCTGGTTATGAATTATTCCGGAAAATTTGACGGATACTCTGAAATTATTACCGACGTGACAAAAAAAGAAGAAATAATCGGTGTATCACCCATTTTGTTCGTCCAAGCCATGATCAGGTCAACTCATTCTTTTTCAGGTATCATGGTCAGAGGAATTGACCCCGGCAACAGTTTCAGTCTGATAAAAGGCTTTGGACCGGAACAGTTAAAAAAAGTGTTGGGTAAAGGCCCGGCCAGTGATGATTACCCGGGTATTGTTCTTGGCAAGGAGCTTGCCAATTTAATCGGTGTCATACCGGGTGACAAAATTATTCTCATGTCACCCAATGGAATTGTATCACCCATGGGGAATATCCCTTCCATGAAACGATTTCTTGTAACCGATACATTTGATTCTGGAATGTATGAATATGACAGTGCGCTTGCATATGTCGAGATAGGAGAGGCACAGCAGCTCGTCGGTGCAAAAAATCAAATTTCGGCGATTGGAATCTGGATTAATAATGTGTTTGATGTTAAAGCAGTCAAAGACAATTTGAAAAATGTATTAAGCTATCCTTTTTATATGAGAGACTGGATGGATATTAACAAAAGTCTTTTTTCTGCTTTGAAACTCGAAAAAACAGCCATGTTCATTATTCTGACACTGATCATCTTGGTTGCGGCCTTTAATATTGCAAGTGCTCTGATTATGTTGGTCATGGAAAAAACAAAAGACATTGCAGTCCTGAAAACCATGGGGGCAACTCATAGAACCATCAGAAGAATTTTTATTATTCAAGGAATGATTATCGGGTCTTTCGGTACTTTTATCGGGACGGTTTCAGGGGTTATTATCTGTTATTTTCTGAAAAAATATGATTTTATTCAGCTGCCGGATGCTTATCCGTTTTCTACACTTCCTGTTCAGCTTGAATATGATGATGTTATGGTTATAGCCGTCAGTGCACTGCTCATCTGTTTTCTATCGACCCTTTATCCATCTCACAAGGCATCAAAAATGGACCCGGTTGAGGCTTTGCGATATGGATAATTCAAGTCTGCCGTTGATGAGCCTTCAATCGGTTTCAAAATGTTTTCGCTCAAAAGCATCAGATATTGAAATCCTGAATGATACCGATTTTAATGTGTATAAAGGGGAAACAATTGCCATTGTGGGTTCATCAGGCATCGGGAAATCAACATTGCTCAATCTGATAGGAACTGTTGATAAACCAGATTCAGGAAAAATTCTATTCAAGGGCAATGACCTGTCTTTGTATAATGACGAGAAACTGGCAGGTTTCAGAAATCTAAATATTGGTTTTGTATTTCAGTTTCATTATCTTCTACAAGGCTTTTCCACTTTGGAAAATGTAATGATACCCGGGTTAATTGCGAATAAAAATAAAAAAACTATTGAAAATCTTGCCATAAATATGCTTGAAAGAGTAGGACTTTCTTTAAGACTCAGCCATAGGGTTGAAGATCTCTCAGGCGGAGAACAACAGCGGGTAGCTCTGGCAAGAGCCCTTGTAATGGATCCTGAGATACTTCTGGCAGATGAACCCACAGGAAATCTTGACCAGAAAAACAGTCGCGGTATGCATGTTTTAATTCAGGAAATAAACGAGAAGCTTGGCATGACGGTTATTGTGGTTACCCATAACAATGAGCTTGCCGGGATGATGAAAAAAAAAGTGACCATAAGGGATGGAAAAATAATTCCTGCAAACTAGGAAAAGAGACTTATGAAAAAAATAATGAACACATCTTTTTTAACAATGGCTTATGTATTGTCTGTTTTGTTTTTTTTATTCATTGCTGGTGACCTTATTGCAGACACAAATGTGAAAATTGCAATTTTCCCTTTTTCAATTTCAGCAAGCAAACCCAATCAGCAGACCCAGGAAAAAATCAAACAGATGATATCGGAAAACCTTAAAAAAGAGGGCGCAACAGTTGTCTTTCCCGAAGCTCAGCCTGATATCAGCCACTGGGATTTAGCCAGGTTTAAAGCCTATGGGATGAAAGCGGGGGTTGATTATATTTTAACCGGGTCGTTATTTCTTGCAGGAGAAGGTATCAGTATTGATTCTCGATTGATTAATGTTAATGAAACGGATAATTCGGTTTCTCTTTTTACCGAAGCAGAGACTTTTGAAAAACTTTTTTCATCTGTTAATAAGTACTGCAAAGAAATCATTGGCGAGGTGTATCATAAAAAAATAATTTCAGAGATAGCTGTCATTGGGAATAAGCGAATAGAAAAAGATGCCATCCTCAGAATTATTGAAACTCAAACAGGGGACATTGTCAAACCGGACAACATATCAAAAGACATGAAAAAAATATATGAGATGGGATATTTTGATGATGTCCTTGTTGAACAAGACCCGCATGACAATGGAGTAAAAATAGTATTTAAAGTGACGGAAAAACCAAGCATCAGGGAAATCAAATTTAAAAAAAATACAGTTTATAAAAACGAAGAACTTACGGAAAATATTAATATTAAAACAGGTTCCATCCTGAATGTTAATACGCTTAACTCAAATGTGGACCGGCTCAGACTGCTGTATACTGAAAAAAACTATCATAATTGTTCAATTACCTATGAGATTATTCCACTTGAACATTCCCAGGCCGATATTGTTTTCACAATAGAAGAAGGGGAAAAGATCAAGGTTGAAAAAATCAGTTTTGAAGGCAATTCTCGTTTTTCTGAAAAAGAACTTAAAAAAGTCATGGAAACAACGGAAAAAGGCTTTTTTTCATTTTTTACATCCTCGGGCGATCTGAATGAAACCGAGGTTAAAAATGATGCAGTAAGGATTGAATCCTTATATAAAAATAATGGATTTATTGATGCAAAAGTTTCCGACCCCAAAATAGAAATCGGCAAAGAATTCATCTCCATCAATTTTAAGATAGATGAGGGTGCTCAGTATAAAATCAAAAAGATTGAACTTTCCGGGGACCTTATCCTTGCAAAAGAAGAAATTCTAAAAAAAATTAAATCAAAGGAAGGAGAACTCTATAACCGTGAACAAATCAGAAATGACATGAATAATATTTCCGATCTTTATTCACAACGTGGGTTTGCCAATGTTCATATTACTCCCCTGATAAATAAAAATGATAAAGAACATCTGATGACCGTTGACTATTCCATCAATAAAGGAGAACCCGTCTATTTCAAGAGTGTGAATATCAGCGGCAATTTGAAAACGCGGGATAAGGTTATCAGAAGAGAATTAAAGGTTGTAGAGCAGGATTTATATAACAAAGACAATATTGAAAAAAGTTATAAAAATTTGAATCGTTTGGATTATTTTTCTAGTATCGATGTTGCCCCTGTTAAAACCGAAGAAGAAAATCAAATGGATTTGAATGTAAAAGTTGTTGAAAAAGATACCGGGCAATTTTCATTCGGCGGTGGGTTCAGCAGTGAAGATGGCGGATTCGGTATGATTTCGGTTCAAGAAAGAAACCTGTTTGGAAGAGGCCAGACCGGAAGGGTTGCCGCCAAAATTTCAGGGTCTTCCAACCTTTATGATATCAGTTTCTTTGAGCCTTATATTCTTGACACCCCTGTTTCAGGAGGATTCAATCTCTATAAAGAAGATAGGGAATATAATTATTATGATAAAGAAGCTCTGGGCATGACCTTGATGCTGGGCTACAGGCTTTTTGATTATACAAAAATAGGAATTAATTATAATATTGAAGATTTTACCATCTCAAAAGTGCAGCCCACATATACCAATATGACGCCCGGATCATTTCTTACAAGCAGCATTAAACCTTATATCGTATACGATTCCAGGAATGATATTTTCCTTCCAACGGAGGGATACAAACATTCTTTTTCCGTTGAATATGCAGGAGAATTTTTAGGGGGTGAAATCAACTATACAAAATATCTTGCCGAGACCGGAATTTGGTTCCCTCTTTTCTGGAAATTTACGGGCGCCCTTCATGCAGAAGGCGGATATTTTGATGATCGAACCAATAATAGCATCAATGTGGATTATGCCAAATTTTATCTGGGTGGGATGAATTCCATCAGGGGATTTGAAAAATACGATATAAGCGGCAAGCGTTCTGGAGATATCAAAGAGGTTGGTGGTGAGAAATATGTTCAATTTAATGCGGAAATTACCTTTCCACTGACGGAAAAATACAAACTTGCCGGCGTATTTTTTTATGATAGAGGAGATGTATACAGAACCAGTGAAAGTTTTGATTTTGCAGACCAGTTTTCCAGCATCGGAACCGGTATCAGGTGGAATTCACCATTGGGTCCTCTCAGGATTGAATATGGCTGGGTTATTGATGGGAAAAACGTAAAAGACAGGGGCGATGGAGAATTTGCTTTTTCTGTCGGCGCTTCTTTTTAAATTATTTACATTTGGAGGTTTTAATGAAAAAAATTGTATTTACCGTATCCGTACTTTTTCTTTTTCTTTTGTTTGTTCCTGTTGTGTTCTGTGCTGATGCGACAAAAATAGGGATATTTGATTTCCAGAAGGTATTGTCGGAATCCAATACCGGAAAAAACGTTCAGAAACAACTTACGGATAAAGGAAATGAATTTCAGGGAAAATTAAAGACTGAAAAAGACAAATTAGATGAAATGAATAAGGCCTATGAAAGGGAAAAACTGGTTCTAAGCCCTGAAAAACAAAGTGAAAAGGAAAAAGACTTTCGAAATCGGGTGAATGATTTTAAAAAAATGCAGGATGATTTTGCCAGAGAATTCAAACAATTGGAAGTACAGTCCTTAAGCAAAATTCAAGAAGATGTAGTTAAAATAATAAATGAAATGGGTAAGGAAGACAGTTATATGCTTATCCTTGAAAAAAAAGCAGGAGGTGTTCTTTATGCACCGGATAAGCTTGATATAACAGACCAAATCATCAAAAAATATAATACAAAAGCTGCAAAAACCAATTAAATTTTTTGTATGCAATTATCAATTCATGAGATTGCCAGAATCATTAACGCAGAAGTCATAGGCAATCTGAATTTTATAGTAAAGGGGGTCTCTTCATTTACTGAAGCAGGCCCCTATGATATTACGTTTGCAAGTGATTCTAAATACTTGATCAAACTTGCCCAAACAAAAGCCGGAGTCGTCATTATTCCTGATTCTTTTTGCATTGAAGACTCTCACAAAAAACATCCGGTTTTGCTGAAAACGACAAATCCAAAGCTATCATTTTTTAAGCTTGTATCACTTTTCTATCCTGAAAAAAAAATTTTCCCCTTTATCCATGCCGGTTCTCATATCGGACAATTTACAACAATAGGGAAAGATCCTGTAATTGAAGCAAATGTGGTGATAGGCAATCATGTAAAAATCGGAAAAAAGGTGCATCTGATGTCCGGAGTTTATATCGGGGATGATGTGATGATCGGAGATGACACCATTGTTAAGCCCAATGTTACAATTCTTGAAAAGACAAGAATAGGGCAAAGGGTTATCATACATTCCGGCTCCGTCATCGGGTCGGATGGATTTGGCTTTGCACAGGAGATTGACCGGCATTGTAAACTTGTTCATACCGGTTATGTGTCCATCGGTGATGATGCCGAAATTGGAGCCTGTAATACCATTGACAGAGGAACCCTTGGTACCACTGTAATCGGTAATGGTGTTAAAACAGACAATCTTGTTCATATTGCACATAATGTCAAAATAGGGGACAACACCTTGATCGTTGCACAAGTCGGGATTGCAGGAAGCACTACGGTGGGCCGGAATGTTATCATTGCCGGCAAAGCCGGAATAACCGGTCATATAAAAATAGGTGACGGCGCCATTATTGGTCCTTATTCCGGTGTTCACAGCGATGTTGGTGAAAAAGAAATCGTATCCGGCATCCCTCAAATGCCCCACGCTCTTTGGCGCAAGGTTGTCAGCATCATGGCAAGATTGCCTGAGATGAGGAAAACCCTATTCTCTTTTGAGAAAAGATTAAAAAAGATGGAAAATGAAAACAAAAAAACGGAGCAAAAATGATGATTCACCCCACAGCCATAATCGATCCTTCTGCTGAAATTGATAACAATGTCACCATTGGCCCCTATGCCATCATCAAATCAGATACCGTTATCGGATCAGGCACAACCATCGGCCCATACACTACTATTGAACAATACGTAACCGTTGGAGAAAACTGCCAGATCTTTCAATATGCATCGATTGGCGGGGCACCTCAGGATCTCAAATTTCATGGAGAAAAAACATATTTAAAAATCGGCCGGGGATCAATTATCCGGGAATTTGTCACCATTAACCGGGGAACGGAAAACGGCGGGGGTATCACTGAAGTCGGGGAAGAAAACTATCTCATGGCCTATACCCATATTGCCCATGATTGTAAAACCGGAAAACAGGTCATCCTGGCCAATAATTCAACCCTGGCAGGACATATTACAATTGGAGACAATGTCACAGTAGGAGGATTGGTTGCGATCCATCAATTTGTTCAAATCGGAGATTTTGCCTATATCGGCGGAAAATCAGCCGTGGTTAAAGACATACCGCCATATGTGATTGCCGCTGGAGATCGGGCAACACTACATGGTTTAAACAATGTTGGTTTGCAACGCTATAGATTCTCGAAATCAACCCTTTTACAACTTAAAAAAGCATACCGTATTTTTTTCAGGATTGGGCTGACCGTTAAACAGGCATCTGAAAGGGTTAAGGCAGAAGTCGATATGATCCCTGAAGTAAAAAAATTTATGAATTTTATTATTGAATCCAACAGGGGGGTGACAAGATAAAAAAATGAAAATAGGCCTGATTGCAGGAGGCGGACAATTTCCCATACTATTTTCAAAAAAAGCCCTGGCCAAAGGATATACTGTTTTTGCTGCAGGGTTTAGTTCTGATACCGACCCCACGCTTTCCGATTATGTTGAAGAATTGAAATGGCTATATATAGGTCAGGTCTCAAAACTTATCCGATATTTTAAACAGCAGGGCATTTCACAGGCTGTTATGCTCGGGACAATAAAAAAAACAAATATTTTCAAAGATATCCGCCCTGATTTTAAAGCACTTACCTTTATAGCAACGACGACTCGAACCCATGATGATTCCATTTTGACTTCTTTTGCCGATCTCCTGTTAAAAGAAGGCATTGAAATTTTACCTTCAACCTTTCTGTTGCCGGAACTCATCTGTCCAAGGGGGTGCTGGACAAAAAGAAAACCAAACAAAGCCGAGCAAAAAGATATCTTTGAGGGTTGGAGACTTGCAAAAGAAATCGGAAAATTAGATATCGGTCAATGTCTTGTAATCAGCAACGGAACCGTTCTTGCCATTGAAGCCATTGAGGGAACAGATGCTGCCATAAAAAGAGGAGGACTTTTATCCCAAAATAATGGTTGTATTGTCATCAAGCTTTCCAAACCATCCCAGGACTTAAGATTTGATCTGCCGTCTTCAGGCAGCCAAACCATTATGACCATGCACGAAGCCAGAGCCGGCATTCTTGTTCTTGAAGCAGGAAAATCCATCAGTTTTGATCGTGAAGAAATGATTTCCCTTGCAGACCGGTATAATATATCCATTCTTGCAAACACAGATGAAGATATAAAATGAACTTCCCTGTAAATTTAAAACATATCATGGTTCTGACCGGAGAACCATCCGGTGATTTTCATGCAAGCCGTCTTGTAGAAGAAATAAAGAGAAAATACAATCTGGCATATTTTTCCGGCATCGGCGGTCCCAATCTTAAACAGCAAGGGGTTGATCTTTTCTATGATATCGATAAGCTATCGGCCATGGGAATTACCGAAGTTCTTATGCAATTTAAATACATTAAAAAAGCTTTTGATCTTTTTAAGGGAAAACTAATACACCATAAACCGGATCTTGTTATTCTTGTCGACTATCCAGGCTTTAACCTGAAAGCTGCAAAATATATAAAGAATCGCTATGATATAAAAATTTTATATTATATTACTCCAAAAATATGGGCCTGGAAAAAATCAAGGCTGTTCAAGATTAAACAATATGTTGATCATTCTGCTTTGATATTTCCTTTTGAAGAAAAGATGTTTAAAAAAGCCCGTGTACCTTCCACTTATGTTGGAAATCCCCTTATCGACGAATACCCTGATAATTTTTTAAAAAAAACATTTCAATCAAAAGCTGGGTCTTTAAAAGCAGAGGAGCCGATTATCATCGGTCTACTCCCGGGTTCCAGAAATGCTGAAATCAAGAACCTGCTTGATATCATGATCCAATCCGCCGATCTCATTCAGAAAAAACATATCCAGACCCGGTTTCTTGTTTCAAAAGCGGCTTCAATAAGAAAAGAATTCATTCAAGCCGGCATCAATAAATCTGAGTTTCCCCATTTGTTTGAGATCATTGAAACGCCTGTCAGACATATTTTTAATAAGGCGAATATGATCATTGCCGCCTCCGGTACGGTGACGCTTGAGGCAGCTCTTTTCGGTACCCCAACCATTCTGATATACAAAATGGCAATGGCAAGCTTTTGGGCGGCAAAGCTTTTGGTCAAAGTAAAATATGCCGGTCTTGCAAATTTAATTGTGAATGAAGAAATTATGCCGGAACTGCTTCAGAATAATGCAATCCCTGAAAAAATATGTGAAAAAACCATTTATATGCTCAATCATGAAGATTATTACAAGACTCGGCTGGAAATGGTTAGAAAAAAACTTGGGAAAAAAGGAGCTGCAAAAAACGCTGCCTGTATTGCAATTAACCTTCTCAAACCCTCTCATTTTTGATAATAAATTTGACATTATTGCAGGAATTTTATTAGACTGACTCCATTTATGGAAAACTGTGCTAATTATGTTAATTAATAAGGAAAATATTAGGTTTAATGTCTATTGAATTTGTTCTTCTCATTGTATGCCTTTTATTATCAGGATTTTTTTCAGCTTCTGAAACCGCCCTTTTTACCATCAGCAAAGTAAAAGCCCTTCATTTGGCAAAAGACGGTTCAGGAAGCGGCCGTTTGATTTTGAGTATGAAGAAGGACTCTCATAAACTGTTAACCACTGTTCTGATCGGAAACAATATTGTAAATATCGGGGCCTCATCAATTGCAACGTCCCTTGCCATTTCACATTTTGAATCTAATGCCGTGGGTATTGCTACAGGTATCATGACGCTGCTTATTCTGGTTTTTGGTGAAATTTTCCCAAAGTCCTTTGCCAACAATAATAATATTTTTGTTGCCAGGATTGTGATTTATCCTCTTTTCTGGTTCTCAAAACTTTTTTTTCCATTGATCTATATATTAAATGTCATACCAAAGCTTCACGGAAAAAGAGATCCGCGCCATGGAGCCGTTACCGAAGATGAACTCATGACCATGGTTGAAGTTGTAGAGGAAGAAGGAGAGATTAATGAAGCGGAAAAACAATTTATAACCAAAATATTTGAATTTGACGACACATCGTGTTCGGAGATCATGACCCCGAGAGCCGACATGTTTGTAATAGATGTGTCAGAGACAGTGGATATTTCAAAAATCCTTCAGACCGGATTCTCAAGGATTCCGGTTATTGAAGGCAGTATTGATAATGTGATTGGCGTGCTTCATGTCAAAGATTTGTTTGCAAGTTTTCAGAAAGCCTGTACGGCAAATTTCGAAACTCCGCTGGATATCAAACCGATTTTAAAAAAACCTTATTTTATTCCTGAATCTAAAAAACTGGATGCACTGTTACAGGATTTCAAACGAAATAAAAATCATTTGGCCGTTGTAGTGGATGAACATGGCGGTGTTGCCGGGATTGTTTCACTGGAAGATGTCCTTGAAGAGATTGTGGGTGAAATCATTGATGAAACCGACAGAATGACACCGGACATCATCCGTCTTAAAGAAAACAAATGGCTGATTACCGGAAGAATCAACATTTATGATTTAAATGAAGAGATTGATATTGGAATACCGGAATCCAATACTTATGACACCTTTTCCGGATTTTTTCTGGAGCAGATCGGCAGAATCCCTCAATCCGGCGAATCCATTATTGTTGACAAATGGACGGCAACCGTTAAAGATATGGACGGTAACCGGATACAAAGCTTTATCCTGAGAAAAGAGCCTTCCTGAATTCATAAAGAAGAATATAATGGCAGACCATGATTTAAAAACCCTACGGGATCAGATTGATGAGATTGATTTAAAAATCTTAAATTTAATCAATCAGCGTCTTAAAATCGGAAAAAAAGTCGGCAAGGTCAAAAAAGAAACCGGCAGCCGGATACTTGACCGGGCAAGGGAACGAAGTGTCATTGAAAAATTATCAAAAATTAATAAGGGTCCGGCTGACAAACAATTATTAAAATATTTTTTTAATGTCATCATTACAGCAACCCGCGATATCCAAAAACCAAAAACAATTTCTTTCCTTGGTCCTGAAGCGAGCTATTCCCACATTGCAGCATTGAATCATTTCAGGCATTCCGGAAGATTTGTGGAACAGCCCAATCTTTATGAGATTTTCAGCGAAGTTGAAAAAAACGAAAGTCATTTTGGCGTTGTCCCTGTGGAAAATTCTATTGAAGGTGCCGTAACCCATACCCTGGATTTATTTGCCGATTTTGATTTAAACATCTGCGCGGAACACTATGAACCGGTGTCTCATGATTTATTGTCTTTAACCGGTGAGCCAAAAGATGTAAAAAAAATTTGCTCACATCCCCAGGCACTTGCCCAGTGCAGATCCTGGATAAAAAAAAAATTCAGCCATGCTCAGATAATTGAGACCAGCAGTACTTCAAAAGCAGCTCTTCTTGCCTGTGAAGATAAAAACATGGCTGCCATTGCAAGCAAACAGGCAGCTCATATCTATGAATTACAAACCGTAGAATCAAGAATAGAAGATATCTCAGGAAATATCACAAGATTTCTTGTTATCGGAAAAGACTTTCCTGAGCCCAGCGAAAAAGATAAAACATCCATTATGTTTGCTGTTTCCCATATTCCGGGGGCGTTATTTAAAGCCCTTGAACCCATAGACAGGGCAGGGCTTAACATGTTGAAACTTGAGTCCAGACCCACACGACATCAGAATTGGAGTTATTATTTTTTTCTGGATATTGAAGGCCATCAAAAAGACCAACACTTGGTTGAAACCATAAAAGAGATAAAACAATATTCCTTATCATTGAAAATCCTTGGCTCTTATCCTGTATTTATAAAAGAGGATTATGAACAATGATTGATTCTTTTACAGAGCTTTACGGTGTTTTTGGAAATCCTGTCAGGCATTCAAAAAGCCCGGGTATTCATAATTTTGCTTTCCGGCACCATGGTATAAATGCTGTATATCTGGCTTTTGAACCGGCCCAAATCGCTAAAAGCATCGAAGCCATAAGGGCCTTAAATATAAAAGGTGCTTCCATCACGCTGCCGTTTAAAGAATCCATTATGGAGTACCTTGACTGGGTTGATGAGAATGCCTCAGCCATCGGTGCGGTCAATACAGTTATTAACAAAGAAGGTTTTCTTCAAGGATTCAATACAGATTATAAGGCTGCTGTTGAGCCGTTGAAGCCTTTTGGCATCAGCGGGAAAAAAGTCTGCATTCTTGGCGCAGGAGGAGCAGCCCAAGCCGTAGCGTTTGGAATTTTTAAAGAAAAAGGGAACCTTTTGATAGTCAACAGGAACAGGAAAAAAGGAGAACATCTTGCAGCTAAATACAATGCTGATTTTTTCTTGTTTGATGATAAAGAAAATCTTAATAAAATCCAACCGGATATTCTTATCAATACGACTCCTGTCGGTATGAGCCCCAACATTTCAGATCTGTCTTTTCCCATAACGCATCTGAATCACAAAACCATTGTCATGGATATTATTTATACACCCTTGAAAACAAGGCTCTTGCGTGAAGCTCAGTCAAAAGGATGCACAACAATTGACGGCCTTGCCATGTTTTTACACCAGGGAGCTCACCAATTCAAACTATGGACAGGAATCATCCCTGATATGGAACTGTTGCGAAAAATAATTTTAAAGGATGGCTAACTCCTAAATGAAAAAGATAACCCCCAAAAAAATTTTAGATCAGAAGGTTGTAATACCCGGTTCAAAAAGCATTTCTCATCGTATGCTCATATGTGCAGCTCTTTGTTCAGGCCTTTCCAAGATTGAAAACCTGCTCGAAAGTGAGGATATAAAATTGACTATCAATGCATTGACATATTTTGGAGCCAAAATTGACAAGATAAAAGACCAAAAATTCAGGGTTGATGGGTTTGGCGGAATTCCAAAACCCTATGGAAAAGAAATTTATCTTGGTAACTCAGGTACTTCCATGCGCCTTTTGGCAGGAATTGCAGCTTTGGGAAATACTGAATATATCCTGACAGGTGATGAAAGAATGCGTGAACGGCCAATGATTGAGCTGCTTAATGCTTTGACGCTTCTGGGCATACCTTCCGGTTCCCAAAGCGCAAAAGGGACGCCACCTGTTCATATTTGCGGGGGCAAACGACAGGGAGGCATGGTAACCCTTGATTGCTCAAAAAGCAGCCAGTATCTGTCCTCCCTTTTGATGATAGGACCTTTTATGACAGATGGTCTTGAAATCAGTCTTGAGGGTCCTTCGGTTTCATCCCCATATATCGATTTGACAATCGATATTATGAAAAAATTTAAGGTTGAGGCCTACCGCATTCATTCCACCTTGTATAAAGTTCCAGGGCAACAGCCCTATTTCCCGGGAGAGTTTTTTGTTGAACCCGATCTTTCCAATGCAGGATATTTCTGGGCCATTGGAGCCATCACCGGCAAGATGATATCGGTTAAAAATATCAGTAAAAATTCTCTTCAGGGTGATTTAAAGCAAGTCAGGATATTGGAGCAGATGGGATGCACGGTAAAGATTAAAGAAAATGAGATTGGTGTATGTGGAGCCGACCTTATCGGGATAGATGTGGACATGTCGGATACCCCGGATGCCGTCCCGGCCATAGCTGTCGTTGCAAGTTTCGCTAAGGGAAAGACAAGGATTAATAATATTAAGCATCTTCGAGAAAAAGAATGCGACAGGATTGAGGCTATTTCTTCTCAGCTTTTAAAGATGGGGATCACCGTCCGGCAGGGGGATGATTTTCTTGAAATTACCGGCGGCCAACCCAAAGGGGCTGTAATTGAGACGTTTAATGATCACCGCATCGCCATGGCATTTTCCATTCCCGGGCTTATCATACCGGGAATGGAAATTGAAAATGAAACCTGTGTTGAAAAATCCTTTCCAAATTATTGGAAAATATTTGAAGCCCTATAACAATGAAAATTTATTTGATCGGCTACCGGTGTACTGGAAAAACAACCATTGGAAAAATCCTTGCAGATCGACTCAATTATGCTTTTTTTGATTTGGATCAAAGCATTGAACAACAGACAGGATCAACGATTACCAGCCTTGTTGACACCCACGGCTGGGATTATTTCCGTCAGATTGAAAAAGAAACTCTTTTAAAGACAGCCAAGATGGAAGATGTCGTTATATCAACCGGAGGTGGTATTGTAACTGATCCTGAAAGCCTTCATTTTTTAAAGAAAAACGGATTTACCATATGGTTTGATGCAGATATCAAAACCATTTTGTCAAGATTGAGCTTTGATTCATCAACCAGATCAAAAAGGCCGCCGTTGACTCAAAAAAGCTTGATTGAAGAAACAAAAGAATTGTTGAAAACAAGAAGATCCTTGTATAAAAAGGCCGCTCATATAAAAATTAAAACAGATTTGCATACCCCAAACGAAATTGTAACCCTCATTGAAAGGAGAATATCCTGATGTCAGGCTCCACCTTTGGTAAGGCATTCAACATTACGACCTTTGGAGAATCCCATGGAAAAGGACTTGGTGTCGTTATTCAAGGCTGCCCTCCAGGTCTTGATCTTGATGAAGGGATAGTCCAAAAATCGCTTGACAGAAGAAAACCAGGTCAGGGTGGGGTATCTAGTACATCAAGAAAAGAGCCCGACATCCCTGTCATTATATCAGGTATATTAAAAGGTAAAACTACCGGAACCCCTATTATGATTTTAATTGAAAACAAGGATGCCGATTCAAAAGCCTATGATTCAACCGCCGCTCTTTTCAGGCCGGGTCATGGGGATTATACCTATCATGCAAAATATGGCATCCGGGACCATCGGGGAGGTGGAAGATCTTCGGCTCGGGAAACTGCAGCCAGGGTCGCAGCTGGAGCGGTCGCCCAGGTTATTTTGGATCAGCAGAATATCAAAATATTAAGCTATACCCTTGAACTTGGCAATATCAGGGCTGTTTTAACTGATGATTTATCTTTTAAGTATCAAAATTATCTTCAATGCCCGGATAAAGCTGCTGTAATAAAAATGGAAGAAAAAATAAAAAAGATCAAAAAACAGGGCGACTCCCTGGGTGGGATTGTGGAGATTATCGCGTCCAATGTTCCGGCAGGTCTTGGGGAACCGGTTTTTGATAAACTGGATGCCGATATTGCCAAAGCATTGATGAGCATTGGAGCAGTCAAAGCTGTTGAAATCGGAGCAGGAATCAATGCTCCTAAAATGACAGGCTTTAAAAACAATGATGAGATATTTCCGGAAGGTTTTAGAACAAATCACTCCGGTGGAATTCTCGCCGGGATTTCAAATGGGGAGGATATAATCGCAAGGGTTCATATCAAACCCATTCCTTCAATTTTAAAAAAGCAGCAAACCATTGATCAAGGAGGGAACAGCGCTGACATATCGACTGTGGGAAGGCATGATAT
>CAZWMY010000038.1:0-31617 GCA_964635025.1 uncultured Desulfobacula sp. | reverse complement strand
CTTTGCATGGAAAATCTTATTTTGTCTCCTCGATAATGGCTTTTAAAGCAGATTCTATTTCGTTTCGGATTTCCGACAGCCTTTTTTCACTCAGGGCTTCAAACCGGAGCACCAGAGCCGGCTGAGTATTGGAGGCCCTGACAAGCCCCCAGCCGTCTTTGTAAACCGCCCTTAATCCATCAATGTCAATGACTTCCTGTTTTGCCTTAAATTCTTTAACAATCTTTGTCACTACATCAAATTTGATATTATCCGGGCAATCCACCCGAAGCTCCGGTGTTGTAAAGGTTTTGGGAAGGTCCTGGATCAGTTCGTCCACACCGAGACCTGTATTAGCCATAATTTCAAGAAGACGGCAGGTGGCATAAAGGGCATCGTCAAATCCAAGATACCGGTCTTTAAAAAACATATGCCCGCTCATCTCCCCTGCCAGGGCTGCATTTTCCTCTTTCATTTTCTTTTTGATCAAAGAATGGCCGGTGCGCCACATGATGGCATTGCCGCCGTGTTTTCGGATGTCATCGTACATGACCATGGAACATTTGACTTCTGAGATAAAGGTGGCGCCGGGGTTTCGCTGAAGAATTTCCCTGGCATAGATCACCATGAGCTGATCGCCATAGATGACGTTGCCGTTTTTATCCACAACACCAATTCTGTCTGCATCCCCATCATATCCGACTCCGAGATCAAGCTTTTGTTCCCTGACCAGTTTGATCAGGTCCAGAAGATTTTTTTTCTGGGTAGGGTCAGCCTCATGGTTGGGAAAGGTGCCGTCCAGATCGCAATAGATGTCATGAACTTCACAGCCCAGTTGTTTCAACACAGGAAGAGCAGTGATACCCCCTGTGCCGTTTCCAGCATCAATCCCGACCCGGATGGGGCGTTTGATCTTTATATTTTTGACAAGAAAATCCTCATAAGGGGTGATGACGTCTTTTTGAGTAACCTTGCCATTGCCTGTCACAAAATCATTGGCATCAATGAGCCTGCGGACATCCTGAAGCCCGTGACTGTGGATGGAGTCCTGACCTTTCATGAGCTTGAATCCGTTATATTCCGGCGGGTTGTGACTGGCGGTCACCATGGCACCGCCCTCAAGATTCAGATGCTGTATGGAAAAATAAAGAACCGGGGTGGGGCAGACACCGATATCGATGACATCACAGCCTGTAGAAAGAATCCCTTTGATAAGCCGGCGGGCAAAACTTTCAGAGGTCTTGCGGCCATCTCTTCCAATGGACACAGTTTTTTTATTTTCTCTGTTTAGGAGAGTGCCATAGGCCTTGCCAATGCTCTCGGCATCCTCCTCCAGGATATCTTTGCCTGCAACTCCCCTGATATCGTATTCCCTGAATATTCCAGGATTCATACCCCCTCCCTGATTGATTTATTTCTTATTTTTTTCATGGTTGTCAAACAGCAATCGTATATAATTCCTAAGTCTAAATTGCAAGATATTAAAAAAAGACTTGAACTTGTCTTTTTTTCGCAATAAAACCAGGCATACGTCTTAAATGGAGACAATGCCGAATGGAAACCCCAGGGATGGATTTCAACAAGGCCGGTTCCAGTGAAAGATACGCCAGAATGGCTCATATCTTCCACCTTTTAGGTACTGACTGCCGCAAGAATATAGAGATGATTCTGGAACAGTCATGGCAAATTCTGAATGGCGCCTGCTCTTTGTATCATCGTATTGACAAAAAAAATCTTAGAATCCCATGGGCCGGCCATCACACACTCGAAGACTTTGGAAAAAATTTTGACCCAAAGCATCATATCTGCTGGGAAGCGGCCATCAAGGAAGAAAACAGCATTGTTGCAATCCCGGACATGGGAAAATCACGGTTTTTCAAGACCGACCCATATGTCAGGCAATACAAACTAAAATCATATCTCGGTTGCCCTGTTAAACTCGGACAACGCACAATCGGATCGCTTTGCGTTGTGGATACAAAACCGCGGGAATTCACACAGGATGACCGCCATTGCATGATAACCCTTGCTACAGTCCTGTCTCTGGAAGAAGAGCGCCTTGCCCTGGAAACCAAGCTCATTGAGGAAAAAGAAAAATGCCGCACCCTTTCAGAAAAACTTGACCACGCAAAAAAAATGGAACTGATCGGAACCATGGCCGGCGGCGTGGCCCATGATCTGAACAATATTCTTTCCGGGCTTGTGAGCTATCCTGAACTCTTACTGATGCAGCTGCCATCCGGCAGCCCCTTAAAAGAGCCGATATCGTTCATCCATGATGCAGGGCTCAGGGCAGCTGAAATCGTGCAGGACCTTTTAACACTCACCCGAAGAGGAATTACCATTGAAAACAGTATCAATCTGAATCATGTGATCCATGATTATTTTATCAGTGCAGAGCATCAAAGGCTGGAAAAAACCTATCCCCATATCCGGTATAACGTTTTTCCGGAAGCAGACCTGTTGAATCTCATCGGTTCTGCCTCCCATATTTTAAAAATTCTTATGAATCTTGTGATAAATGCTTCGGAAGCGATAAAAGAAAACGGTATGGTCATTGTTGAATCCTTTAACCGATATCTGGATGGCCCCTTGAAAGGACATGATGATATGCCGGAAGGAGAATATGTTGTTCTCAAAGTTACAGATGACGGGGTCGGCATATCGGAAAAAGACTTAAAAAAAATATTTGAGCCCTTTTACACAAAAAAACAAATGGGAAGAAGCGGCTCAGGGCTTGGACTTTCCGTTGTGTGGAACTGTGTAAAGGACCATAAAGGCCATATCAAAGTGACCAGTAAAAAAAATGAAGGCAGTACATTTGAACTTTATTTTCCTGCCACCCGGAAAAAAGCCGATCAGGAGACCGACACTTTGCTTATCGATGATTTTAAGGGGAACAGAGAAACCATTCTTGTCATTGATGATGTTGCCGAACAAAGAAAAATTGCCCGGGATTCACTGAAAATGCTTGGATACCGGCCATTCGCCGTTGCAAGCGGGGAAAAAGCCATTCATTTTTTAAAAAAACACCCGGTTGACCTGATTATTTTGGACATGAAAATGGAACCGGGAATGGATGGTCTTGAAACCTATAAACAAATTCTGAAAATTCACCCTGATCAAAAAGCCGTCATTGCCAGCGGATTTTCAGAGAATGACAGGGTCTCGAAGGCATTGAAACTCGGAGCCGGGCAATATATTAAAAAACCCTATACCATAAAAAAACTGGCTCATTCCATAAAAAAAGAGCTGCTTAAACAATAAAACTAAAAGAGAGTGATTGATTTCTAGAATAATTTTATGTATATAGCAACATGGTAATTATGACCGAGAGTCTCTTTGTAAAAAAGAACCCGTTAAATTATTAAAATTCAGAAGGAGAAAAAAAATGAAACTTTTTAGTAAAAGCGCATTATTTGTGGCTGCCTTCCTTTTTTTGGTGGGCTGTGCAGCGCCTCAGTTGAACCTGCCTCCGTTTGAAGCAGCAAAATTCGATAAAAACCTGTACACATCCAAAGTGGATAATTTCCTGATTGTATTTGATGCATCAAGCTCCATGCATGAAAACTATAAAGGAACCAAGAAATTTGATATTGCCCAGGCCCTGGTCCAGAGAATGAACCAGACCATTCCTGAAATGGGACAGACCGGCGGATTAAGATCCTTTGGCCATTCACCTGCGGTTTCAAGCAAACAAACGGAACTGATTTATGGAATGGAAAAATTCTCTTCCAAAAACCTGGCGGAAAAATTTAAAAAAGTAACGGAAGCCGGTGGAACAACTCCTCTTTTTAGTGCCATAAATACCTCAGGAACAGACTTGAAAGGCCTTTCAGGAAAAATGAATGCCCTTATCATTATCAGTGACGGGCTTGGAAATGATGGAAATGCCCTTAATGCTGCAAGTGCATTAAAAGCCGCTTATGGTGATGCCATCTGTTTTTATCCCATCCTGGTAGGCGATTCAGCGGAAGGGGATGCCCTTTTTAAAGAAATCGCAAAAATCGGCGGATGCGGATTTGCTTCCAAGGCTGATGAACTTTTGACCAGCGCCGGCATGGCAGCTTTTGTTGAAAAAGTGTTCTTGAACAAAAATGCTCCTGCCGCAGCCCCTGCCGCCCCTGCTGTAAAACAAAGAGTGGACACGGATGGCGACGGTGTATATGATGAAGACGACAAATGCCCCGGAACCCCCAAGGGCGCAAGAGTTAATGCCCAGGGATGCTGGGTCTTAAGTCATGTTCTTTTTGATTTTGATAAAGCCGTGATCAAACCGGTTGCCTATCCTCTTTTAGATGAAGTGGTTGCAATTTTCGGAAAGAATCCCGGAATGAAAGTTGATCTTCAGGGACATTGCGATAATATCGGAACCCCTGAATACAATGCAAGCCTCTCCTTGAAACGTGCCAATGCCGTCAAAAAATATCTTGTATCAAAAGGGATTGCAGAAAACAGACTGACCACACAAGGATTTGGATTCACCAAACCGGTTGCATCCAATAAAACAAAAGAAGACCGTTCATTGAACAGAAGAGTTGAACTGATGCCAATGAACTAGAAATTTAAATTCTTAGCAGATAAAACCTGGGGATGATTCATCCCCAGGTTTTTTTTATGACTGATAAATAACCTTGCCTGTATTTCCCGTATCATAGCCGCCAAGAGCCGTCACCCGGTCTTTGAATTCCCTTGTCTGAATGGTTTCCATCATAGCCTGAACTTTTCGGGTATGAAAAAACCTGTCCGGTATAATGAGGTCATATTCCTCCGTCACAACCGATATAAAATCAAGATCAAGGGCACGGGCAGCCGACATGATGCCGAGACCGGCATCAGCCCTTCCTGAAAGAACGGCTACGGCAACGGACATATGGGTGTATTCATCATTTTCATATCCTTTAATATCTGCCGGAGATATTTGCAACGCTTTGAGCTTGTAATCCAATAATATCCTGGTCCCGGACCCCGGCTGACGGTTGATGAATGACAACCCTTTGTTTTTCAAATCTTCAATAGCATTTATCTGTTTCGGGTTTCCTTTGGGAACCATCAACCCCTGGTCCCGCATGACAAGATTAATCACCCATACCTTTTCTCCGGGCAGATATTTTTTGATATAGGAAATATTATAACTGCCGTCCTCCGTGTCCAGAAGATGGGCTCCGGCCATGTGACAGGCCCCTTTTCTGATGGCCATGAGTCCGCCCATGCTGCCCACATGGCTGGAAGAGATGCTGATATCCCCTTTAGTCATTTTTATCTGATCCGCCAGAAGATCAAGCGTATTATCGTGAGAACCTGTGATCACAATGGTATTTTCAATGGAAGACAATGGTCTTAAAAGATAGGCTGGAATGCTTTCATTTTCTGAAATTCCTTCCGCATTGGCAGGAATCCTGATGACACCGTCCGCCTCCGTAAGGGTGGTGATGCTGCCCGAACCCCTGGGCAGCTGGGAGGACATGAGTTTTCCATCCACAGAACCGATTTTTACCCTTACAAATTCTTCCTGGCCCAGTTTTGATGCCATTTTCCGTGAAGGAGAAACCAGGGCTGTGACATCCTCTTTTTCCGGCAGTTTCTGCATGTTCAAAAGCAAAGGGCCTGCAAACTGTTCAAAGGCGACAATGGCGGATACAGGATACCCGGGGATGCCGAAAATGGGTCTTTGAAAAATTTTACCAAACATCATGGGTTTTCCAGGCATCATGGTCACGCCGTGAACAAAGATTTCACCAAGAGATGAGATCACGGGTTTTGCGAAATCTTCCGATCCTGCCGAAGATCCGCCGATGATGAAGATCATGTCATAATTCTGTTTTGCTGCGGTTTCAATCATTTTCAGCATATTGTCAAGATTGTCCTTGAGCATGGGATGGCAATCAAATGAGGCGCCATAATCTTCACACAGGCCGCCCAAAACTGAAGAATTGGATTCAATCACATCGCCTGGTTTCATGGCTTCTATCTTTATCTCATGCCATTGTTTCAGTTCCGATCCGGTGGGAATAATCAGAACCCTTGGCTTTTTATAGACCTGAACTTGGAAAATGCCTCCTGACAGCAGCGCCCCTAAAGAATAGGAATTGATTTTATGTCCTCTTGGAAATAAAAGCTTTGTCGCCACAATATCTTCCCCCATTTTCCGCACATGCTGCCAGGGAGAAACCGGCGCTTCAATCTCAACGGTTTTCTCATCAATGATATTCAGATGCTCAATCATGATAACCGCGTTGGTGCCTTCAGGAAGAGCGTGGCCGGTATTCACCCAGAAGGCTGTTTTACCGGGAATAAGAGTGACCGGCGTTTCTTCTCCGGCTCCAAATGTGGCCTTGGCATCTACGGAAATGCCGTCCATGGCTGCGGCATGAAAATTGGGAGACGAAATGGCGGCAACGGCAGGCTTTGCCAGAACCCTGCCCTTTGATTGAACCACATCAAGATTTTCGGTTTCAGTTACCAGGTGCCCGAATTGCTCAAAGAGGATTTTTTTGGCCTCCTCAATGCTTTTCATATTCAAATATACATTTCTTTTGGAATTCATTGGCGTGTCTCTTTATTTAAATTTTTTACAGGAGGATAATATCAACCAGGGTATCTTTTTCAATCCCTTCAACATGGTCACCGATTTCAAGGAGCCCGTCGGCATGGATCATGGTCCGGATCAGTCCTGATTTCCCCAGAACCGGTTTTGCAATCATACGGCCGGCCCGGCGTTCCAAAAGAACCCGGATAAAATCCCGCCTCCCCTGGGCTGAGGCAACATTACGACTCAGCACGGCCGGAATACGGATGGTCCGGTCTTTTTCGTCCAGCCCTTTGATCCGGTTTAAAAAGGGAATGACAACAATTTTCATCACCACCATGGCCGATACGACCTGGCCAGGCAGTCCCCATACGGGTTTTTTCCCGACCCTTGAAAGGATGGTGGGTTTTCCCGGGCTGATGGACATGCCGTGGGCAAGAATCTCGGTATCCGGCAAACCGGATATGACCTCTACCGTAAAATCCCTTGTCCCGACGGAACTGCCACCGGAAATGAGCACCATGTCTGTTTCTTCCAGGGCTTTTGAAAGCGCTTTTTTCAATGCAATCGGATCATCTTTGATAATACCGTAGCAGACAGGCTCGGCATGGGCTTCTTTAATAAACCCGGACAGGCTGTAGGAATTGATGTCCCTGATTTTACCGGGTAAAGGGTCTTCTTCTATGGGAACAATTTCATCACCAGTTGAAATGATCCCGATCTTTGGGCGTTTGTAAACCTTGATATGCGAAAACCCAAGCCCGGCAGCAAGGCCCTCTTCCTGGGGACGGATATAGGTGCCTTTTGCCAGAACAATTTCATCTTTTGCAAAATCTTCCGAAGGTTCAATGACGTTCTGCAAAGGCGCCACGCTTTTATAGATTTCAACGGATTTTTCATCAATCAGTTCCGTATGTTCTATCATGACAACACTGTCTGCTCCCTTGGGGAGCATGCCGCCCGTTGAAATTCCGACAGCCTTGCCGGGTTCAAGCACGAAATCAGGGATATCCCCCATGGATATGGTGCCGATAATATCAAGCCAGGAAGGGTTTGATTCCGATGCACCAAAGGTGGAACTTGCCGCAACGGCATATCCGTCCATGGTGGCTCTTCTGAAACCGGGCAAATCTTTTTTGGCAGTCAGATCTTCAGCAAGGATTCTTGAAAAGGCATCAAAAACAGGAATGATTTCCGATTCAACCGGTGAAAAATCCTTTACCCTTTCCATGATCTCCTCAAGGCTTTTTACCTTGAAAAAATGATTCATTTCAAAGCCTCTTTTATTCTTTCCATGGCCAGCGTCACGTTTTCAAGACTGTTAAAAGCGCTGATCCGGATATAGTATTTGCCGCAACGGCCGAACCCGGCTCCAGGTGTGCATACGACAGAGGCTTTGGTCAGCAGAAGGTCAAAAAACTCCCAGGAGTCTCTGTCTTTTCCATCCACCCAGATATAGGGTGAATTTTTTCCGCCCACATAATCAAGCCCGAGATATTCAACGGTTTTTCTTATCACATCCGCATTATTCAGATAATAGGCGATCTGCTCTTTGATCTGAATTTTTCCTTCTTTTGAATACACCGCTGCCGTGGCTTTCTGAACCGGGTAGGAAACCCCGTTGAATTTGGTGGTATGGCGTCGGTTCCACATGGCATGAAGCGATACTTTTTCGCCTTTCGAAGAATAGATCATACAATCTTTGGGCACAACGGTAAACCCGCACCGGGTACCGGTAAAGCCTGCCGTCTTTGAAAAACTCCTGAATTCAACAGCCACCTCTCTTGCACCTTCGATTTCATAAATCGTTTTGGGCAGGTCTTCATCACGGATATAGGATTCATAGGCCGCATCAAATAATATCAGGGCTTTATTTAGTCTTGCATAATCCACCCAGGTTTTCAGTTCTTTTTTTGTAATGGTCGAGCCTGTGGGGTTATTGGGAAAGCACAAATAAATAAGATCCGGTTTTTCTTCGGGAAGTTTTGGAAGAAAATGGTTTTCTTTCAGGCAATCCATATAAACAATCCCGTTAAAGCGGCCATCTTCAAACCCGCCTGTGCGGCCTGCCATGACATTGGTATCCAGATATACCGGATACACCGGATCAGGAATGGCCACCTTGATATCCGTTGCAAACAATTCCTGGAAATTTCCCGTATCACATTTGGCTCCGTCACTGACAAAAATTTCATCCGGTGAAATATCAGCTCCCCGCGCCTGAAAATCATTTTCTGCAATCTTTTCTCTTAAAAAGAGATATCCCTGCTCCGGTCCATACCCCCTGAAGGTGGCATCTGTTGCCATTTCATTCACGCCTTCATGAAACCCTTTAATGACGGCTGGTACCAACGCCTGGGTTACATCTCCGATCCCCAGTCGGATAATATGGGCATCCGGGTTTTTGGTCTGATAGTCACTCACCCTTTTGGCAATGTCTGAAAAAAGGTAGGAGGTTTTGAGCTTACTGTAATTATCATTTGCCCTGATCATACATAGTCCTTTCCAAGCATATAAAATTATTTAATCAATTGTATTAAACAATCAGAGCGAAGATGTCAATTCTAAGGCCGTGCCGTTATCTTTTTTAAATAGGGGGGAAGGCGGTCATACACTTCTTTGGGTGTTGTGACACTTCTCCTGTTGTCCACCGTCTTCCCGGGCTCATTCTCGGATGCATTGAGATAGATGGGGTTTGATTTGCGCCTTAATGTATTTTCCTTATCATCGGTAAAAGGAAGCACAAGAGGTCCGTTGCTTTCAAGAACATAGGCCATCTGACCATTCCTTAAAAAAATGATGCTGCCGGGCGGATAGATGCCGATGCTTTTGACAAAAGCATGAAGGATATATTGAAGCATATTGTCTTTTTTTGCATAGGTTCGAAATATCTGGGTCACGACGTTGATGGGGTTGATGGCTTCTTTGTAACAGCGCTTGGAGGTCATGGCATCATAAATGTCGGCAAGCTTGCAGATCCTTGCATAAAGAGGAATCTCAACATGTTTTTTATGAATGGGATAACACCTTTCTTCACCTTCATACAGGGGGGAATGATGATAATTGATGATGCCCCGGATAACCGAATTTTTCAATGAATTCCTATCCAGAAGATTGATGCCGTATTCATAAGAATGTTTTTTGACCTCATCAAATTCTGCCGGGGTCAACTTGCCCTGCTTATTTAAAATCTCATCTGCAACAATTATTTTCCCAATATCATGTAAAAAAAAACCGAGGGCAATATCACTGAGTTCTTCTGAATAATAGCAAGTATAGGATCTTGCCTGATTTTTTTCGGTTTCCCTTTCAAATGGATGGTGAATGTCCGATGTATTTCCCTGGATCAGGTCGTTGACCGTATTTGAAAAATGTGAATTAAACCGGTTGACAACGGCTGTTCCGATGGCACAGACATTAATGGAATGATTGTAAAGATAATCGTCATAAGAAAAGATTTCCTGGGTAAGATAGGAAAAAGGATTATCTGCTACAACCAGAAAATCCACCAGATCCGACACATTGTTCTCCACTTCTTCAAAATCAAATTCTCCTCCCGTGCTTTTAATATCGGTCAAAACTTTTTTAATGCTCGTTTTTGCATCGTCATATTTTTTTGCCGCCTGTTTCTTTATTTCTTCAATTTCAAACAGACGCATCTCAATTTCATTGGCCACCACATCCGGGAAGACCTGATTCTCTTGTTTTGACTCAATTAAAGGTTCAGTCTCCTCCATATCTATCATTCCATCCTGATTAAAACGGATCAGGTTCCCGTTACCATCCCAAAGCCCGCCGTTCAATGCCGTATTCAGAGGAACAGAATTCACTCCATTCTTTTTGACGATTTCAAGCACCCTTACCTTGTTTACAAAGATATCTTTTTCAAGTAACAACGTTCCCTTGGCATTAAAAACATCCACACCGGTTTTCACCTTTCCGCCGGCCCTTACAATTTCGATCAGAGTATCAATGGAAATCCTTGTATTCATAGGTCTGTTCCTTTTTTACCCGCTAATTTTATGTATAGCCCGTACAAGAGCCTTAAATTCTTCCACAGAGAGCGTTTCCGCTCGTCTTTGAGCATCTATCCCGGCCAGCGCCAAGGCTTGAAGAATAAATTCCTTTTGATAGCCCATTTCGCCGCCGACCATGGAATTTTTTAAAGACTTTCTCCTTTTTGAAAAAGCTGCCTTTATCACATCAAATAATAGTTTTTCCTGGGTCTCATCAAATTCTTCCGATTGAAAAAAATGAAATTGCAAAATGGTTGAATTCACCTCAGGACTTGGGAAAAACGATGCCGGTCCAATCTCTGCAACAAAGCTAATCTTTGCTGCATATTGGCTGACGGCAGACAGTCTTGAATAATCTCTACCGCCGGGTGGCGCCAGGAGTCTTGTTGCCAGCTCCTTTTGAAACATTAAAAACGCCTTTTCAATATATCTTCTTTCTTTGACCAGTTTAAACAGAATCTGTGATGAAATATTATAGGGAAGATTTCCAATGACCACAAGTTTTTTATCTTTAAGTATTTCTTTTATATGAATTTTTAAGACATCCTGATGGATAATGTCGACATTTTTTATTCCTTGATGGCCAATCTCCTCTTTTAAAATCGGAATTAACCGGCTGTCCTTTTCAACAGCCGTCACCTGAAACGCCTTGTTTGCCAGGGGAATGGTAAGGGCTCCAAGACCGGGGCCGATTTCCAGAACATGGGTGTCGCCGGATACACCGGTTTTTTCAACAATCATTTTTGCCGTACCCGGATTTGATAAGAAATTCTGCCCCAGTTCTTTTCCTGCATATAACCCTGCCTCTTTCAGTAACTGTCCGGGATGTGTCATAAATTTGATTTGTTTCCTTAAGATTTAAGATAAATTACTACTTGACTTTCTTTTCCGTGAGAAGTAGCGTTATCATACTTATACTTCAAGCAATTGACAGATTCAACCTAACATTGCAGATCAGAGCTGTTTTTAAATTTTTACAATATGTGGTTTTTTAATATTTGCTTCAACAGCCGCTTTTGGTGTTGATAGTTATCATATGATTCATATATTGAGAATAAACCTTTTCACAAGGAGGCGTATCATGGTAGAAAAATCAGAACCGGGAACCAATTGGGAGAGTTTTATTAAAATGGTGTTAAGCCGACTCGATATTCCGACAAAAGAAGACATTGTTTTCTTAAACCGCAGGCTTGACCGGTTAGAACAGTTATTATATCAGAAAAAGCCCGGAAAAACCAAGCCTGCAAAGTCCGCCGGAAGCCGGAAAAGCGCATCTTCCATTGTTCTTGAAGTAATAGACAATCAAAAAAAAGGTGCTGATTTTAAAATAATTCAGGCTGCCACCGGATTTAATGAGAAAAAACTGAGAAATATTATTTTCAGACTGGAAAAACTAAAACAAATAAAACGCATCAGACGGGGTTTATATCAAAAAGCCTAAAAGGGAAATTAAATACATGGGAAAAATTGCTTTTCACAAAGGACAAAACATCTGCGGATATATCATCAACACCATTACTCCGCTTGAAAATATTGATGCCATCATGATTCAGTTGGAACACTTGAAAACAAAGGCAAAACACATTCATATCCTAACCGCGGATAAGGAAAACACCTTTGGCGTATTTTTCAGAACCGTTCCAACGGATTCATCCGGTGTGGCCCATATACTTGAACACACGGTTTTGTGCGGATCAAGAAATTTCAATGTCCGGGACCCGTTTTTTTCCATGATTAAAAGAAGTCTGTCAACTTTCATGAATGCCTTTACATCCTCAGACTGGACCATGTACCCGTTTTCCACCCAGAATAAAAAAGATTATTTCAATCTGATGAATGTGTATCTGGATGCGGCTTTTTTCCCTAAAATGGATGTATTGAGTTTTAAACAGGAAGGCCATCGACTTGACATTGTTGAAACCGGGGACAATAAAATTGAGCTTGAATACAAAGGCGTTGTCTATAACGAAATGAAAGGCGCCATGAGTTCGCCATCCCAGGTTCTGGGAAGATCCCTGCTTTCAGCCCTTTACCCGGATACCACCTACCGGAACAATTCCGGTGGCGAGCCATCGGATATTCCCGCGCTGAAACATAAAGACCTAAAAGATTTCCATGCAAAATACTATCACCCGTCCAATTCATGCTTTTATACCTATGGCAATCTGCCATTGGAAGAAACCCTTGCCTTTATCTGCGAAAAAGTGCTGAATGAATTTGACGCCATAAAAGTGGACTCAAAAGTTCCGGCCCAGACCCGATGGGCTTCTCCAAAAAAAATGACCGAGGTTTATGCTTATGCAGATCCGGAAGATATATCCAAAAAATACCAGGCCTGCGTGGCATGGCTTATGTGCGATGCCAAAGATTCTTTTGAAATTCTCGTGCTTACAATTTTGGATCAGATTCTTCTTGGCAATTCCGCATCCCCTTTACGAAAAGCCCTGATCGATTCCGGGTTAGGGTCGGCCTTATCCGATTCATCCGGTTTTGACCCGGAAAACCGGGATACCCTGTTTGCCTGCGGGTTAAAGGACATCACCAAAGAATCCGTTAAAAAAGTGGAAAAGATTATTCTTTCCACCCTTAAAGCAGTTGCAGATAAAGGAATTGATCCTCTTCTCATTGATTCCGCCATCCACCAGATTGAATTTGACAGAAAAGAAATCACCAATACTCCTTACCCCTTTGGCATGAAATTACTGTTTGATATGGTGGGCACCCTCATCCATGAAGGTGATCCGGTTTCCTGCATCAATATTGATCATGATCTTGCCAAACTCAAAGAAAACCTCAAAACCAAAGATTATCTTGAAGACAAATTAAGACATTATTTTCTTTTAAACCCCCACAGGGTCTTGTTCACACTGAAGCCGGATGCAACCCTGGAAGAAAAAACACTGAAAAAAACAAAAAAAGAATTAAAGGCCCTTTTAAAAAAAATGACCCCCAGGGCTCTTGAAAAAATCAGAAAAGATGCAAAAGCCCTTGAAGCTCTCCAGGAAAAAGAAGAAGATGTGTCGGTCCTGCCAACCCTTGAACTTTCCGATGTACCGCCTGAAATAGAAATCATCAGGCCCGATGTCATCAAAAAGGTCAGCTTTTCTACGGCCTATGACAAGGCCACATCCGGCATCCTTTATTTTACCTGCCCTGTGGGCGCAGGCAGCATTCCACCGGATCTTTATCAGCTGGTGCCTTTTTTCTGCCGAGCCTTTACAAACAGCGGTACAAAGAAACATTCCTATGACAAAATGGCTGATCTCATGGACCTTTACACCGGCGGGATATCCATCAGCCCGTTTTCAGGGTCCTATTTTTCAAAGGAAGCGGAAGCCCATTCCTTTCTTGCTCTCCAGGGAAAGACGCTGGACCGGAATATTGAAAAAATGTTTGATCTGATCAGAGAATTTATCGACTCGTACAGCTTTAAGGATTTTGAAAGGCTCAACAATCTTTTGTTGCAATACCAGGCCGGAATGGAAGCCTCCATTGTTTCCGCAGGTCACCGGTATGCCATTTCCCTTTCTTCCAGGCATCTTTCCAAAGCCTCCTATATCAATGAAATCTGGCACGGGATTCACCAGTATCAATACATCCGGGAGATAACCGACCAGTTGAACACCGGCAAAAAAAAGAAAAAAACCCTGGAAGCGCTTTCGGAAAAACTCATCCAAATTGCCCGATCCGTATTAAAAAAAGACAATCTGAAACCCGGCCTGATCGGCGGTAAAGAATCCATCATCCGTGCGGAGAAACAGGTCTTATCCATTCATGATAATCTTTCAAATGATACTGCAAGATCATTTTTCACCCCGGATATCCCTTATGATAAATCCGTGCCCTTTGACGGCTGGTATACCAACACCGCTGTATCTTTTGTCGGCCAGTCCTTTAAAACCGTTCAAATCAACCATGCAGATTCACCGGGGCTTGCCGTGATCAGCAAACTTTTAAGATCTTTGTATCTTCATCGTGAAATCAGGGAAAAGGGCGGGGCCTACGGGGGATTTGCCATGTACAACACGGAAGAAGGTCTTTTTTCATTCGGCTCCTACAGAGACCCCCATATCCAGAGAACCCTGGATGTATATAAAAATGCCTGTGAGTTTATCATAAGCGGAGATTATTCAGAGACCGACGTCAAAGAAGCCATCCTGCAGGTCTGCTCTGAAATAGACAAACCGGAAACACCGGGACCGGCAGCCATGAAAGCCTTTTACAGGGACATCACAAAACTGGATGATAAGATCCGGAAAAAATTCAAAGATTCTTTGCTGAAACTGGATAAAAAAAGAATCAGGAAAATTGCAAAAACCTATTTTACCTGTGATGACGCTTTAAAAGGAACAGCCGTCATTTCCGGCAAAACAAACCTGGAAGAAGCCAATGCCAAGCTTTCCGGAACTCAAAAGCCCTTAACCCTGTTTAAAATTTAAGCCTAAAATTTAAACAGGGCGCTAAGCTTTTCCTGTGCATCTGCACTGATCTCGCCCCGTTTGGCGGCAATATCAAGGGTGTATTTTCCCAGGAGCCGGTAAAGATCGGAAAATTGCGGCAGTTTTGCATCAATATCGGTAAGATGCCGGGACACAATGACATCGTCTCCCCGGGCCACGGGCCCGGTCAGGGCATTGATGCTGCCTCGTTTTTTTATATTGCTCAGGGTTCCCATGATGAGCGGCTCCAAAACTTCATAGGCATTTTCCTCAGACAGGTTTGCCTGTTTGAGCAATTCCAAAGCAAAATGCTCCAGGGTTACCAGATAATTGGATGCCACAACAGCCGATGCATGGTATACGGTCTTGGCATGGGTAGGGATGGTAAATGAATTGGCTTTTAATGCATTGACAATTTCTTTGCCCAGTTCAACCGCTTTTTCATCCCCCTCAACAGACATGTTGATGCCTTTAAAAGGGGATTTCATTCCATCCTCATAAGGTGCAAAGGCCTGAAGGGGATGGATGGACCCTGTGCTTGCCCCTGTCTTTTTTGCTGCTGCAAGAATGCCTGATGACAGGGCTCCGGAAAGGTGATACACCACTGTATCGCTCGTAAATCCGCCTTCTCCTGCGATTTTTTCACATACCGGTTCAATCAGGGTATCTGGTGTTGTGATGAAAACAAGAGGGGAAGTCTTTACCGCATCTGTTGGGTTGCCATATCCTTTTCCCTGGCCGACAAACCTGACAGCACGGTCAATGGATTCAGGGCTTTTGCTGGAAAAGGATTTGGGGATAAACCCCTGCTTTGACAGAAAAACCGCAAGGGATATCCCAAGCCTTCCGCAGCCGATAATACAGAATTCCAAATTTTTTTTATTTGTATTCATAATCTTTTGAAGGAAATTCCCCGGCTTTTACTTCATTGATATATTGTTCAAGACCTTTTTTTGCAACACCGGAAAGATCTGCATATTTTTTTACAAATTTGGGAAGAAAGCGGTCATTGATCCCGATCATATCATGCAGCACCAGAATCTGTCCGTCGCATTCAGGACCGGCACCGATGCCGATGGTGGGAATGTGGAGGGCCTTGGTGATCTTTGCTGAAATAGCAGAGGGAATGCCTTCCAGGACAACGGAAAATGCACCGGCTTCTTCAACGTCTTTTGCATCTTTTAAAAGTCTTTCCTCATCTCTTTGAACCTTGAACCCGCCCATCTGATGGACCGACTGAGGGGTCAGACCAATATGGGCCTGAACCGGAATCCCCACTCTGGAAAGGGCATGGATGACCGGACAGACCGCTGCCCCGCCTTCCAGCTTAACGGCAGCAGCTCCTGCTTCCTTTAAAAACCGCCCTGCATTGTCAATGGCTTTATCAAGAGCACCCTGGTAGGACATGAAAGGCATATCGCCGATCACCATGGAAAAACTGCATGCCCGGGATACCATGGAGGTATGGTAAATGGCTTCATCCATGGTCACCGGAAGGGTATTTTCCTTTCCCTGAACAACCATGCCAAGGGAATCCCCCACCAGGATAATCTCAATCCCTGCCTGATCCAGCATCCGTGCAAATGGGAAATCATAGGCGGTCAGTGCGGTTATCTTTTTTTTCTCCTCTTTCATTTTCATCAGTGTTGATGTTGTGACGCGTGGCTGCATTTTTTTCTCCTGAAAAATTAATGAGTTGTTTTCACCAATCTAAAAATCATCACACCCGATATATCCGTCATACTAAAATAAAATCGCCCGGGTTACAAGCGATCTTATGGGTGGCGGTTAAGCCACTCACGATACTGCACCATCCCGAAAAGTGCTTTAACTGCCCTTTCCGGGGAGGGAAAAAATACACTTTTATAATCATAGCCTTCGCACGGATAAAGGGTTCTGCTAATTTCATCGGTTAAAAGGCTCACGCCCAGAACCGGTTTTTCATATTTTTTTGTCAATTGAACCACAAACCTTGCATAATCATCTTCAAACTGAAGAATGGCGTTCTTAAAAAGCGCGGCCTGGTCTCTGGTCACAGCGGGATCGGTTCTTAATACTGATTCAATCATATTATTGACCAGTACCCTTTTGCCGTGAATCCCCAGATGAATAACCGCATCACACCCCTCCCATTTCAGAAGCTCCTCAAGACAGATTTTGGGAATGGCAGGATCACCCTCTCCCACAATATCCACAGGGTTGCCATGGCTCCAGAAGGTCGGAAGAATCTGGCTCAATTTTTCAATGATTTCTTGAGGCAGTTCAGGCACATCCAGGCCGTGTTCCGCGCAAAGATCCGTGGTGATGACTCCCCACCCGCCGCCCAGGGTCATGATGGCCACCCTTTTCCCCTTTGGCAGGGGCAAAGAGGAAAACACGGCAGACAGATCCAAAAGCTCCATGGGCTGATTCACCTGGATGATGCCTGCCTGACGGCAGGCGGCATCAAACACCCTTGAATCCGATGCCATGGCCCCGGTGTGGCTGGCTGCGGCCTTAACACCTTTTTGAGTTCTGCCGCCCTTCAGGACAACAATGGGTTTTTTCCTTGAAACCCGTGCTGCGCTCTTAAAAAACCGGGACCCGTCCTTTATGCTCTCCACATAGAGAACCACAGTTCCGGTCAATCCGTCAATTTCAAAGGTTTCCATATAATCTTCAATGGTGACCATGGCTTCGTTACCAGACCCGGAAAACGCCCGGATGCCTATATCCTGCTGTTCTGCAAAAGCCAGAAGCTGGGTCCCCATATTCCCCGACTGACAGACAAGGGCGGTGGAGCCGGGCTTGGGATAAGCATGGGCCGCACAACAATAAAAATCAATATGAGGGTTGCAGATACCCATGGTATTGGGCCCTAGAATCATGACCCCTGCATCCTTAGCTGCCTCTACCAGTTTTTTTTCCATGCCTGCACCATCTTCGCCCACCTCCCTGAACCCGGAAGTGATGAGGAGCATTCCCTTAACCTTCTTTTTTTTCAGATCGGGCAATAGATCAATCACCTGGTCCGCTGGTATGGTGACAACGGCAAGGTCCACCGGATCTTCAATTTCAACGACCGACCGATACACATGGCGCCCGGTTATCATGCCGCCCTTGGGGTTTACGAGATACACCTTTCCCTGATAATTGCGGGACAGGGTATTGGTCAAAAGCATGTGCCCCCATTTACCGGGTGTGGCAGAAGCTCCGATAAAAGCAACGGATTTCGGGTAATAACAAGACCCCAATATCGCCAAATCAATCTCGGCCGCCTTTCTTTGCGCCTGCCCGGCTTTTTCAAGCACTATCAATCCGTCCACGGCCACAGGTGAGCCGTCAGGCCGGATGATGAGGGGATTGATATCGATCTCTTTGATATCCTGATAGGTGACGGCCATGTCGGACAAGCCCCTTAAAATAGTTTTAAGCGCTTTTTTATCAACAGGAGCTTCCCCCCTTAAACCGGTCAGGAGTTTTTTTGAAGAAAGCATATCAAACATATCTTCCATGTCTGCATCATCCAGGGGTGCGATTTTCAAAACCGTATCCTCTAAAGCTTCTGTCAGGATACCGCCGAGCCCGAACATGATCACAGGACCGAACTGGGGGTCCCGGAACATGCCTGCCATGAATTCTCTTTTTCCCTGAATCACCGGTTGGACAAGAAAGGCCTCAATGGCATCCCCGGCAGACGCTTTCATTTCCATCAAGGCTGTTTGAACCTGGTCTTGGGAGCTCAACCCGACCCGGACAAGCCCTTTTTCCGTTTTATGCAACAGGGTTTTGCCGACACCTTTCACCACCACCGGGAATCCTGTTTTCCGGCAGGCATCAAGAACACCTTTTTCATCTGTTTCCCGTTTTTCATCTACTACCGGGATCTTGAAGAATTTAAATATGCGTTTGGCCTGATCTTCGCTCAATGCTTTTGAAGAAGTCGACAGCCCTTCCTCAATCTGTTTTTCAATATCTGTTATTCTCATTTATGCTTTTGCTCCGTTAAATACAATATTGGAAATACCTGTTGAAACCTCATCAATATCCAGTTGCCTGCCAAAAATAATCTCCCCGAGACAGGCGTGCTCAATGGCTCCCAGTATCACTTTTCGCAATATATAAGGGTCGGTTTCGGATTTGAGCTCTCCTGTTTCTATGCCTTTTTCAATGATGTTCAGGATGGTCCGGGTATATTGCCTGACCCTTTCATAGGCAGAGGACTCAAAAAAATCCAGGGAATTGCGCACTTCCAGGAGCAGGATCTTTGAAAAAATCCTGTTGGCGGCATAGCTTTCAAGGCTTGAAAAAATAATCACCTCAAGCTGCTCAACACAGGTCTCTTCATTGGCAGTCCGGCTTTCGATTTTGGCCTGGAATTCAAAAAAATGCTCATCCAAAACCTGGTATAAAAGATCTTTTTTATCTTTAAAATATTTATAGATCAGCCCTTCGGTCACTTCAGCGGTTTTTGCAATCTCAGCCGTTGTAATGGAATGGAAATCCTTTTCAGACATGAGATGGGAGAATGCTTTCATGATTTTTATTCTGCCGGGGGGGTTGGTTTTTCCTTTGTGCTTCATATATCAATACCTTCAAGATAATTATCTTAACCAGGGCAAAACAGTCCATTGATATGGTAAGTAACACTTACCCACAATAGATTGGGCTTGTCAAGCGCCAATAAAAGAAAATTTACCCCTGTTTTTATCCATCTTCTTAAACATCTCCTGTTTAATGATTGACAGCGCCTGAGAAAGGTCTTTATACTCAACAAATAGTAAATTTAACCTGTTTAGGAAAAAAATGGATAAGCCCGCTCCTCCCCCGTTAAGACAAGCCTCTACAGTCATTATTGTGAAAGAAAAAGACCAAGCGTTTGAAGTCTATCTTCTGAGAAGAAGTATGAAATCAGGCTTCATGGATGGACTCTATGTTTTTCCCGGCGGTGTTGTGGACCCGGAAGACAAGAATTTTGAATCCTGGGCCCCTTATGTGGATCTGAGTCCGGATCAAATTCAACATCAGCTTGGCGGAACCGCCTTGCCCCTTGACGATGTTCTTTCCTTCAGTATTGCCGCCATCCGGGAAACCCTTGAAGAGGCAGGCGTATTGATTGCCTCCATGAAAGATAAGACAAAAACCGATCTCGATGATATCTGCACTTTCCGGCTGAATAGGGATCTTCCAAAATCCTGGTTCAAAACAAAAATCATGGAAGAAAATTGGATCTTATCTCTCTCAAGCCTTGGTAGATGGTCTCACTGGATTACACCGGCGCTGATGAAAAAACGGTTTGATACCAGATTCTTTATGGTATTCATGCCTGAAGGACAGACCTGCATCCCGGACGACACGGAAACCAAACACGGAATCTGGCTCACCCCGAAAAAAGCGCTTGAAAAGAATCTTGACCTAACTGTTCCTCTGGCCCCGCCTACCGTTGTAACTCTGACGGAATTATCAACATTCAAAAATCTCTCAGAACTTCGACAGGCGCTTCAAGCCCGAACGTGGGGAGAGCCCCTTGCACCAAGTCTTGTTGTGTCCCCCAACGGACCTGTGATCATAGAACCCTGGGACCCCTTATGGAATTCGGACTGTGTGATAGACACTTCCGGGTTTTCAGAAAAAATACTGCCGCCGGGCTCCTGGTTTTCAAGAATATGGTGTGACAACGGGGTATGGAAACCCGTTGGCGTATAACCTTAATCCGGCTCTCAAAAATGGACAGAAATCATATCAAACAACTCTTAATAAACTATGACGCCCTTGTCGGGAAAGTGGATCATTTTATCACCCATATTACAAAAGTCTTTCCCGATCAAATTGCCTGTAAAAAGGGATGTGATGCCTGCTGCAAATTTCTGACCCTTTTTCCGGTGGAGGCCATGGCCTTGTCTGATGCGTTTGCCGACCTTCCGGAAGATATAAAGATCAAGGTTATCCGCAAAGCAGAAAGACAAAAAAATACCTGCCCGCTTTTGATAGACAAAAAATGCGTTCTTTATCCGGCCCGCCCCATCATCTGCCGGACACACGGGTACCCCATCTATATGGAAAAAAACGGGAAAGGTCTGGTTGATTTCTGCCCTGAAAATTTTAAAGCTGTAACCTCTTTTAAAAAAGAGTTGCTGCTCGATATCGAACAGCTAAATACCCTTCTCTCAGCCATCAACAGGCGTTTTATGGAATCCATTGAAACCGACCCGCCTTTTTTGGACAGAATTCCAATTTCTAAGGCTATTTTTCTTCTCTCTTGCTGAATATAGTGGTTTTCAGAATAACGTTCCGATTGAAGTGGTTTTTCGATTCCTTTCCGGGTTATTAATGACATCGAGAATTGCCTGATCCAGTCGGTCAATTAATTGTTGGACATTTTTACAAACATAATTGTTAAACCAGTTTGCCTTCATTGTATTCCATATCCGTTCTATCGGATTAAAATCCGGTGAATAGGGTGGCAAGAATTTCGGCTCCCACCCATGAAAGTCAAGGCTCTTTTTCTTATGCCAGGACGCATTATCAAGAATCAATATATTTTGGGGGCGTTCGAATTTAATGGTATTCCCTGCCTCATCAAGAAACGCCTGGAATGTTTCCGTATCTGAATGGGAGGTCTCGATAGCAAAAAATTCTCCGGTTCTTGGGCAGATCATTCCCATTACATTCATTCGCAAATGATCCCCATTTTTTATTACTCTGGTTTTATTTCCTTTTTTATCCCAACGGCGCCGGGGTCTTGGGTCACCCTCAAAACCGGATTCATCTTGAAACCATATATCAACATCAGGATTATTGTATAGCGCTTCTAATTCGTTTAAGAAGACGGCTCTCTTCTCTTCATCCTGACGGTCAGACCAGGGTTGAGGGATTTTGAGGGCAAACCCTTCTCGATGGAAAAACCGAACAATGGTCTCATAGCTGCATTCAACCTTGTAAGTATTGCTGATATAGCCGTGAAACGCTTTTGCCGTCCAAAAGGTTCGATCGGCAAGCTCAGGATGTTCCACTATCGAGGAAAACTCAATGGCTTGGCTGCCCTGGATAATTGCCGTTCGCCCTGGACGCTTATTCACAATTAGTCCGTCAACACCAGACTGATTAAACAGTCGTATCCATTTTCGAAGAGCACGATCCGTTATCACCAGCGCCATGCAAACAAGCTGTCTGTCCACACCCGCAAGGAGCATTTGTATAGCAGTGCATCGGGTTGCAGTTTCACTTGACCCGACCCGGGAAACCGCTTTCAATTCCTGAATGGTTGCATTCTCCGGGGATGGTATGAGTAGCGTTCGTGCCATAAAAGAATCTATGACATATTATTAAAAAAAAATCTAGATTTATTTTTAATTATTTCAAATACTTATGCCTCATATAATTTTAAACTTAAATATCAGCAAGTTATAAGTTGAGCACCCTATTCTTCATAGGGAAACGGAACATATTTTTGACAATCACTATAAAGAAAAATTTATTCTTCGATATTGATCATTTTGAGCTTTCGCCACAGGGCTGCGCGGCTGATGCCTAAAAGCTCACACGCCTTTGAGCGGTTGCCCTTGGTTATTTCAATTGCCCTGATAATATGAGCTTTTTCCATCTCATCAAGAGGGACAAAAGCTTGGATTTCCTCGGAAGGTAAAGTCGGGGTTTTTTTTCTCAGGCGATCGGGAAGATGTGTCGGTTCAATGGTTGTCGCATCCGCCAGGATGACGGCTCTCTCGATGATGTGCCAGAGTTCCCGGACATTACCGGGAAAAGAATAATTTTTAAGTATGGAAAGCACTTCGCTGGAAACGGATTCAATATTTTTCCCAAACTCTTTATTCAATTGGCTTAAAAAATAACTGCACAAGGGTTGAATATCATCCCGGCGCTCCCGAAGGGGAGGCACTGCCATGGATATGGCATTCAGTCTTTGAAACAATTCTATATTGAATTTTTTTTCTTCGACTCGTTTTCTTATATCCTGATGAGTAGCAAGGATAAACCGGATCTCTTTGCCTGTTTTCAATGAATCCTGGGGTTGGGCCGAAACGGTTTTATCCATCAATTTGAGCATTTCAGCCTGTGTCTCTTCCGGCATGGCTTCGAAATGATCCAGAAGGACTGTGCCGATAAACCGGCTTTCATTTGATCCTTCTGTTTTTGAATCAGGATATGATACTTCAAGAGAGCCTAAGAGCTCATTAAAATGAAATTCCTTGCTGAAACAGCCGCAATTAAAGGCCAAAAATCTTTGCTCTTTTCTGTGGCCAAGTTTATGAATGGCCCTGGCGGCTAATTCTTTGCCTGTTCCTTCTTCTCCCCTTAGAATAATATTGCAGTCCAACTCCGCCAAGCGCTCAATATCTTTGCGTAGCCTCTGCATTTCCGGGGTTTCCCCGATGATTTTAGGCAAATCTTCAAGTTTTTTGCCGATGGAATCAACACCGCTTTTTGAACTCTGCTGATCCAAACTCTGGACACTTAACCGCCTGATCAGGTCCCACAGGTCATTCATGGAATCTTTTTCAAAATAGTCTGACCCCAGAGTTTCTGTTTTCCGGCGTATTTTTTCACTGCCATAACCGGTTAAAAGGACTGTTTGCATGTCAGGCGTTATCTGTTTGAGCTTGGTGATGGTCATGAGACCATCCATATCCGGCATTTTAAGGTCAACAATGGCAAGATCGACCTTTGTTTTTGACGCAAGTTCAACCGCTTTTGTGCCGGACGAGGCTTTTATGGCTTCAAAGCCCAGCAGCGTGAGCCGCTGGGCCATTGAATTCAAAAGCCTTTCCTCGTCATCTACCAGAAGAATTTTTTTAATTCGGTTAGGCATCTAATCTTTTTTCTTTGGGTCTTCTATTTTTATTGCATCTTCCTGATCACCGTCTTCAGCCATTCCTGCCGCGGCCATGGATGTTTCAAGGCCTTTCAGGATCTTTCTGAAAAAGCCCCAGAAACTTCCCATGTCTTCTTTTTCAAAATAAGCTGTATTCAGGGCTTCGGTAGCCTCTTTCAATTTTTCATCACCGTGGCCTGTCAATAGCATGGTTTTTATGGAAGGATCAATCTTTTTTAGCTGTGTGATCACGACAAGACCATCCATATCCGGCATTCTTTGATCCACTATGGCAAGCTGAATTCTTGTGCTCTTCATAATTTCAAGGGCTTGTTTGCCGTTAAGGGCTGTCAGCGGTTCATGGCCTTTGAGTTTTATTCTGTCGGACAAAGTTTTAAGAAATTTCGGATTGTCGTCCACCAGAAGGATGTTGATTTTTCCCAAAGAGAGATTGGCAAGGAAATCCCAGAACCCGGATATGTTTTCCTTGTCAAAATAAGCTGAGTTGAGCGCTTCTGTTGCTTCTTTGAGTTTTTCATCCCCATGACCCGTCAAAAGAAGGGTTTTCATATCCGGGGTAATGGCTTTCAGCTTGGTGATCACCACCAGCCCTTCCATACCTGGCATTTGCTGATCCACCACGGCTATATGCACCATTTGTTTGGATGCTATCTCTATTGCCTGTTCTCCATTGGTTGCGGTCAATACATTGTATTCTCTCATCCTGGCTCTTTCAGCCATGGAATTTAAGAATTTTTCATTGTCATCTACCAGCAACATCGTTAATTTATCTTTTTTCATAATTCACCTTTCAAATTTGGGCTAAAAATTGCCAAAATACCAACAAAGTCTAGTGGCCTCCACTTCCAAAAATTCCTGAAGCAGCGAGGGATAAAACCAGAATTTCCAAAATTGCAATCCCGGAATAGAGCCAGTCTTTTTTTCTGATAAACCCTTTCACCAGCACCAGATAACAGATGATGGTCATCACAGCAAGCAATACAAATCCGATATAATTTAAAAAATCGCCTTTTGACAGAAAAGCCACCCATCCCCATCCATGGGGGGAGTGAGTAAGTTCCAGGTATTGTTTAACCCCTTTTCCCCAGAGGCTTGTAATCGTATGCAAATCCACGTGTGGGGGGACCAGCCCTGAAAGATAAAGAAAATAAGTGACACACATGATGGCAATGCTTGACCACACCCCCACCACCAGGATATTTGCATAAATGATTTGTTCTTTTGAGGCTCTTTTAGCCAATTCGTCTCGTTCATTCATCGTATTATTGTACTCCTGAATAAAATTTCTGTAAATTCATCATTGGATCATCACCCCAATAGCCCAAGGCCAAGTCCTTTGTCCAACGCCTTTAACCCTGAAAAAAGCAGCATTGCAATAACAACGTAGCGAATGATCTTCGGCTTTGCAACAGCCAGAATCTTTACGCCTAGGAGTGACCCCAGCATCAGGCCGACGATGGAAGGGATGCCGATCAAAGGAATCACACACCCCTGGTTCATATAAATCCAGGCTGCCGATGTATCTGTAATGGAAAGCAAAAATTTACTGGTAGCCACAGAAACTTTCAAGGGAACTCCCATCATGAGATTTAATACCGGAACATTGGCCCATCCGGCACCAAGGCCGAACATACCGGCCAAAAGCCCGATCAGGATAAACATGAACAAACCCGGAAGGGTCCGATGGGTCTTCCACTCAACACTTTCCCTGGCCCCTTCATCCCAGTATAACCCTTCTAATCCAAGGGCCATTCCGATGGCATCCTGTTTTGTCACCACGGGTTTTTCAGAGTTTTTTGAAAAAAGGAGCAGCGCCGCAATGCCCACAATGGTCGCGCCAAGACAAGTCTGAATAATATTTGGATCCAGTGCAGACAGGCGCAACCCGATTACAGCCCCGACAATGGAAAAGGCCGAAGCAATCAAAGCAACAGGCAATGCAAGCCGAAGATTGGCAAGATTCCGACGCAGCAGGCCTGGGCCGGCTGCTAAAGCGCCGGCAAGGGCAACCATTAAGCCGACACCTCTTACAAAGTCGATATGAAACGGGAAAAAACCACTAACCAGCGGCACATACAGCACTGCCCCCCCAACACCGGCCATGACGGCCAATACACCGAGAACAAAACAAAATACAAACAAAATGAGCGGCCAAAACCACCAGGGTTTATCTGTTCCGCCCATCGCCGCCTGATCTGCTGCAAAGGCTCCAACCGGGCAACTTAGAGCAATCACTGTCAGCGTCATCATCCATCGGTTGATGGATTTAAAAAAAACGTTCAACATTTAATCAATCTCCTAAATTAATTGTTTACAAATGAAACTCATCTCTGTATATATGGCATATAAAGTATTTTTTTTAAACAGTCAATTAAAAAGATTGCATTATGGAACATATCGATATACTGATTATAGATGATGAAACAAAATTTGCAGATATGCTGGCAAAACGAATCGAATTGCGCGGGTGCAGCAAGGCTGTGTGTTATGATGGGAAATCGGCCCTTGAATGGGTTAAAGTGCATGCTGATCGCGTTTCATTGATTCTTCTTGACCTGCAATTGCCGGACATATACGGTACTGAAGTATTGATCGGCATTAAACATATAAACCCGGCCATCCCTGTTATTATCCTGACAGGACACGGAACGGAAAAGGACAGGAAGCGGTGTGAAGAACTGGGTGCCTATCAGTTTCTTCATAAACCGCTGAATATAGATGAACTGATGACAATTCTTAAACACATCAGGGAGATACCGGTATGCTGAAATTTCCTCAATCTTTTTTGAAAAGCTTTTGGCCCGAGTTTCATAAACACAAACAAAATGTTCATCTGGATTCTTTTTATACCTTTACCGATTACCGCTATCTCTGGTTCATGAGCATTTTTATATTGGCCTTAACCGCCTTGTCCCCCATAGGTCTTGCAACGCTCATATACTATCAGCTGATAGAGACATCCGTGGATTCGGATTTAAATCATCGCACCAAGCAACTGGCCTCGGCTGCAAAAAGCGCTGTGACGTTTTTCATGGAAGAGCGCCTGAATGCCCTCACATTTACAGTCAACGAAAATGGATATATGGAGCTGGCAGACAATACCCGGCTGGCTGATATTTTAAAAAACTTGAAGCTTGGATTCGGCGGACTGACAGATCTCAGCGTGCTGGATGCCGATGGAAACCAGGTTGCTTATGCAGGCCCGTTCCATCTGGAAGGAAAAAATTATAAAAACCAATCCTGGTTTGAGCAAAGCCTTAAAAAAACAAATTTTATCAGCGAAGTATTTACGGGTTACAGAGGGGTTCCCCATATCATTGTTGCCGTCAGATCCGCCAAAACCGATGGCAGTTATTTTATTTTGAGAGCCACTCTGGATACCGAACGCCTTATGCAGATCCTGTCGTCCTATAAAACAGGAGATTATGCAGATATTTTTCTTGTGAATCAGGAAGGCATCCTGCAAACGCCCTCCAAAAATTATGGTGATATTTTTGCAGCAACAGAGCTTATTTTCGCTGTGAGTTCCAATGAAATAGAAATACAAGAAGCGGTGCTCAACGGGAAACCCATTATTTCAGGGCATTCTTTCATATCAAGGGATATGGTCTCAACCCCTTTTATCCTGATGGTAGTCAAAGAAAAAGCCGGAATGATGCAATTCTGGCAGAATATGATTATTAAATTCAACTGGATCATGGGCGCCAGTGTGAGTTTGACCATAATCGTCATTACATTTGCATCGACATTTATGGTCAATAAACTTTATCGGGCCGACAATGCAAAGGCTGAAACCATGATGCAGATGGAACAAAGTCAGCAGCTGGCCTCCATCGGTCAGCTTGCAGCAGGCGTCGCCCACGAAATCAACAATCCCCTTGCTGTCATCAATCAGACGGCCGGTTATATGAAAGATCTTTTCAGTTTTAAGGATGAGCCCCGAAATGACGAAGAATTGGCTGAGTATATTGATTCCATTCTGGATGCCGTTGACCGGTGCGGGACCATCACCCGCCAACTTCTTGGGTTTGTGAGACAGTTTGATGTTAAAATTAAAAAAATTAATCTGGAAAAACTGATATCTCAAGTCTTGAGCTTCCATAAAAAAGAAGCTGAATACAGACGAATCAATGTGACAGTGTCCATTCCCGAACCTTTTCCAGAACTCGAGACCGACAGCAGCAAACTTCAACAGATTCTTGTCAACCTCATCAATAATGCCTTCCAGGCGGTTGAAGAAGGAAACTGCCTGGATATTATTGCTACTCAACCCGACACCAAAACCATTGAGCTTGTCATTCGGGATACCGGGTGCGGAATCCCTGAAGAAAACCTGAAAAAAATCCATGAGCCCTTTTTCAGCACAAAAAAAGATAACCTCGGCACTGGGCTCGGACTTTCGATAACTTACAGCCTTGTCAAAAAACTGGGCGGGCAGATATCAGTTCAAAGTACTGAAGGGGTTGGCACCTCATTTACAATTACGCTTCCGTTAAAAATAAAAGAAGGGGGGTTAGCTTGAAAATTATCCTTGTAGATGACGAACAAAAATTTGTTAATATGCTGGCAAAAAGGCTGGCATTAAGAGGAATAAGGGCTGATGTGGCATATTCAGGGGAAGAGGCCATAAAAATGACTGGAAATACGGCCTATGACGTTGCCGTCCTTGATATCAAAATGCCGGGTATCAGCGGCACCCAATTAAAAAAGAAACTCCATTCCCTTCAGTCCACCCTGAAATTTGTTTTTGTAACCGGCCATGGTGCTGTGGACAAATCGGAAGAAGACACTTCTGATAACGAGATATATCTTTCAAAACCCATGGATATTGAATTTCTGATTGAAACGATTGAAGAGTTGACCAAGGCCGGGTCGAAAACCAGTAACCCCTAAAAACAATGGGAGAAATCTATGAATGATGCCTTGAATTACATGAATACCGAGGGCCTGAAATTTTTTGGGAAAGTCAATGCCAGCATTTCCCATGAATTGAAAAACATACTGGCCATCATTTCTGAAACTGCCGGTTTTTTAAATGACTTAACTGAACTTGCAAAACAAGGGAAAGGGCTGAAACTATCTTTGCTTGAAAATTGCAGCACCAGCATTGCAGAAGAGATTCAGCGAGGCTTTACCACCATAAGACAAATGAACCGGTTTTCCCACAGCGTGGATTTGCCGATTATGGAGGTTGATCTCGTAGAAACTTTGGAACTCATGACAGGGTTAACCGGGTTTTTAAGTTTTGCAAGCAATGTCAGGATCGAGAATAAGAATAAAGAAATCAAAAGGATATCGACCTGTCCGTTTCTGCTTCAACATCTGATTTATCAGATTCTTTGTTTTACCTATGAATCCGCAGGACCGAACGGCGAAATCCGTCTTCACCTGTCCACAGAAGATGATAAGGGAATACTTTTGAGCTTTTTCAGTTCCGCCCAGATGCCTTGTGAAAAATTTCCCGATGAAAAAATTAAAAAAGCAGCAGATGCGCTATGCGTGGAATTCAAACCCAACCACTCCTTTTATGAACTCAATATTTTTATCCCTTATGTCTGTGAAAAAATCAAACTTCTTGAACAAGGAAAAAAATGATGAGCGCAAATGACAATATTCATCTTCTCATGGTTGATGATGAAATTAAATTTTTAGAAGCCATTACCAATCGGTTAAAATTGAAATCGTTTGAAATTACCTCGGCAACAAATGGCGAAGAAGCCATAGCGGCTGCCGGGAAGGACCGGTTTGACGTTGCCGTGATCGATTTGCAGATGCCCGGCATTGACGGTGTGCAAGTCCTTGAGATCCTTAAACAGAACCACAAATTTCTGGAAGTCATTATTTTGACCGGCCATGCCACTGTTGAAAGCGCTGTAACCTGTGTCAAATTAGGTGCTTTTATGGTCCTGGAAAAACCATGCAATATTGATGTGCTCGTCAAAGCCATAAATGATGCTGCCGAAACGCGATTGAGGAGAAAATCCAAACTGGATGCAGCAAGGACAAATAAAACCCAGTCATTGCCGACGGACCAGCCTTCGATTGGGAAACTAAAAAAATTGGTCAGGTGGATTAAACCTGATAACAAGACTGTTTAAGACGGTAATTCTATTCCGGAACAGCTGTCAGCTCACTTGCCCGGACAATCTCCACTTTGTTTTTCAACTTTGGCAATTCCTTTGAAAGCGCTAGAAAAGTTATTTTATAGGGATGCCCAATACCTATGGCTGAACCTTGCTTTTTCGCCAGGTTTACAAGCTGTGCAAACTGCCCGGTAACATAGTCAGTATCCTGATTATTATCCAGAAAAACATCCCGATGGGCAAATTTCAGTTTTAAAAGCCGTGCCGATGCCTGACCCTGGGATTTCAGAGATGTTCTGGAATCAATAAAAAACAGCTTTTCCTTTTTGAGAATAGTAAAGATCTGGTTCATTTGATCCGAATGGGTTGTCAGCTCCGACCCCATATGATTATTCACGCCGACAATAAAAGGCACATCTTTGATATTTTTTTTGAGCTGCTCCAATAAAATATCCGGCGGCATGGAGGAAAGCATGGCTCCCGGCCCCGGATCAGCATTGGGATAATCCGAAGGTTCCATGGGAAGATGAAGCATGATCTCCGCCCCTTTTGAATGGAGCTCCTCACTGATATTTCTGCCAAAAGGAGAAAAGGGCAGGACTGAAAACGTTAGGTTTGAATTCAGCTCCATGAATTCCTGGGCTATTTTTTTATCATACCCGATGTCATCTATAATAATGGCTATCCGAGGCAATCTGTCTTTGATCTTCGGAGGCGGTTTTTCCACAACGCTCTGATCCACATCTTCAAATACCTCATACTTGATGGGTTTATCTGATACGGGTTTTTCCTGAACAGATTTTTCCGGAAATGGTTTTTCCGGTTTTTCCTTTAGGCCTTCAATTTGTTTTTTCTCTTTGGGCACCTGGATACCTTCTTCAACCGGCTTGATTTCAGAAGGGGCCATGGGTTTTTGGACGATTACCTTTTTTTCAGGACGACCGGGATGAAAAAACAGATCCGCGATCATTGCCGCTGTAAGACACACGGATACAAGAATGGCAATCCCCACCAGAATTTTTTTTAATTCATTGATGACGGCTGGTTTTTGTTTTTTTAAAGCCCCGGTCTGTTTTCTTGATACTGCCTTTTTCTTCGTTATATTCTTTTTTTTAACTACCATTTAGATTGCTGAAGACTCCATAGCTTATCAGAATATCAAGGGCTCGTTTTACCTGCGCATCGTGCAGCAACTGATCCGAATCAAGAACTTTCTGAGTTTTTTTGGGTTGTGGTTTTACCTTTTCCGATGACTTTGCCTGTTCCGGCTTCAGGCTGTTTTTTAAATCTTTTTCCTTCACGATCCGATCAAAGGCCGATGTCTTTTTTTCTTTTTCCTCGATGATTTCATAGGCCACTTCAATATCTGGTTCTATTCCTTTTGCCTGGATGGATCGCCCGTTAGGGGTATAATACCGTGCAATGGTATATTTTATCCCATATCCGTCTTTTAAAGGCCGAACCGTCTGTACCGACCCTTTTCCAAAGGACGTTGTCCCGAGAATCAAGGCCCTTGACTGATCCTGCAATGCACCGGCCACGATTTCAGAAGCAGATGCCGACCCTCCGTTGATCAAAACGACAACCGGGTATTTCCGGTCATCTTTTCCTTCAGACGCTCTGAACACCTGAGAATTTCTCTCCTGTTTTCCTTTTATGGAAACAATGTCCCCTTTGGAAAGAAAAAGATCAGATATTTTTACCGCCTGATCTAGAAGGCCGCCTGGGTTATCCCTCAAAT
>CAZWMY010000037.1:0-31872 GCA_964635025.1 uncultured Desulfobacula sp. | reverse complement strand
GATGATGGTGATCACGCTGGCAAGGGAGCTGGCGTGAAGCATGAAAATGATTTCATTGCTGTAGGTGGGAAGAGCGCGTCTAAAGGAACTGGGCAGAATAATTCGCGTGAATCTTAAATACAAGGACATCCCGGCTGCCTTGGCTGCTTCCACTTCCCCGTGGGGTGTGTTTTCAATGGCGCCTCTGATGATTTCAATGGTATAGGCGCAGGTATTCAGGGTAAAGGCAAAAAGGGCGCAAAAATAGGCTTCCTTAAAAAAAGGCCATAAAAATGAAGCTTTTATCGATTCAAACTGACCCATGCCGTAATAGATGAGAAACATCTGGACCAGGAGCGGCGTTCCCCTGAAAAAATAGGTATAGGCATTGATGGGGCCTGAAATGAAAATATTTTTGGATGTCCTGAGGACTGCCAGGGGAATGGCAAAAACAAGACCGATAATAAGCGACAAAGAAACCAGGATCAGGGTATTTTTAAGACCGATAAGATAAATACCGATATTATCGGAAATGATTGAAAAATCCATGCTCAGTCCTTTGTAAACCCCAAACTGTATTTTTTATTAAGCCGGTTTAAGATCAGGATGGAGACCGAGGTCAGAATCAGATAATTTATGGCAACCACAAGATAAAAGGTAAAGGGCATGCGGGTGGCTCCGGCGGCAAGCCCGGCCATTCGGACCATGTCTTTGAGCCCGATGATGGAGACAAGGGCTGTTGTTTTCATGAGAACCAGCCAGTTGTTTCCAAATCCGGGAATGGCATGGCGGACCATCTGGGGCAAAAGGATACGGGCAAATACTTTGGAGCGGGTCATGCCGTAGGCGTATCCTGCTTCCAATTGTCCTTCCGGGACCGCAAGAATGGCCCCCCTGAAGGTTTCCGCCATATAGGCCCCGAAAATAAAGCCGATGGTTGTCACACCAGCCATAAACGGGTTGATATCGATATAGGTGTCATACCCCATCATGGGCCCCATCTTGTTGATAAAAACCTGACCGCCGTAAAAAATCAAAAGCATGAGAACCAGGTCAGGGATACCCCGGATAAGGGTGGTATAGATTTGTGCGATCAGGTTTGCCGCCCTTATCCGGGAAAGCTTGGCAAGGGCGGTGATAATCCCGAGAACCATTGCAATACAAAGAGAGGCAAGGCACAATTCAATGGTCAGAAGTGTGCCTTGCAGTATACTAGGACCGTATCCCTGGAGGCTAAGCATTATTTTCCGTATACGTCAAAGTCGAAATACTTGTCCTGAATTTTTTTGTAGGTTCCGTCCTTGCGGATTTTCTGAATGGCATCGTTCAGTTTTTTTACAAGGTCTTTATCTTCTTTTCTGACAGCAATTCCGGCGCCTTCACCAAACCATTTGGCATCGGTCAGATCCGGGCCGATAAAGGTAAAATCCTTGCCTTCGGGTTTCTGGAGAAAGCCTTCTTTGGCAGCAATGCTATCGGCAAGAAAAAGATCGATTCTGCCGGCAGCAATATCCAGATAAACTTCATCCTGAGTGCCGTACCGTTTCACATCAACATCTTTACCGTAATTATCGGTCAGGTACTGATCATGAATGGTGGCTCTCTGGACACCAACGGATTTGCCTTTGATGGATGCCTTGGAAAATTCCTTGATGGCGCCTTTTTTCACGACAAATTTGGCAGGGGTCTGGTAGTATTTTCCGGTAAAGGCAACAGCCTTTTTTCTTTCTTCCGTAATGGACATAGAGGCGACGATGCAATCGAATTTTTTGGCCAGAAGCCCGGGGATAATGCCGTCCCAATCGGAGATCACCAGTTCGATTTCTGCTCCGGCAGCAGCCACAATGGCTTTGGCCATGTCAATGTCAAAGCCGTCAAGTTTCTGGTCTGGTGTAATAAAGCTGAAAGGAGGATAGGCACCTTCAACACCGACCCTGATCTTTTTCCAGTCATTGGCAAACCCGTTCCCGGCAGCAAGAACAAGACATAAAACAATTAATACAGATAAAAATTTTTTCATACCAGCTCCTTTGTTTAAATAATAACTAATCGTATTTATTCCGCGACGGCAATAAATTCCCGGAACCGGTCCGATTTCGGATTTCCGAAAACCATTGCAGGCGCACCATCTTCTTCAATCAATCCATTGTGTAAAAAAATCACACGGGTGGACACATCCTTTGCAAATCCCATTTCATGGGTCACCACAATCATGGTCCTGCCTTCTTTGGCAAGATTTCTAATGACCTGGAGAACCTCACCCACAAGCTCGGGATCAAGGGCCGAGGTCGGCTCGTCAAACAGCATGACATCAGGCTCCACAGCCAGGGCTCTCGCAATGGCGGCTCTTTGCTGCTGACCGCCGGAAAGCTGGGCTGGGTAGGCAGAAAATTTCTCCCCGATGCCCACCTTATCCAGATAATATTTTCCTCTTTCAAGAGCCTCGGCTTTGGGGATTTTCAAAACATGGATGGGGGCTTCAATCACATTTTCAAGAATGGTCATGTGGCTCCACAGATTGAACTGCTGAAATACCATGGCCAGCTTGGTCCGGATTCTTTCGACCTGGCGGATGTCTTTGGGTCTGCTCACGCCTTTCCGGTTTTTCACCATGAGGATTTCTTCACCGCCCACAATGATTTTTCCCTTGTCCGGCATTTCAAGAAAATTGATACAGCGCAAAAGCGTGCTTTTGCCCGACCCGCTGGACCCCAAGATGGAGATGACATCTCCTTTGTTTGCGGTAAGGGAAATGCCTTTGAGCACCTCGACACTGCCAAAACGTTTGTGAAGGTCTTCAACTGATAAAGCCGTTTGATTATTGTCCATGGGCGCCCGTTATCATTGCAAAATTTGATTCATTGTTTTTGTCTGCCCTGCTAGTATAAATCCGGCTGTCATAAGTCAAGGATTTTATGCCCCGGCCTTTTTAAAAGGAAAGGCATCCAATACTTTTTTCCTGAAATCTTCACGGGTTACATACATATACCCGATTTCCGATAAAATCCTTGCAGTTTTTCCCATCTGGTCCAGGGCAAAGGATGAGGCGGCGCAGTCTGCAAATTCCTTGGAATGGATCACAATCTCTTTATTGGGTGCCGTGATATTAAAAAAACCATGCATGGCCGGGACTTCATAGGTCACATCTCCGAAATCGGAAGAGGCCCGCGACCGTTCCTGCCATTCCGGTGCCATGCCGTATTCCTGTGCCAGTCTCATGAATTCCTGATTCAATACCGGATTGGGCTTGCCCGGTTTGTAGGCATTTTTAACCGCCTCCACCTCAACCGTTGTATCGGTCATGAGCGCTGCCCCTTTTGCAATATTTTCAAACCGCTTTTTCATGGACAGCAAAAAATCCATGTCAAAAGCCCGGACATAAAAATCTGCCGTAGCAAAATCCGGGATAATATTGGGCGCTTTTCCTCCGTCCTTGATCACACCATGAATCCGGCAGGTCTCGGGCAACTGCTGGCGCCAGGCATCCACACCGGCAAAAAGCAGCCGGACGGCGTCCAGGGCATTGAGTCCTTTCTCCGGAGAAGCTGCGGCATGGGCAGCCTTACCGGTAAAGCGGATGATAAACTGCATAATGCCGGAGGCTTCCATGGACTGGGACGTGGGATGGTCAGACGGATGGGCCATGAGCACGATATCCACATCTTTAAGGGCCCCGGCTGCAATCAGATCAATTTTGCATCCCCTTTTTTCTTCGGCCGGTGTTCCCATGATGGTCACCCGGCCTTTCAGGTTCTGATCCTCTATAAGCTGTTTCAATATGATACCGCTGCTGAGGGCCACCCCTGTGATGAGATTATGGCCGCAGCCATGGCCCATTCCGGCCAGGGCATCATATTCAGACATAAAACAGATATGGGGAAATCCCTCCCCTGCGCTTGCCGCATAGGATGTTTTTAGCCCTTTGTAATGTCTGGTTACATCAAAGCCCTGCTTCTCTAAAAATTCTGTTTGCAGGCGGCAGGCCAGATCTTCTTCTTCAGAGAGTTCCGGATTTTCATGGATGTGGAGAACAAGGTGTTCAATTTCTTTTGAATGGTCTTTATAACAGGTTTCTATTGCGGTTTTCAGATTTTCGATGGTCATTTTCCTGCCTTTTTTATTCTTTTTCTGCCTTCCGGTTCTTCATCACAAAGGGTTTCAACAGTGATGCAAAATTTCGTTGCTACCAAAGTGACAACTATTAAAAAACCAAGCTGAAAGTCAAGCAATAAATACCGAATTTCAATAAAAATTGAAACCTTTATTTTGGAAAACCCATTCACAAAATGAATCCGGTTTTTAAGACGACGCATAAGAGTTGACATTTGAGAGGCTTCAAGCTATTTCCATGGCAAGAGAAAGTGAAAGAATCAGGAGAAACCGATCATGGCATACACCATCCACCCCATTGTCCTTGGAACAAAAGTCTTTGACAAAAGCATGATGACCTACCAGTACGGCCAGGGCCAACAGTATACGATTCCCATCTACGCCTGGCTCATCAAGGGCAGTGATAAAAACATCCTGGTGGATACCGGTGAAATGAAGCCCATCCAGTCAAAAGACCGGGAGGATGCCATTGGCGGAAAAATTTACACCTTTGAACAGGGGCTTGAAAAGCATGGATTAACCCCTGCCGGTATCGATATCGTCATCCATACCCATCTTCACATGGATCATTGTGAAAACGATTATAAATGTGAAAATGCAAAATTTTATATCCATGAAAAAGAGCTTGAATCCATCCATGATCCCCATCCCCTGGACTATCGCTATCTTTCAGACTATATTGACGATATCGAAGAAAACGGACAAATCGAAATTATCCGTCAGGACGGCGACATTGTCCCCGGTATCCAGGTCCGGCACACCCCGGTCCACACCAAAGGCGGTCTGACGGTGTATGTTGAAACCGCCAAAGGAAAGGCAGTCATCACAGGGTTCTGTCTGATTGATGAAAATTTCAACCCCCCACCCGAAATCAGGGGCATGGAAATGGATTTGATCCCGCCCGGCACCCATGTGGATGTCTACAAGGCCTATGACATCATGAGAGAAGTTCAAAAAGAGGCGGATATCCTCATCCCGCTTCATGAGCCAAGATTTGCTTCCATAGCATCCATCGGCTGATGCAAAAGAAAAATTTGGAATAAAAAAGCCCCACTGCCCCTCCTTTTTATTAGATGTTCAAAAAAGACGCCCTTTCCCTGCTTTTTAAAAAGCGGGAGAATGGGTTTGTCAAAAGCTTAAAGAACCATACAAAAGACAATCTATAAATAAGGAGAACCCCATGGGAAATGAAAAAACCGAGACCGGTGTTGTAAATGCCAAAGACCGTACATCGTGCGAAGCCACCCGGCAGATGCTTGAAAAAGCCAGAAAAGACGGCGTCATCATTGATCTTGACCGGGGCTATGACATGAAACCCTGCCCCATCGGTGAAGTCTCTGCCTGCTGCAAACATTGCTATATGGGACCCTGCCGGTTAAACCCCAAAGATCCTTATAAAAAGGTGGGGGTCTGCGGCGCCACCATCGACACCATCGAAGCCAGGAATTTTGCAAGAAATGTGGCTGCAGGCTCAGCCTCCCACAATGATCACGGCAGACATATCCTCGGGTTGTTCAAAGGCATTATTGAAGGCCGGGTAAAGGATTTTAAAATCGAAGACACCATAAAACTGGAGCGGGTGGCCAAATCCATCGGCATTGAAACCGAAGGCAAGGAAGTCCTGGAAGTTGCAAAAGAACTCCATGACGAGCTTGAAAAAACCTTTTCCAATGTGACAGGTGAAATGCCCTTTACAAAACGGGCCCCTGAGGCGCTTCAGGAACAATGGAGAAAAGACGGGATCATGCCCAGAGGCGCCATGGTGGAAGTCATGGAAATGATGAGCCGGACCCATATCGGGTGCGACCAGGAATATAACAACCTGATGAAACAGGTCAGCAGAACCGCTCTTGCCGACGGGTGGGGCGGCTCCATGGTGGCCACGGAACTCTCGGATATCATGTTCGGCACCCCTTCCCCGACCCTTGCAGACGTCAACATGGGCGTCTTAAAAGAAGACCAAGTGAACATCATTGTACACGGACACGAGCCTGCCATGTTTGAAGGGATGCTGGCCGCGGTTTATGACAAATTTTTTATTGAACAGGCAAAGGCTGCCGGCGCAAAGGGAATCAATCTTGTGGGCATGTGCTGTTCAGGGGCTGAAATGATGTCCCGTCACGGCATTTCCCATGCCGGGAATTTCGGGTCCACCGAGGCTGTTGTCGTGACCGGAGCCGTGGATGCCATGGTCGTGGATATCCAGTGCATCAAACAAGGGCTGGCTGAAGTGGCAAGGTGTTACGACACCCATTTGATCACCACCAATTCCCGGTGCCATATTGAAGGCGCCACCCATATTGAATTTGAAGAGATGAACCCCAGAAAATGTACGGACCAGATCCTGTCAAAGGCCATTGCCAGATTCGGTTCCAGAAAGATGCCGGTCCAGATCCCTAAAATCATCCAGTCCGGGGTTCACGGGTTTACCCATGAATATATCGAATATATGCTGGGCGGCACCTTCCGGGGCAGCTATACACCTTTGAATGACAATATCATCAATGGCAGAATCCGCGGCGTGGCCGGCATTGTCGGCTGTACCAACCCCAAGGTGAAACAGGATTCCGTCCATGTTGAGCTGGTAAAAGAATTGATCAAAAACGATGTCCTGGTCCTACAGACCGGGTGTTCACAAATTTCCCTGGCCAAGGCAGGGCTTCTCGTTCCCGAAGCCGCCCCCCTGGCAGGACCGGGTCTTGCCGAGGTCTGTGAAACGGTCGGCATACCGCCGGTCCTGGGTCTTGGCTCCTGCGTGGACAATACCAGGATTCTCATTGCGGCTTCAGCCATGGTCAAGGCAGGCGGGCTCGGCAACACCATTGCCGATCTTCCGGCCGCAGGCTGCGCTCCCGAATGGATGAGCGAAAAAGCCCTGGCAATCGGCCAGTATTTTGTAATGTCGGGAGTGTATACGATTTTTGGAATCGGATTTCCCTCCATCAAGGACACAAAATTTCATCAGCTTTTGTTTGATGGTCTTGAAAAACAGGGCTATGGGAAATGGGGCGTTGCAGCAGACCCCCATGAAATTGCCAGAATGATGATCGCCCACATCGATAAAAAACGAAAAGCCCTGGGCATTGACAAAGCCAGGGAAAGAACCCTTGTGGACATGTCGGACAGAAGGGAACTGGCTTCCTGATCCAATATCTGCATCAAGCCCGGCAGGAGTTTATTCGCCTGCCGGGCTTGATTTTTTATCCGATCAAAAAATGGTCATTTGCCTTCAAAATAGGGGACGTTGTGCCGAAGATAAATTGTTTCAAGGGTCTTGTCCGCTTTCATTTCTTTCATCTGCAAATCATAATCCGCCATCAGCTTCAGATAATCCGGATTTTTTTTATTAAAAATCGGAAATAATTTTTTTTCTTCAAAAAAATCGGAATCAATCTGTTTGACTTTATTGACAACGCTTTTGTCTTCCTGGGTTTTAAAATATTCACCCAGGTAAAAAGAACTCGGAACAATATCCAGGCGATCTGCCAAAAGCATCTGGAGCATCAGGATTTCTCGTAATCCATAATAAACATTGGTCAATTCAGGGATAACGGCATCAAATTTCACGCTGTATGAAGCTTTGCTTACAAGCCCGACCTTAAGTTTTTTTAAATCGGAAAGGGTGATGATGTCCGGGATATCGGTCCTGCCATCTTTCTTATAAAAAACATATTTGAAAAAAGCCAAATGGGTCTCGGGATATCCATAAAGCTCTGCCCTTTCCTTGGTAAAAAACAGATTGGTCATGACGTCTTTTGTCCCGTTTTCCATATGGCTGAGACACCTAGGCCATGAAGAAAGTTCCGCTGAAACATCATAACCCGCCCTTTTGAATGCCGTGGTAATGATTTCCGCCACAAACCCATCGTTTGCAAGCGTCGGTGAAACATATGGTACAATATCATACATGACAATGGTAACGGATTTGGCTTGTGCAGGGTGTGGAAAAACCAGAAAAAGGATAAAAAGAAAATATTTCAGTAAATTCATGATAATCACCTTTGGTTAGGAGCGTTCTTCAACAGCAGAAAATTTTATTCTCTGTCCGGCTTAAAAACCGGCTCCCTGTTTTAGTAACATATATCATGCTTTCGATGCCGGCTGCAAATTCGTCTTTGAAAATGAATTTGGGCTCCACGGCAAAGACCATCCCCGGCAGCAAGGAGTCTTTTCTGCCCTGGGCAAGAATGGGATTTTCCACCAGTTCAAGCCCGACCCCGTGACCGATGAATTTTGATTTCAGATCCGGCAGACCTAAAAACTGATCTCCATAGCCAAGCTTTTCAGCCGTATGGACAGCGGTTTCAAATACCTCTCCCATGGCAATGCCCGGCGCAATCTTATCCTTTACCCGGTTTAGAATCTCGATGGATGCCAGACCGGCATTTTTCGCCTTGTCCTCCATTTTTCCCATGACAAACATCCGGGATTCGTCAATATGATACCCATCCAGCAAAGTGCCGAAATCCACCAGGATGGGTTCGTTTTTTTCCAGCAGCTTTGGCCCGGCCCCATAGGGATAGGCATTGGACGTGCCGGTACCGCAGAGCGGGGAATCAAGACCGCCGGGAATGCCGCCGTTTTTCCCGCTCATGAGATGAAAAGGAAATCCTTCCAGGCGGTAATGCCGGGTTAACAGCTTGCCCGAATGTCCCAGGGTCCGGGAATAGGATTCAAACATGCCGCAAAATTCCATTTCCGAAATTCCGGGGCGGATGTTTTCTGCCATAAAATCAAAGGTCAGCTTCGAAACAAGCGCTGCTGCTTCCAGTTTTTCAATTTCATAGGCGGATTTGATCTGGCGGCAGGCCTCAATCACAGGAGACCCGTCCTTAAAATCCGTTCCAGGGAAAAGATGCTGATAAAACTGATAATCCCTTACCGGCACCACATCAAAGGCAAGGCCGCAGGTTTTAGGAAGCTTTTTAAAATGCCCTTTGATCCATTTTGGGATATCCTTGATGGAATCAATGGGTTCAATCGTTGTAAATGCAGCTTCCTGCCGGGCACGGGGCAGATATCGCTTTACAAACAGAACCGGGTCCTGGTCTTTTTCAATATAGAGATAACAGTCCTGGGCAGTTCCGCAAAAATAATAAATATCCGGTCTGTGAGTTAAAAACAGAGCATCCAGCCTGTGGCTTTCCATATGCGTCTTCAGGGTCTGAATCCTGGACAGGATTTCCAATTCAGGGGTCGGGTCAAAGGGGTAGTCGTGCATTATCAAAAAATCTCCTTCATTTTCAGGCCTTATCATAATTTTAATAGATTTCTTCATGATGCCCGACATTCACCAAAATAATTTCTTTTTCCGTGATGAAAAATTCGAGCGTGATTCTATAGGATATGTTAATTGAAACCGAATATAGATTCTTTAAGTTTCCCTTTAAAGGGTGAAGCCTTAAAGAGGGATGATTTGGATTTATTTCTAAAAGTTTAAGTATTTTTTGATACTGGGGTATTAAATCAGGATGTTTTTTAACAAATCTCGAAGCTCTCTTAATATAACTATCCGTATAGACAATGATATATGTCATTGTGTAATTCTTTTAATGTGGTCATCAACACTTTCTTTGATGTAATTCCCATCATTATAGTCAGTTTTCGCCTGATGAAGCGCAGCATCAAGTTCGCATTCCCTCAAATAGCTATAATGCTCCATATCCATGATGACAAATGTTTCTTTCCCCCGGACCGTAATGATCAATTCATGATTCTCTGAAAGATTTTCCTGAATTGCTGAAACCCCTTTTGTCTTTAATTGGTTTGCTGTTATCGTATTCATAATAAACCTCATTTTTTTAATCAAAAATATTGATTAATCATACTATGTATAATACTTTTAAGAGTCCTTATCAAGCCTATGGAACAAAACTGCTACGAAAAAAGCTGGAATAAACCCCTTCACCCGCCAGAGAATTTTTGATCGGGTTAAATCACGGATATCGATCCGGAAAACGTCCAGTTCTGTTGTGCAGAATGGTTCTGGAAAACGCAGATCAATTCTTATGCATTGCAAGTTGAGCCAGACAGGTTCAAGAGCAAAGACACGGCATTCCTTGATTTCAAGGAAGCTTTGTATATTGAAAAGGTACGAAATGAGTTTTTTATCCGACTGTATGCTTTGTTTGAAAATGCAAGGAAAATGTGAAATCGGGTAGCCGGGGTCCGGGCATAGCGCTGCTGTTTCCATTGGCTTATCCTTATCCGGATGCGGAGCCATTCATCTATGGGGCGACCTTGCTTTTCTTCTGATCGACCATAAGCCGAAGTTCTTGTTCAAAAAACCTGCATTTGTTTGCCATCACCCGTGTGCCGACGATCAGCCCTTCAGACACTTTCTCACAAAAATGCCCATGCCGGTTGTACACAAAGGGCTCCAGAGCGTGTCGGAAACGCTCTGAGCCCAGCCGCTATCCTCAAAATAAATAAGCAATCTTTGGTTGCACTATGTAATTTTAAGAAATATAATGATTACATAGTGTAACATAATTATTTGGAGGGACAACCATGGCCACAGCGGTAAGAATATCTGAAAAACTTGTAGATGAGGCAAAAAGATACGGGCGGATTGACCACAGATCTTTAGCCGGTCAGATTGAGCATTGGGCACGTATGGGTAAATGCGCCGAAGAAAATCCTGACCTGCCATATTCTCTCATAAAGGAAATCCTGATTGGGCAGGACGAGTTGGATGAAAACGAGAAAACAGAATATAAATTTGGATAGATCGGCATGAATATCTACCAGTCAAGGTCTTTTGAGAAGAAAGTAAAAAAGATGTCAAAGAGCGAAAAGGACACATTGGATCTGGAAATCAGGAGAATAGCGGAAAACCCGAGTCTTGGTGAAGAAAAGAAAGGTGATTTAAGAGGCATATTCGTACATAAGTTCAACCTCAAGGCCACCCGGTATTTGCTCGCTTATCAAAAGCTTAGCAACGATCTGGAACTTATTATGATCGGGCCTCACGAGAATTATTATCGAGACTTGAAGCAATATCTGAAAGATCGATAGGGCGGGTGAGAACAGAATAGCCGGGTAGCCGGGGGTTTTAACCTGCCGCTTTGCGTGGCCGGGGTCCTGGCAAGATATCAATACCCTCTGCAGCTGGTCTCCTTCATAAGGACCTGTCTTTTAAAAGTCCCCGGCTTGAGGAGGTTGCGGGCTTTGGTACTGGCACAGCGCCGGTGATTTGAGGCTGTTGGCTGCACCGATTTATTTGAGATACTCTTCAATGTGGATCACTATAGCTATAAAAGCCATATTAGGAAGTATAATATGAGAACGATTCAGATGACCGGTACGAACAAAACCCGGTTGCAACTGATGAGTTTTTGGTTTGGGAAACTGAGCAGGCTTGGGGTGACGAATAAAGCATGCCGAAATACGTTAGTATAAATTCTTTAAAAGAGCAGAGCCAACAATGCAATCCAACGGACGTCTAACAGCCGCCGATGAATTTTGCGTTATAGTTTATAAAATTTTACAAAATATTTATCATTTAAGAGCTATTCCATGCCGATACAATACAGAATATTTCCCGGCCATAAGGTCGCATATATAAAAGCCTGGGGAAAATTGACAATTGATGAAATTTTGACAGAGGGTGCAAAAATGTTTGCAGAAACAGAATGGAAAAATGGTTTCAATATTCTGTGTGATTATCAGGAGGTAACCGGGTTTAATCCTACATATGACGATATCCGGAAAATAGTAAATCAGGACAAACATCATGAGCCCTTGTTCAACAATAGTAAATGTGCCGTTGTTGCAAAAACTGATCTTGTTTTTGGGCTTTCAAGAATGTGGGAGATCCTTTCCGAAAATACCAATCTGGAAAAAATGGTATTCCGGGACATTCACCAGGCAAAAGATTGGCTATGTTTGGATGCCGAGTTCACAGACAGCCTGAACAAGCCTGATTAGACTGTTTTTTCAGCCTTCAATCAATTTTAGGATTTCCCTGTGATAGCCAAGATATCGTTCAAGGGTCTTGTCATTTTTTCCATATTTGGGGATGGTTTTTAATATCTCTTCAAAACGGTCTTCTGCTTCTTTCTCGTCCTTGATCGGCACGATACCTTCCGTGATAATGTCCACCAGCCGGTCGGCATAGATGATGATGCGTTCCTCCAGTTTTTCAAGGGTGTAGTCTTTGACCGGCAGATTCAATTCCTTGGCCTCTTCCGGGCTCAAACCGCCGCGGATGTGCTTTTCCATCACGCCGGTTATCGCGTCCGGAAGGCCCAGGGCCCTTCCCATTTCAGCTCCCAAACAGCCATGGCTCATATCATGGGTTTTGGCTTTTCCCAGATCATGAAAAAGCGCTCCCCGTCCCACAAATTCCATATCCAGGGCAGCCTTGGTCCGAGCGGCAATTTCCAATGCTTTTTGTGCCACCTTCAAACTATGGGTTAAATCTTCCTCACTGAGACCGGCTGTACGCAAAAGATCAATATCAGACTCCTGAATCCGGTATTCATTATTCAGCGTATGGCTTTCCTCTGTCGGCCCGCCGTTTTCGACCCAGGCATTGAGGCCCCCTTCCACAATAACGGTCTTCAGGCCATCCTGTTGCAACCGGTCTGCAACGGATCGGCTCACTGATCCGCCTTTTACGCAATAGACGATGGTGAGTCCGTCAGCCGGCAGGTGTTTTGCCCAAGTATCGATTGCCTCAGGATCTTGCCGGACAGCAGAAATGATTTTTCTTGGGGCTGCCAGATAATCGGATTGCCGGCGGACATCCAGCAGGGTTATTTTTTCTTTTCCTTTTAAAAAGGCCTCTAATTCTTTAATGGTGATGGAATCTGTCATGATATTATTTCTCCTTATTGATGTTTAATAAAGAATCCATAGCCGGATCACGCCTGCTGCCGCACCAAGCGGCACCATATACTGGATGGGAATGTGGTGTTTTTGGATTAAAAAAAAGCTGACACCGGCTGATATCAAGGCAAAAATATCCGGGCCGCCGCCATTGGGAAGGATGACCTTGTAACCGAACCACACTGCAAGATTCAGCACAACGCCTACCACGGCGGCCGTAATCCCGGTCAGGGCTGCCTGAAGGCGATGGTTCCCGGCCATGGCTTCGATAAAAGGGGCTCCGGCAAAGATAAAGAAAAAACTTGGTAAAAATGTCACATAGGTGGTGATCAGGGCGCCCAGAATACCCGCGGTTAACGGTGTGAGACTGCCGGGCAACGTCCATGCCCCTATAAATCCCACAAACTGGGTCACCATGATGAGAGGGCCGGGGGTGGATTCTGCAAGCCCGAGACCGATGAGCATTTGCTGCATGGTTACCCACCCGCTGGAGACGGCCGTATCCGTGATATAGCTTAACACGGCATAGGCTCCGCCAAAGGTAACAAAAGCGGCTTTGGTGAAAAAAAGGGCAATCCGGGACAGGGTGGCGTCAAATCCAAAAACCAACCCCACTGTCCCGACCACAGCCGCCCATAAAAAAAAGCAGATGAAAAAGACACGGAAAAAATGAGACAGGGACGGTCTGGTCCTGTTTTGGGTAGTTTCCGGCTCGGCTTCCATCCGGCATTCCCGGGTCTGGGGATCAAAACCGCCCTTGCAGAATACCTGGGGCAATATACGCTGCATGAGGAGCCCGCCCAGGGCGGCCATCACGACAATGACCGGAAATGGAATTTTAAAGAAAAATATGGCAGCAAAGGCAATGGCAGCAAACCCATAAAGTGACCCATGCTTCAGCGCCTTTTTGCCTATCCGCATCACAGCCTCTATTACCACGGCCACCACCACAGGCTGGACCCCATAAAAAGCCGCCGCCACAACCGGGATATCAATATGGGCCACGGCCAGCCAGCTGAGCAAGAGCATGACAAATATGGAGGGGATGACAAAAAGGGCTCCGGCCGCAATCCCGCCAATCGTCCCATGCATGCGCCAGCCGATATAGGTGGCCAGCTGCTGGGCTTCGGGTCCGGGCAGGAGCATGCAGAAATTCAGCGCCCTTAAAAACTGGTTTTCACTGATCCAGTTTTTGAGTTCCACCACTTCCTGGTGCATGACGGCAATCTGGCCTGCCGGCCCGCCAAAGCTGATAAATCCGAGTTTTGCCCAAAATTTCAAGGCATCCTTAAACAATATGGGTGAAGAATTTATATTCATTTAATCCTCCCTATGGGGTCAGGTGCTGCCATATCCTTGCCGAAAATTGCAAACCCAAGTGTTCCCAGGACACCGAAACCAAAGGCGGTGATCAGATTGGCCTCAGGGCTGATCTGCCATAGGAAGGCCCCGCCCAGAGCGGCCAGGGATACAACCATATCCCGGATCAGGTAATACAGACCGAACATCCCGGCCTTGCAGCGATCCGGGGCCAGATCCATGATCAGCGCCTTCCGGGTGGGCTCGCCGAATTCTTTTAACCCCCTGAAAATAAAGGCCACGACCAGCCATTCAATGGATTTGCTGTAAAGCAGAACCAGGGGAAACAATGTAAAAAACACAAAGGTCATCAGGACAAAGGGTTTTTTAGTGCTGCGGTCTGCCAGATAGGCCACGGGAATGTATACGAGGATGGCCACGGCCATTTCAATGGTGGTCAGAAAGCCGAATTGAAGGGCTGATACAGGCTCGGAAATCGTCTTCATGCACCAGATGACCACAAAGGCATAGGGGATCTGTTCGCAGAACCGGATCAGGATATCGGTTATCAAAAGCCGCTTCATGGCAGGATTCATCAATTGAAACAATCTGATGGGATTTTTTTCAGGCGTGAGCTCACAGGTATCGGTTTTTGAACCCTTTTCAACCCTGTCTTCTTCAATCATCCACTGTTGCAGGAACAGGGCCAGGATGGCCATGATCAGGGCAGCACCAAAGGCCAGACGGATGCCGGTCTGCTCTCCCCAGATACCGATAAAGAGCCCTCCGACCACAGGGCCAAGGGCCATGGGAATGCGGCGGGTCAATGAATGAACGCTTACCCCCATGGTTCTTTTATTTTGCGGCAATACCCTGTACATAAGACTCATGGTGGCAGGAAGCGATATGGCCGACCATGAAATAAAAAGCACGGCACCGATGAGAACCGCCTGCCAGGTTGGGATCAGGATCACCAGGGCAAACCCGGCCATGGCAATCAGGTTAAAGACCAGAAGCGAGCGTTTGGTGCCGATACGGTCGGACAGATAACCGCCGGGAAAGGAGTAAAGGGCTGAAAGAAAATTATCCATGGCCTGCAACAGACCGACGGCTAAAACACCTCCGCCCAGGGCCAGGATATAAATGGGCAGAAACCGCTCCGCCATACGCTCGCCCATACCCACCAGCACCACCATGGCCAGAAGCCCCACGGTGCTGCGCTGAAGTGCCAGAAAATCCGCCAGCCTTGCAGTTCGACTTGTTATGGCTCTGTTATGTTCCATCAGGCTGCCTTTCAGGAACCAGTGCGGGCTGTATCCAGCCTGCACCAGGCATACAGGGCATCATATACTTCAAACTGCCGATGGATATTTTCATGGTCATCCGGGAAACGTAAGCCATAGCACACGGCAATGGCCTCAAAGCCGGGTGCAAGCGGATCAGCCCCCAGATTGCCGGTATCAGCGGCATTGATGATCCCGGCCAGACGAAGAAGGGCCTTGTCGGTGAGTTCATATTTTTTTATGATCACATCAAAGGTGCAAAGATTTCCCTCGTGATGAAGCTCGGCACCGACGGTATCAAACGCAATTGCGCCGGTTTCCTTTGCGGTTTTCATGACCTCAATTCTCGGGACAAATAAAAATTCAGCTTCCGAATCGATGAACCGCTTAATCAGCCAAGGGCAGGCAACCCTATCCACATGAACATGAGACCTTGTGATCCATTTCATTTTTCTTCTCCTGAAATTCTTTAAAACAATTTAAACCGGTAAAAAGTTCACGATTTCCGGGCCCCAAAATAACCCAGGGTTTTATTCACCAGAACCTGAACGTCCTCGACAAGATGGCTGAACTTGCCGTTCAGATCATCGGCCAGGTGCTGAACATATTCCCCTGCCCCTTCTTTGCCGTATTTATCCTCGAACATTTTTCCAAACTCAAGCACCCGGGTAATATCGTGCCGCTCTTCCTTATGATCCGGATCATCGATCCACTCATGAATTTCATGATAAGATTTCCCGGTTCTCTCCAGGCTTTTCTGATTATGTTTATCAATGCTTGGCATACATTCTCTCCTTTAATCGTTTGTTGTTCATTGTGATCTTTTGGTTCCCTTGCCTTCTAAGCTTTGTTCCTGTGAAAATAAGCATAGAGATTTTCAAACATGGCAAATCCTTCCTTCATTCTCAGATGATCATCCGGCGTCACCGCCACAAGACCCGTCAAAAGAGCTTTTATGCCTTGGGTTTCCATGCGGCCGAATTTGGCATCTTTTAAATCGATATCGTGAATGACCTCGGCCATGAGATTCAGTGCCTTGTCCTTTAGATTCAATCTCTCTATCATGACTTCAAATGTGCATTTATCATCCTCATGGGTAAATTCGCCGTCAAACATGTCAAACCGCAGTTCCCCGGTTTTTAATGTGTACCGGGACGGTGACGCAAATTTGAATACTGCATTTTCATCGACAAAGCGTTTAATCAGCCATCCGCAGGAAATACGGTCAACAAAAATATTTTTCCGGGTGACCCAGGTTTTGTCTTTAAGATTTTCAGTTTCGACGTTGCTGGCATTTTTTACAGGATTTCGGCCATGGACGGTTTTTTCAAGTTCCTTAAAAAGAATCTCGGCTGTTCCCCTTTCCGATACCTGGAAAAAGTCAATGGCAATGGTTTCATCCAGACGGGCCTTCAATCTGGACAGTTGAACCGATCTTTTGAAGGGAAGGGCCTTTTCCCCTTCAGCAGAAGACCAGTCAAGAAGCAGACCGTTTGCCTCCAGAATGATTTTTTCATAATCTGCCTTGCGTGCATTCTGAAACAGAGAAATAATCTGATCATCTGTTAAGCCTTCCACAAACAATGCCTCAAAAATAGATCCGTCCCCGCCGCCGTCCATGATTTCCTTAAGGGTCCAGCTTAAATCTTCCCTGGACTGATCTGAAACAGGCATTGCATAAACCGATTGTTTGATGGCCACTGCTCCTATCTTCTGAAGCCGCCGCCAGATTTTTACCCGGAAAGTATTGGGTTTGGGCGGGATCTGATGTATGAGCAGCAACCATTTTCCTGAATCCGTCGACATCATTCATTTATCCTTGTTCAACTGTTAAATTAAAATTTAACAATTGTTATAATTTGTCAAGCAACAAAAATGAATCGTTTCCGATGAACCGCCGGAGAGGTAAGGAAGGGAGGTTTAGAACCAGTTTTTCTTTTTAAAAAAATAAAACATGACACTGACCACACTGATGATCAAGCCCCAGACGGCAAAATAGCCGTATTGCCATTCCAGTTCCGGCATATATTTGAAATTCATGCCGTAGATCCCGGCGATAAAGGTCAATGGAATAAAGATGGTGGCCGTAATGGTGAGGGTCTTCATGATTTCATTGGTCTTGTTGTTCACATTGGCCAGAAAAATATCATGCAGGCCGGAAACAATTTCTCTGTAGATATCGGTTGTTTCCTGGATCTGAAGCACATGATCATAAATATCCCTGAAAAAGATCAGGGTACCGTCATCTATCAGGCCGGAATCATTTTTCTCAAGGGTATTGATGAGCTCCCTGAGCGGAACAACCGCCCTTCTCATGGCAATGAGATTTCGTTTCATATTGCTGATGGATTTAAACGTTTCTTTGGATAAGGAAAAGCTCAGTTCTTCATCCAGGGCTTCAATTTTTTCTTCCAGGATTTCAAGAATAATAAAATAGCTGTCCACTGCCATATCCAAAATGGCATAGGCCAGATAATCCGCTCTTTTTTTCCGGATGCGGCTTTTATCATTCCTGATTCTGTCCGTCAGGGGGCTGAAAAGCGGGTTTTCTCTTTCCTGGAAGGAGATGACAAAATTCGAGCCGAGAATGATGCTGAATTGCTCTGAAAGGATTTCTCCTGCTGCTTTGTTATAATAGAGCATATTAAAAACAATAAAGATGCCTGTGTCAAAGACTTCAACCTTAGACCGGGTCTTTGTGTGCAGGATGTCTTCAAGGATCAGCGGATGGATATTAAACCCTGCACCGATTTTTTCAATGAGCCCTGTTTCATGAAGGCCGTCAATATTAATCCAGATAACGCCGGGAGCATCCTTGACAGGGAGGAGCTCCTCCATGGAATCCACATATCTCTCCAGAAACCGGTCCGGACCATATTCCATCAGGGTGATTTTTGCCGTTTCAGTTCTTTTCTCACCGATATGGACCAGGGTTCCCGGAGGAAGTCCTGATTTTTCAGATGTCTTTCTTTTTGCCATTCAACAGATTCCTTTATTGTGCATGTTTTCACCAACAACCGCTTCCCCATCTTTTTTAGCACAATATCTCAGTGTCTTGCAAAAAAAGATCGTGTAATCATTCATCCAATACTTCCCTTACTTTTTTAGCCAACTCCTGTCTGGAGAAGGGTTTCTGGATGAACGAGACCCCCTTGTCCAACACGCCGTGATGGGCAATAACATTGGCGGTATAGCCGGACATAAAGAGAGCTTTGAGGTTCGGAAAGACCTGAGTGATTTGATTGGCCAGATCTTTTCCATTCATGCCCGGCATTATAACATCGGTCATGAGCAAATCGATCTTCCCTGAATATGATTTTGCCATATCAAAGGCCTCAGCCGGATTTGAAGCCGCAAGCACAGTATAACCCAGTCGTTCAAGCATCAGGGTTGTCATTTTTAAAATAGCCTTTTCATCTTCCACTAACAGGATGGTTTCAAACCCTCTGGCATCAGCCGTCTTTGATTCCGGTTTCTGTTCAGGCAGTTCTTTTTCGGCATGTCTCGGAAAATAAATCCTGAAAGTTGTCCCCTTGCCCGGTTCACTGTAGACATTGATAAATCCATTGTTCTGTTTTACAATTCCGTAAACCGTAGCCAATCCGAGACCGGTCCCCTCGCTGACTTCCTTTGTGGTAAAAAACGGCTCAAACAGGTTGTCCAATATCTCTTTGCCCATGCCGCATCCATTATCGCTCACTGCGGTCATGACATAATCACCGGGTTTAAAGCCGTCATGCTCAAGGCAATAATCATGGTCAAAGCTCACATTGTCCGTCTCAATGGTGACTTTCCCCACATCTTTTATCGAATCCCTTGCATTGACACATAAATTGGCCAAAATCTGGTCAACCTGGGACGGATCAAGCTTGATCGTCCACAGATCGGCTTTGGGCAACCAGGCCAGATCGATATTTTCGCCGATCAAGCGGTTCAGCATTTTAAGCATTCCTTCAATGGTTTTATTCAGATCAAGCAGTTTCGGGGAGATTGTTTGTTTACGCGCAAAGGCTAATAATTGACGGGTGAGGTTGGTCGAGCGCTCGGCAGCCTTGTGAATTTCATGCAGATTGCTGACAACAGGGTTTGCTGAATCCAAATCATCCAGAATGATTTCAGTATTGCCGATAATGATGCTTAGCATATTGTTGAAATCATGGGCCACGCCGCCTGCGAGCCGACCGATGGACTCCATTTTCTGGGCCTGGAGAAGCTGTGCCTCCATTTTTTTACGTTCAGTTATATCATGAAGCGTGACAAACGCTTGATAGGGGATTTTCATGCCGGGTTTAAATTGTGGGATGGCATTAACAACAAGCCAAGTATACTCTTTCTTTTGTGGATTAAAAACACCAATAACCTCATCGCGAACCGGTTTGCCTTTGTTTAATGCAACCATGGAAGGATGCTTTTCTCCTGGCAGATCCGTTCCATCCTCTTTGACGACCTTCCAGTGTGGATCCAAAGAAGTTTTTCCGATGAATTGGTCATGGGTCAATCCAAGCATCTCCAGCGCCGATTTATTACAGTCGGTCAGGACCCCGTCCATTCTTTGATAAAAAACCCCTGGCGTCATATTTTCAAAAAGCACCCGATATTTCTCTTCACTCTCGGCAAGCGTTTTCTGCATCAGATTGCGATCCTGGATTTGCTTTAAGAGTTCGGCCCGGATTTTATCATAATAGAGCAACAGCATACCGATGGCGGCTGCGAGGAAAAGCACGGCGGCAAGCAAAAAACCCCAGGGAGCGAACCACGCCACAGGCCTAAGAAAGGTGTAGTCTGCCCGATGGATACCCCAAAGAATCAGGGCATAACCTGACACCGCCCGTCCGACACCGGGGATTTGAACCTGGCGCAAAATAATGACTCCGGACCAGGCAAAAAGAAGGCCGGTAAAAGAGGAACTCGGCAGGTCACTCCAAAAGAAGGGGAAAGGTATGATCTGGGTCAGCGCCACCCAGCCGAGGGCAGCGCCTGACCCATACCACCACCAAGCGGGTGTGGATCTGTTTGCCAAAGTTTTGGCACCGGTCATACAGAGAAGAGCCCCGGCCATGGTGGCTGCCTCCTGCATCACAACCATCCACGGGGGCAGAATGTGCAAGACAATCAGTGTCTGTACAATAAAACGCAAAGAGTAAATCCCCCAGGCCGCACTCCATAATTTCAGCAGTCTGTCCCTGTTTACCAGGTAAAGATGAAAGTACAACGCTGCTACCAAAAGAGACATGGTGGTTACGGAAATCAGCGCCGGGATCAGGATGGTACTCATAACATCTCCTTATGATGTCAAGCTGTTTCAGCTTTTATGACATTGTATCATCACAGCAAATAAAATATTTTTTCTGCCGGTTTGATATAATCAAGAATACAGTATAAAAAAATCAGTTGCAAAATAAATTAGTTTGTTGGCGGATTTGGTTTTCTTTATTGCCTGTGATCATCGATTGATTTATGGCGGACCGGATGTTATTCTCAGGAAAAATTTTAGCCGGGAATAACAGGGATGAAATGCATTTAATGGATGATATTCAAAAACTGCTGAAAACCGAATATGAACTTTCCGGAGACATTTCAAAACTGGCCGGAGAAAATGAAAACTATCTCATCAAAACAAAGGGTGGGGCCTCTTTTGTTCTGAAACTGGCTGATGACCAGACCAGACCCGGATTCCTGGAAATTGAGCATCTTGCAGTGGAACGGCTTTTTCATTCTGCCCTGAATATTGATCTTCCAAGGATCATCCTCACCCGGACCGGGTCCATTGAAGCCTGCCTTTTGGCGGAAGACCCAAAAAAGATCCGCGGCCGCCTTCTTGAATTTGTAGAAGGAAATCCCTGGTGTGAATCCCTTCCCGCAGGCATTGAACAGCTTGAAAATCTTGGGAGCCTCATTGCACAGATGAATATTTCCATGTCCGGAATTGTTCATCCGGATTCAAACAGAACCCACCCCTGGGATCTTGCAAAAGCAGACCAGCACCGTTCATCTATGATGATCATCGAAGATCCGGAAAAACGCCGGATTCTTGAATGGGTTTTCCATGTTTATGCCGCCATTGCCGTGCCCCTGTTGAACCTTTTGCCCTGGGGCCTGATCCATGGTGATCTGAATGACGACAATGTTCTGGTTCAAAACGGCCGCATCTCCGGCATTCTTGATTTTGGAGACTGCCTAGAAAACCCGGTGATCTGCGATCTTGCCATTGCCCTTGCCTATCATACCCTGGATGAAGAAGACCCCCTGGAAGCTGCCGCCATTATTATCGGGGCCTTTCATAAGATCCGTCCTTTGTCTTTGGATGAAATGACGGTGATCTTCCCTTTGATCTGTGCAAGACTGGCCGTATCGGTCATTATCTCCGCCAAAAGAAGGAAAATTGATCCTGATAGAAAAAGCTGGTTTGTCTCAGAAGAAAGGGCCTGGCAGAAACTGGAGGTATTCTCGACCATCGGTCCTGCCCAGGCGGCCATTATCCTTGCAGGCCGGACAGACTTGAAACCTTATGAAAATAGGGGGGCCTCTGCACCGGAGCTTTTAAAAAAACGCCGAAAACTGATTGCACCTTCCATATTGCCCGCCTATGAGAAGCCCCTGAAATTTTTGTATGGAAAAGGTCAGTATTTGTTTGATTACAATGGCCGCCCTTTTCTGGATCTCTATAACAATGTCTGCCATGTGGGCCATTGCCACCCCAAGGTGGTGGAAGCCGGGCAAAAACAGATGGCAAAGCTCAATACCAATACCCGGTATCTGTATGACGGTCTCACCGAATATGCGGAACGTTTGTGTGACACCCTGCCCCGGGAACTGGACACCTGTTTTTTTGTGAACTCGGGAAGTGAGGCCAATGAACTGGCCTTACGGATTGCACGAACCTGCACCGGGCAAAAAGGCATGCTGGTGGTAGACAATGCCTATCACGGCCACACCACGTCCTTGATTGACATCAGCCCCTATAAATTCATGGGAAAAGGCGGCAAGGGCGAACCTGAACCCTGGGTTCATGTTGTCCCTGTGGCTGACGGATACAGGGGTAAATTCAAAGGACAGGGAAAAGATACGGGGATGGCGTATGGAAATGAAATTGAAACCCTCATCGACTCCCTTGATACGCCCATTGCCGGGTTTATCACGGAATCCCTTTTGTCCTGCGGCGGCCAGGTGATCCCGCCAAAAGGATATTTTGAAACCGCCTTTCGGCATGTGAGAAACGCAGGAGGCCTCTGCATTGCCGATGAAGTCCAGACCGGTTTTGGCAGGGTGGGCTCCCATTTCTGGGCCTTTGAACTCCAGGAGGTTATCCCGGATATGGTGGTCATGGGAAAACCCATGGGTAACGGGCACCCCATGGCAGCCGTGGTTACCCGAAGAGAGATTGCCGATATCTTTGACAGCGGCATGGAATTTTTCTCAACTTTTGGCGGAAACCCGGTTTCCTGTGCCATCGGCCTGGCGGTTCTGGATGTAATAAAAGAGGAAGGTCTTCAGGAACATGCCCTTAAAATCGGTAAAAAAATGCTGACAGGGCTTCAGGATCTGAAAGACAAGCACGGCATGATTGGTGATGTCCGGGGCGTCGGGCTTTTCGTGGGGATTGAGCTTGTTAAAAACCGGGGAACTCTGGAACCGGCTCCTCGAAGAACCCATGAAATAATCAATCGATTGAAAAACAGAGGGATTCTTGCGGGTACGGACGGGCCTTTTCATAATGTCATCAAAATAAAACCTCCCATGGTGATTGCCAAGGAAGATTCAGACATGTTTATCCGGGTACTGGATGATATTTTAACCGATATGATGACTTCAGATTGAAAATTCTTTTAATTTTTGATTTCAGCAAGTTAAAGATTAACATGGAAACTAACGATACGTATATCAGGAAGATGAGCGATAAAATGACCTCGTTAAGCTTTTGGAAGGCAGAATGGAAGATGTATCAAAAATAAATCAGGGTGAAGGCGTTTTAGTGAACAAGCCCGCCATTTCGACCTATGACAGGAAAAAGCATAAAAAAAGAAAATATTTTCAGGAAGCCAAAAAAAATTTTAATGAACTCACCAAGATTGTGGAGGAGGTTCACAAGGAACTTCTGGACAAGGACTCGCCCTTCAGGCTATGCATATACCAGGAAGGCGATGATGTCTTTATCGATATCGTTGCCATGGACAACCAAGGAAAGACAAGCCGGATTTTTAAACATGATATTTCCCACGCAGAACTGGAGGATCTGGTTCAGCATCTTAAAACCGGCCGGGGCATCATGCTGGATGCAGATGCGTAAACCGGCCCTCATAACTCAATCCCCTGCACACAAGGAGACCCGTTAAAAATGCAGAAAGCATTTCAGGATTTTTATCCCGATGAATTCAGCCATTGTTATGGCTGCGGCAGACTTAATGAGCATGGCCTGCAAATCAAAAGTGTCTGGGACGGGGAAGAAAGTGTGACGTTTTATTCTCCCGACGACCGCTATATGGCCATGCCCGGATTTGTTTACGGCGGTCTCATTGCTTCTTTGATTGACTGCCACTGTACCGGAACGGCAGCAGCCGCATCCTATAAAAAAGAAGAAAGGCCCATGGATTCAGAGCCTGCCTTCAGATTTGTCACGGCTTCCCTGAAGGTGGATTATCTTGCGCCCACCCCTTTGGGAACCACACTTGAAATCCGGGGCCGGGTGCTTGAAATAAAAGGCAAAAAAGTGGTGGTGGAAGCAAAGGTCATGGCCGGAAAAACGCTTTGCGCCACAGGGACTGTTGTGGCGGTCATGCTTCCGCCAACCATGATATCAAAATAAACCATATATTACCCGGGAGCAAACAAGATGAAAAAAACGATAATTTTTGCCTTCAGGGGCGATCCCATGTGTTTTATACATGTCCTTCTCAACAGCATCGACCTTTATGAACGGGGCAGGGAAGGCCTTATTGTCATTGAAGGGGAGGCAGTCACGCTGATTCCGAAGATGGCGGCTCAGGATCATCTTCTTCATCCTCTGTATGAAAAAGCAAAGGCCCTTGGTCTTCTCCATGGCGCCTGCCGGGCATGCTCCATCAAGCTTAAGGTTGATAAGGCCGTTGAAATGGAAAAAATCCCTCTGATCGGAGACATGTCCGGGCATCCTTCCATGGGAAGCTTTATCGAAAAAGGGTATGAGGTTATCACCTTCTGATTGACGGTTTTTATCTTCCGGTCAGAGGCCTGCCAAGACTGTAGATTTCACCGGCGCTTTCATAGGGAAGGGCGTTTTCAAGACTTTTGATCCGATCAAACTGTTCTTTTACCTCCTCGGCCGGAATAGCTCGCTCCGTATCCCCGATACAGACGCCTTTTCCTGAAACCATGGCCGAACGGGCAAACCAGCCTGCACTCATGGTGAAAATCATCCCGGATTCCGTATTTTCCTCTGAACAAAGAAAAGTGACAAGCGGAGTATTGAATTCAGGCTTGATCCGTCGTATCACATCCTCGGGGAAAACACCTTGGGTCATGGCAGTTGAGGCGTTGGGTGCCACGGTATTGACCTTGATATTATACTTTGCCGTTTCCAGCTTCAGTGAATTCATAAGGCCGATGACCCCCATTTTGGCAGCCCCGTAATTGGATTGACCGAAAGCCCCATACATACCTGAGGAGGATGCCGTAAACACGATCCGGCCGTACCGGTAGGCCTTCATGGTGTTGACAGCCGGCTGGGTGACGCAAAAAGCCCCTTTCAAATGAACGGAAATGACGTCGTCCCATTCTTTCTCCGTCATCTTCATGAATGTGCGGTCCATTAAGATCCCGGCATTGTTGATCAGGATATCCAGTTTTCCGAAATGATCCAAAGCGGTTTCGATAATCTTTTTTCCCCCTGCCAGAGTCGCCACGGAATCAAGGCTTGCCGCAGCCATGCCGCCGGCCTGTCTGATTTCTTCCACAACCTTTTCCGCTGTGTTTTTTCCATCAGGGTCACGGCCGATATCATTGACCACAACCCTTGCCCCTCTTTTTGCCAGATCCAGGGCATAGTCCCGGCCGATCCCTTCCCCTGCACCCGTAACAACGGCAACCCTGTTTTCAAATTTTATTATATTCATATACCCCCCGGAAGACTGATTTTCCTGTTATACATTTTTTAAAAATGCGTGTATAAGAAGCTTTAAATCTGAATCATATTTTATTCAACTGCTAATTTATGGAGGTGACCATGAAATGCCATGAAGTGGATTATACAATTTTCGGCGACGATATGCAGACCGTGGAGGTCGAACTTGATCCGGGAGAAACCGTTATAGCCGAAGCCGGTGCCATGAACTGGATGGAAGATGGGATATCATTTGAAGCCAAGATGGGCGATGGTTCCGAACCGGATCGCGGATTCATGGGAAAACTCTTTGAAGCCGGAAAACGTGCTGGTACCGGGGAATCCTTGTTCATGACCCATTTTTCAAACAATAGCAGGGAGAAAAGAAGGGTCGCCTTCAGTGCTCCCTATCCCGGGAAAATCATTCCTGTAGACATGTCAAAAGTGGGTGGTGAACTGATCTGCCAGAAAGATGCCTTTTTGTGTGCAGCCCTGGGAACAAAGGTGACCATTGCATTTACCAAAAAACTCGGGGCAGGGTTTTTCGGGGGTGAGGGATTTATTCTCCAACGCCTCCTGGGAGATGGGATGGCCTTTATCCATGCCGGCGGCACCATTGTACAAAAAGAGCTTCAGGGGGAGACCCTTCGTGTGGACACAGGATGCATCGTTGGTTTCAGCCCCGGGATCAGTTATGATATTGAAAGGGCAGGCAATCTGAAATCCATGTTTTTCGGAGGGGAAGGAATTTTTCTTGCCACCTTGAGCGGTCACGGTACGGTTTATCTTCAAAGCCTGCCTTTTTCAAGGCTTGCGGACCGCATTATCCAGCATGCGCCTTCTGTTGGCGGCAGCAGCAAAGGAGAAGGCTCGGTACTTGGATCCATCGGCAGAATGCTGGACGGAAAATAAAATCCGGGTCTTATTCCAGCACCAGCACAATCAGTGCAACCGGGCCGTGGACACCAAAGGCAGGGATCAGTTCAATGTCTGCGGTTTTAGATGGCCCGGAAATTAAAAGAGCGTTGGTCGGCATCTTATCTGACCAGTTCTGGGCAGCCATGGCTTTTGGAAGGCTTGTATAAATCTGCCGGCTGTCCAGGACGGCAATATGAATGGGCGGAACCAGGGACATGAGCCTTGGCTCGGTTTCGTCCGGCCAGAGGATCAGGGCTCCCGTGTCTGCGATGCCGCCGCGTGTGCCGGTGATGGCGGCATCCACCTCAAACAGGGTCTGTTTAAAGGATTCAATACTCTTGTTATACTCAACGAGCTCCGGCCATCCTTCAGGTGATGTCTTTCGGGCTGCAGCCACAGCCTGTCCTGTTTCACTTTCAGGGCCATAGATCAGGGTGCGGATGCCTTGTTGAACCAACAGGTTTTTTAAATGACCGGTCCAGTCTGACCGGGGAACCATTGTCACCTGGGTCCGGACCGCCGTCATCCGGGCTTGCAGCTGTTCGATCCGTTCACGGGCTCCCCATGACGGCAGGGCTGTCTCCAGTGCGGGAATCTCAACTTTCATCGGTTTGTTGGCCAATGCAGACCGGATATCGGACAAAATGCGGTCGCGCGCCGGGTTATTCATTTTCCACCCCTTCGTATTTGACAAGTTCATGCAGGGATTTTTTTGCAAACCAGGGCCGGGTCCTCACACTCATCCAGGCCTTCATGGGTCCGGCTGCGGGTATTGCCGAATTCAGCATACCGGCCGCCCGGATACCCAGTTCGTTTATCACCGGAAAGCGGTTGGCCAGGGCCCAGCCTTTCCAGACAAAGGATTCGGCGAGATTCTTTTTGTATCCATGACCTTTGACCGAGCCTTTTTCATCATAGCTTTCATTTCTCAGCCGACGGATTAAATCCGGAATGGGAATCTTTACCGGGCACACTTCTTCGCAGGCCCGGCAAAGGGTGGAGGCTTCCGGAATCCCTTTTGTCTTTTCCAGCCCTTCCATCTGGGGCGTCAGGATTTTCCCGATGGGGCCAGGATATACAAACCCATACGCATGGCCGCCGATGCGGACATACACCGGGCAATGGTTCAGACAGGTGCCGCAGCGGATGCACTGAAGGATTTGACGCAGTTCCGGGTCTGCCAGGATTCTGGTCCGGCCGTTATCCAAGAGAACCAGGTGGACTTCCTTTGGCCCGTCTTTTTCCCCGGGTTTCCGAGGGCCGGAGATCATATTGACATAGGTGGTGATGACCTGGCCTGCCGCCGATCCAGGCAAAAGACTGAGAAGCGGCACCACATGCGCTAGTTTTTCAAGAACTTTTTCAATCCCCATGACCGCAATATGGACCGGCGGAACCGTGGTGCACATCCGGCCGTTGCCTTCATTTTCGATAAGAACAAGGGTTCCGGTTTCAGCAACAGCCATGTTGACGCCGCTGATACCGATTTCTCCGTCAAAGAACCGTCGCCGCAGGGTCTTTCTGGCAATGGCATTGAGTTCTTCCAGGTCTTCCGTATAGGGCGTATCTGGAATTTTTTGGTGAAACAGCTCGCCGATCTGTTTCCGGTTTTTGTGGATGGCTGGAACCAGGATGTGGGAAGGGGTTTCTCCGGCAAGCTGGACAATGAATTCGCCCAGATCCGTTTCAAGGGATTCCACGCCGTGATGCGCCAGAAATGAATTCAGATGCATCTCTTCCGACACCATGGATTTTCCTTTCACGACCCGTGTGGCCTTGTGTGACCGGCTGATGTCCAGGATAATCCGGTTGGCATCCTCAGTGGTTTGCGCCCAGTGGACTTGGATGCCGTTTTCCGAACACTTTTTTTCCAACTGCTCCAGCAGGTCCGGGAGCTTTGAAATCGCATTCCGGCGAATGGTCTCGGCCTGTCTGCACAGTTCCTCAAAGGCTGCCGGATCTGAAAAAATGATTTTTCTTCGCTGGGACAGCGCATTGGTTGCAAAGGCCAGATTGGACCGCAGTTGTTGATTTTTAAGCGCCTCCCCTGCATTGGCCCTGAAATTAAATGCCTTGGAATTCATCGACGCCTTATCCATAAAGCCTCTCCCATAAAAATTCAGCAATATGCATGCCTTTCACTGCCAGCCCGCGTTTGCCCATGGCGCCGGCAATGTTCACCAGGCATCCGCAATCTGTGCTGAGAACCAGCCCGGCCCCGGTTTTGAAAATATCTGAAATTTTATCCTCCACCATGGCCGCAGAAATTTCAGGCTGCTTGACCGAGAAGGTGCCTCCGAATCCGCAGCATTCGTTTTCCCGGTCCATTTCGACCAGTTCGACATGCTTCAGTTTCCGGAGCAACTCCTTGCACCCTTCGGTCACCTTCATCTCCCGTGATGCATGGCAGGATGAATGCCAGGTGATTTTGACAGGCTCGCCCCGGTCGATTGGCTGTATCTTCAGGACGTGGATCAAAAATTCAGTCAGCTCAAACACCCGACCGGCAAAGCGTCTTGCCTGTTTTTCTTCAGGCCGGCCTTCAAACAGGGCCGGGTAATGATACCGGAGCATTCCGGCGCAGGACCCGGACGGAACCACGATGGGATAAGGCTTAGAAAAGGTGTTGATCTGATGCCGGGCAACAGACCGGGCTTCATCAGGAAAACCAGAATTATAGGCAGGCTGTCCGCAGCATGACTGATCCGGCGGAAACACCACCTTGACCCCATGCTTTTGGATCAGCCGGATGGCGGCAATCCCGGTCTCAGGATAGATGGCATCCACAAGACAGGTGCCGAAAAAATAGACACGGTCGGGCTGCTGCGGATATCTTTTTGTATTTGGCATCCCCATAGAAGGCATTATTTTTCTTACAGTTTGTATCCGATCATTCGCAAAAAGCCTTTTCGCTTTTTAATATCTTCATCTGTTTCAATGCCTTTTGATGCATATCCGTCAATGACCCCAAGAATGCCCCGGCCCTGATCCGTCTCCGCCAGGATGACCTGAACCGGATTAGCCGTGGCACAATGAATTCTTGCGACTTCAGGTACATTTTTAATGGTGTTCAGAACATTGATGGGAAACATGTCTTTCATGAAAACAATAAAACTATGGCCTGCCGAAAGCGCCATGGCATTCATTTTCGCAAGCTCGATCAGGGCTTCGTCCGTGCCGCCGTATCTTACCAGGCAATCTCCCGATGCCTCGCAGAACGCAACTCCGAATTGAGCCTTAGGCACTGTACAGATGATGGCTTCATGAATATCTTCAATGGTTTTTATAAAATGGGAATGCCCCAGGATAAAATTTAATTCATCCGGGTTTTCAATGCAGATCATTTTTAATTCCATGCCGACCTCCGTTTTGATTTAAAAAAAAGCATATTATCCTTAATTGACTTCACTATAACCATAATTTCTCCCTGAACACAACCTGAAACAAAAACACAGCCGGCACCCTGAGAACTTTCTCTTTATTGAATCATTTAAGAAATATTCCTTGCACAAATCCGGGGATTCCTGTAGTGTGCCTAATTTTGATCCCATGGCCGGATGATATCCCGGCCTTTTGTTTTATTTAAGGAATTTCAATGCCCCAGAAAAATTTGCCCTTGACCCGGTTTGACGAAATGAACCTCAGCCTTCCTGTGTTCTCCGTGCTGCAGGATATAAATTATGACACCCCCACACCCATCCAAGCCCTGACCATCCCCCATCTCATTGACAAAAGAGATGTACTGGGCCAGGCCAGGACAGGTACCGGCAAAACAGCGGCCTTTGCCTTGCCGCTTTTATCTCGGATTGATCTTGCCGTTAAACGGCCCCAGGTTCTGGTCCTGACTCCTACACGGGAACTGGCCATCCAGGTCGGAGAGTCATTTAAAACCTATGGGGCAAAACTAAAAGGGCTCAACGTCCTGTCCGTTTATGGGGGGCAAGGGTACGGAATTCAATTAAACCAGCTGAAAAGAGGCGCCCATGTTCTTGTGGGAACACCCGGCAGGCTCATGGATCATATGCGTAAAAAAACCATCTCCTTTGAAGATCTTTTCTGCGTGGTTTTGGATGAAGCCGATGAAATGCTCCACATGGGATTTATTGATGATGTGGAATGGATCCTGGACAGAATCCCGAAAGAATCCCAGACCGCTCTTTTTTCAGCCACCATGCCAAAACCCATCCGGAAAATAGCCCAGAAATATCTTAAATCCCCTGAAGAGATTCTTGTGGAACCGGAATCAAAAGAACTGAGCACCATCAAACAACAATATCTCATGGTTAAGGGTGTCAAAAAGGGGGAGGCATTGGTTCGGATTCTTGAAGCCATCACCTATGACGGGGTCATTGTTTTTACCAAAACCAAAACCGCTACGCTGGAAGTCACAAAAATCCTGGATGACAAAGGATTCAAGGCCGAAGCCTTGAACGGCGACATTGCCCAGAATACCCGGGAAAGAACCATCAACCGGTTGAAAAAGGGATATATCGATATTCTCGTGGCAACGGATGTGGCGGCACGGGGTTTGGATGTGGACCGGATCTCCCATGTGATCAATTATGACATGCCCCCAAAGGTGGACCCCTATGTCCATCGGATCGGCAGAACCGGGAGAGCCGGCAGGGAAGGCGAGGCCATTCTTTTTGTAAACGCCAACGAACGCTGGATGCTCAATGTGATTGAAAAAGCCACAAAAACAAAAATTGAGGAATTTGCCCTTCCTTCCAACAGAATCATTAACCAGAAAAGAATAGAAAATTTCAAAAATGAAATTTCAAAAGCCCTGGCGTCCGAAGACCTGGGAGCTTTTCAGGAAATCATTGAAACCTATGCTGCAGAGAAGGATGTTCCGGTAACCCGGATTGCAGCCGCTCTGGCCAGACAGGTTCATGGGGACACACCTTTTCTGTTGCCGCTGGAAAAGGATAAAAAAGCAGAAAAATCCGAGCATACAAAAAAAGCCCCTGCCCGCAGCAAAAAAGCCCCTGCTCCGGTAGAAGTAAAGATCGCCAGTCCGCCTGAAAAGGGAATGGAGCGCTACAGAATTGAAGTAGGTCTATGTCATGGTGTCAAACCCGGCAATATTGTGGGTGCCATCTCCAATGAGGCCGGTCTTGAAAGCAGATATATCCGGAATATTGATATCAATCAGGATTTTTCCTTTGTGGATCTTCCCTTTGGCATGCCAAAAGATATTTTCACGCTTTTGAAAAAGACCTGGGTCATGTCAAAGCCCTTGTCAATTTCAAAATGCGCCTGAAATTATTAAAATCCCTGAATAGTTGCCTGATTGAGGCACAAAAAAGATCTGTTCCCTTTGCAGGGCAATCGCATGTAAAAATCATTTGGCCAAGATTTTTAGCAGATAGCTAT
>CAZWMY010000036.1:0-32877 GCA_964635025.1 uncultured Desulfobacula sp. | reverse complement strand
CTCCGGGCGTTTGATAAAGCCCTGGTCCAAAACCGGCCTGGATCTCAAATACCTGAAATATGCAATCCTGATCGTTCTTCTGATTTCTTCAATGTTTGGGGTTCAATTTTTGGGTTTTGCCGATCCTTTTTCCCTTCTGGTCCGGGGTCTGGCCTTCAGCGTTGATCCCATTCTGAATTATTTGGTTTCAGGATTTTTTAATGCCCTGTATAAACTGGCTCCGGCTGTTGTGTCTGACTTTACCGAACCTGTATATCAGGGCCTGAAAAATTTTGTCCTGCCCTATAAGCAAAGTTTTTTTCATCTGGCCTATTTGTCCTTTTTCATTCTGGTTTTTATCTTTTTTCTGGAATTTGTCGGGAAGCGATTCTGGTGCCGGAACCTCTGCCCCCTGGGCGGGCTTCTTGCGTTGGTTTCAAAGGCGTCGGTTTTTAAACGCATCCCAATGAAGGCGTGCAGCCATTGCAGGCTCTGTGAATCCGGGTGCAGGATGAGAGCCTTTGACGAAAACTCCCGTTTTCAATTTGAAGAATGCAATCTTTGTATGGACTGTCTTGAATTTTGCCCGGATCAGATTACCACCTTTAAATTTGCCGCCCCTCGCAATAAACCGTATGTGGATATCACCCGGCGGCAGATTGTTTTTGCGGGTCTTACAGGTTTGGCCCTGCCGGTTCTTACCAAGACCCAGGCCATATCAAAAATGCCTGATGAAAAATTGATCCGGCCACCCGGTGCCCAGGACGAGATGGAATTTTCAGCTTCCTGCGTCAGATGCGGGGAATGCATGAAGGTCTGCATCAATAATGCATTGCAGCCCCTGTTTCTGGAAAGAGGGCTGGACAACATGTTTACGCCTGTGCTGGTTCCAAGAATCGGGTATTGTGAGTTCAACTGCACCCTGTGTTCAGGGGTCTGTCCCACGGGAGCAATTAAAAAATTGACCATGGCAGAAAAACATGCCTTTATAATAGGTACTGCTTTTTTTGATAAAAACAAATGCATGGTGTATGCACAGGAAAAATCGTGTATTGTGTGTGAAGAGCATTGCCCTGTTCATGACAAGGCGATTAAGTTTAATGAAAAGACCGTTCAAAAGGCGGATGGAACAAGCATGACGCTCAAACAGCCCCATGTGGTGGAATCACTTTGCATCGGGTGCGGGATCTGTGAATATGTCTGCCCGGTAGAGGGCATGGCAGCCATACGGGTATTCGGAAAAGACGAAACAAGAAGATAAGGGAGAAAAGCGTGAAGGCTTTGATCATCGCTGCCCACGGCAGCAGAAAAGAAGAATCCAATATGGAAGTCGCCTCTTTGGCAGACCGGCTGTCAAAAAAAGCCACGGGTTCATTTGGATTCGTGGATCATGCGTTTTTGCAGTTTGCAGAGCCGCTTCTGGAAGAAAAAATTGGTGAGCTGGCGAAAAAAGGGGCAAAAAAAATTGTCATCTTTCCATTTTTCATAGCAGCCGGAAGTCATATCCTGAAGGATATCCCGGAGGTTGTGAAAAAGGCACAAAATGCCTATGCCGATATTGACTTCAAAATAACGGATCATCTGGGAAAAATTCAGGCAGTTGAAGAGATCATCTTAAAGGAAGTCATGAATTCATAGTGAAAATTCTTCATGTTATCAGCCAGACTCCGGATTTTACCGGGAGCGGTAAATTCATCCAGGAAATCATCCGGCAAAGCGATGCGAGCGGTCATGAAAATTTTCTCCTGGCCGGGGTTCAGGCGGATTTCAAGATTCCGGAAAGCCTGATGCCGGAGGATCATTGTATATATGTGAAATTTGACGGCAAAGACCTGGCCTGGCCCATCCCCGGCATGAGCGATGTCATGCCCTATAAAAGCACGGTTTTTTCAAGCCTTTGCGAAGCCGACATGCAGATGTATCAGCATGCGTTTGCAGGGAAAATCCGGGAAGCCCTGGATAAATTCAGGCCTGATATCCTGCACACCCATCATCTTTGGGTGGTCACGGCTTTGGCCAGAACCCTTGCCCCGGATATTCCCATGGTCACGACCTGTCATGGGACCTGTCTTCGCCAGCATTATCTGTGCCCGGATGTGGGTAAAAAAATCACACCGGATCTCGCCAAAATTGAAAGCATCATTGCCTTAAGCCGCGACCAGAAAGAGAATATCACCACCACCATTGGTGCCGACCCTTCAAGGATTCATGTCATCAGCGGCGGGTATAATGAGGCCTGTTTTTTTTATGACTCCAAACCATTTGACGGGACCATGGAGCTGCTATATGCAGGAAAACTCAGCACGGTTAAGGGCGTTCCCTGGCTCTTAAAAAGCCTTAAGCAGATAAAAGACCGGCCCTTCAGGTTGCACATGGCTGGCAGCAGCAGCGGCGCTGAACTGGAAACCTGTCTTGCCCTGGCCCAGGACCTGGGGTCAAAAGTCGTCTATCATGGTCCTTTAAGTCATGAAAAATTGGGAGAACTCATGCGGCGATGCCATGTGTTTGTCTTGCCCTCCTTTTTTGAAGGCCTGCCCCTGGTCTTGATGGAAGCCCTGGCCTGCGGGTGCAGGATCGTCACCACAGCTCTGCCCGGGGTAAGGGAAATTCTTGGAGAAAAAGAGACCCCTATGGTCAGGCTTATTCATCTCCCGGAGCTGAAAACCATTGATACCCCGCACAAAGAAGATGAAGAAAACCTTGAGCTCCGCCTTGCCAAAACCTTAGGCGAGGTCATGGATGGGGTTGAAAAAAAGGCGGAACCGGATTTGGATTATGTAAGGTCCACATCTGCACCCTATACCTGGGAAAAAATTTATAAAAAGATTGAAAAAATTTATTCCGGGCTGATTTAAAAAAATATCATTTAAATTGACAAACAAAGAAAAGAGATCATAAAATCCGATTCATTTTGTATGAATTTAATCGAGATGCTTCTTTGTGAATAAATCTAAGATTCACCGGCTGATTTTGTTAAGATTGTTTCCTGATTTGATAAAAGCACACATTGTCGCAACAATGTGAATTTCATAACAATAAATAGGGAGGATGTCCATGAAACAGATTAAGACAATCGGCTTGACCATGTTTGTATTGATTGTACTTGTAAGCGCAGGACAGGCACTGGATGATGCCGTCAAGGCCAAAGTTGACGCCAAGATTGTCCAGTACACACCTTGGAGTACGGACGCAAAGATTGTAAGTGCGGTTAAGGCATTTAATGCGGCACCGCCGGCCTATACAAAAGAGATGACCCAGGACAAATGGAAAGCATTGACATTGCTAAGCCCTGAGGTTAAAGAGATCGCATCCTGTGAACTGTCAAAATATTTAAAAGAAAAAAAAGATGCCTCTGTTTCCGAAGCCTTTGTTTCCGGTGCTGACGGAACAAAAATAGCATTTCTTGCCAAGACAAGCAATTGGAGCCACAAAGGTAAACCCAAGCATGACACACCCATGTCCGGCAAGGCATGGATTGGTGAAGTTGAGGTGGATGAATCCTCAGGTCAACAACAGGTTCAAATCGGCCTTCCGGTAATGGACCAGGGAAAACCGATTGGATCCATCGTCATCGGCTTTAACGTCACAAAAATGTGATTGGCGTTAAAATTCCAATTGTTTCCGGATTCTTCCTTGATCTTATTGCTGGAAAGGAAATACCATGAGAATAAAAATTAAGATAATGCTTCTCGGTTTTTGCGGCAGCATTGTATCAATCATTATTGCTGCTATTCTTTTCGCTGTTTTATGGAACTCCAATAACCGTCTCGCTGGCTTGTTAAAAGGTTCTGTGGATCGAAGCCAGAATCTTATCTTTATTATTCAGAAATCTTCCGATGTCCAGGAAACAGTGCAGAAAATTCTCATCGAGGAAGATCTGGAACTTTTACAGACCCATCTTGATAAATATACATCTATCAAGCAGGAGATTGACGGGCTTGTTAAGCCGGCAATCCTGGGAAACGATGGGGTGGAAGCCAAATGGAAAGCATTGCTGGAAATCAACCAAAAAGTCCTGGACCAGGCCTTAGTGGGTCAGCAGGCTCAGGCCAATCTGATATTTATTCAGAATGCGGCACCCCGTTTTCAGGAGATGCTCGGGGTTATGACCCAGTTGAGCAAACAGGCTGCAGTGAAGGATAAGGCTGCTACGGAACAGGTGATTGACGGTGTGGTAAAGATTGAGTTTGGGGTTGTCGGTGTCATCCTTGTTCTTATCGGTATTGCTTTGGCATTTAGCTTTTTAACGGTGAAAAGCGTCGTGGAGCCGCTAAAACGGACAACTGAAATGCTCAGGGATATTGCCCAAGGTGAAGGAGACCTCACCAAACGGCTGGATGCTGATCGTAAAGATGAGATTGGAGAAATGGCCCGGTTTTTCAACCAGTTCCTGGGAAAATTACAGGACATGATCGGCAGCATCGCTGCCAATGCAGATACCGTAGCCTCTTCGTCCACCCAATTATCTACAGTATCGGCTCAGATGACTTCCAATTCCGAGAATACGGCGCAAAAATCCAATGCCGTGGCCGCAGCAGCAGAAGAGATGAGCATAAACATGAACAATGTGTCTTCCGCCATGGAAGAGACTTCGGCCAATATCCGGATGATCGTTTCAGCAGCAGAAGAGATGACGGCTACCATTCAGGAAATTGCTAAAAATACCAGCAAGGGCAACACCATCACCCAAACGGCTGTTCAGACCGCAAAAGAGGTATCCCAAAAAGTGAACAACCTGATGAATTCGGCCAGGGATATCAGTAAGGTTACAGACACCATAGCCGATATTTCAGGCCAGACCAATCTTCTGGCGTTGAATGCAACCATAGAAGCAGCAAGAGCCGGTGAAGCAGGCAAAGGGTTTGCTGTAGTTGCAAATGAGATCAAAGCGCTGGCCCAGCAGACAGCAGAAGCAACCCATGAAATCAATTCTAAGATTTCAGACGTGCAGACCAATACAGCAGATTCCGTCAAAGCCATTGAACAGATTGTTCAGGTCATCAGTGATATCAACAGTATTATGACTACTGTGGCCGCAGCCATTGAAGAGCAATCCGTCACAACCCAGGAAATCTCAAAGAATGTGGGTCAGGCGTTTTCAGGTGTAACACAAGCCGGTGAAAATATGGTTCAGATTTCAAATACAACCAGTGAAGTTACTCAAAATATTTCACAGGTCAATCAGGATGCAAAACAAATGAGTTCAGGCAGCGCGCAAGTCAATGAAAGCGCAGGAGAGCTCTCCAAATTAGCCGAAGAACTGAACCGGATGCTGGGTCAGTTCAAAATTTAAACAGGCAGGGACTTATAAAGGGTGAAGACTGTTTAAAAAAATGAGAAAAAAGACCGGAGGCAGGAAGTATCCGCCACTGGTTTCAGATGGTGCCCGTCCCGGCAAAGAGATGGAGGCCACCATGGAAAACAGGTTTCCATTGAAGCTTTAGACCTAGGGCAGGCAGGATTTCCTTTGAAGGGATGATGATCCCAAGGCGCCAACCCTTAAAATCGGCCAGGAGTTTTTTTTCGATTTCCCGGTAAAAGAGTTTGATGCCGGTTTTTTCCTCAAGTCTTTTGCCATAAGGCGGATTCAGTATGATCACCCCTTTTTGCCCGTGAGAGGTTACTGGCGGATCAAGCGAGAAAAAATCCTTTTGATAAAGGTCTATGGTTCGGCAAAACTCATATCCGGCCATATTCTGTCTCATCACGGCAACGGCATGATGATCCATGTCCGATGCAAAAATCTGTTTTTCAGACACCAGGGCTCGATTTTCATCTACCTGTTTTTTCAAATGGGCAAAGGCCCTGGAACTGAATCCCGGCCAGGATTCTAAGGCAAAGGACCGGAAACGGCCGGGCGGGATTTTCGCCTTGATCATGGCAGCTTCAAGAGAAAAGGTGCCTGACCCGCACATGGGGTCCAAAAGGATATCCCCGGCTGTAAACCCGGCCCAGAAGAGCATGGCAAGGCAAGGTTTTCCCTTAAAGGCGCCGGAGTCACTTTTTCTTTGATACCCCGTTTAAACAGAAGATCTCCGGTAGAATCAAGGGAGATGAGAAACTCATCCTGGTCTGCCCGGATATGGATGGTCTGGGTGGATATCGTCTTTGCCGTGAATGTATCATTGGATTCGAGCTGGTTAAGGATGATCGCCTTACACCGCTCTGCAACGGCATCGGAATGGTAAAGCCTTGATTTTCTGGTGGTGACGGAAAATTTAAGATCACAGTTTTTCGGCAGAAAAAGAGAGAAATCCATGGTCCTGATTTTTTTTTCAAGCTTTTCAAAGGAATCGGCCTTGAACCGGCCTATCCGCATGAGTATCCGGGATGGGCTCCTTAAATTAAGATTCATAGATCCACAATCGGAAATTTTGCCTGTAAATTCAATTCCGCCTTCAACAAGGTTAAGTTTGTCTTCCGGAAACCCGGCGCCAAGAATTTCAGACCGGCATACAGTCTCCAATCCGGGCGAACAGACAATGAAAAAATCATGCTCCCGTCCGCTCACCCTTCGTTTTACTCTTTTTTCAAACTTGGTCTGCTCCATTTACAGTTTTTCCATGGCATGGCGGATAAGATCCAGGGTGGTGTCAAAGGAAATGCATTCATCGGTGATGGAAACCCCGTATTGCATTTCCTTTAAATTGCCATCGCATTTCTGGCTGCCTTCAAAGAGATTGCTTTCCAGCATAAGACCGACGATGCTCGTGTTGCCTCCGATCCGCTGGTCCAGGGCGCTTTTAAAGACAAAGGGCTGGCCTGTGCATTTTTTTCCGGAATTGTCGTGGGAACAGTCTATCATCACTGCATCAAGAAGGTTCTTTTGTCTCAGCTTTTCCCGGGCTTTCCCGATGGAGATGGGGTCATAATTGGGGCTGGGCCCTCCCCTTAAGACCAAATGACCGAAGGGGTTGCCTTTTGTGCAAACCACGCAGGCCTGGCCGTCCGGGTCGATTCCCAGAAAGGTCTGGGGTGTGCCGGCTGCGGTGATGGCATTGATGGCGGAATCAAGGCTTCCGTCTGTGCTGTTTTTGAATCCCACGGGCATGGAAAGGCCGCTGGCCAGTTCCCGGTGGGTCTGGGATTCGGTGGTCCTGGCCCCAATGGCAACCCAGGTGAGAAGCCCGTCAATGTACTGGGGCGTGATGGGGTCTAAAAGCTCGGTGGCAGTGGGAAGCCCCATGCGGTTGATATCAATGAGAAGGGATCTGGCCTGTCTCAATCCTTCATCCACATTGTGGGACTCATCCAGAAAAGGATCATTGATAAGACCCTTCCATCCCACCGTAGTCCTGGGTTTTTCAAAATACACCCGCATGACGAGGTTGATCTTGTCTTTTACCTTTTCTCTCAAGTCATTCAGCTTTTGCGCATAATCAAGGGCGGCGTCAATATCGTGGATGGAGCAGGGTCCTGAAATCACCAGAAGGCGGGGATCTTTTTTCTGCAAGATGGCTTCCACATCTTTTCGCGCTTTAATAACGATCTTTGCAATATCATCGGTAATGGGCATCTCTTTTTTGATGGCAGCCGGTGAGATAAGGGGTTTAAAGGCTTTTACGTTAATATCATAGGTCTGGTTCATGGTCTCCTCCTTTTGCAGGATTCAGACAAAAGCGGGCAGCTCAAAATAAAAAAGCCGCAGGCTTCTGCTGCCTGCGGCTTTTATTGTTATATCAACATTAACGCCGGACAGGCAGACCTGTATAATCATATACTGAATAAGAATAATATCTGTCTGTCAAGCTGTATTTCATCTGTTTTCTCCCTTTGGGTTTCACATAGACCATATATTTTTTATCACGTCAAGACATTTGATAAGGTCTTAAATCCTATTCTTCAGGTAATACCTTGCCTCTCAGACTTTTAATCTTTCCGTGTTTTGTTTTTTCTTCCAGCCGTTTTTTTCCGGCAGCCCTGGACGGCCTGGTGGGCTTTCTTTTTTTGGGGGTGGCCATGGATTTTAAAATCAATGCCAAAAGACGGCTGACCGCATCCTCCCGGTTTTTATCCTGGCTTCGGAACCGCTGGGCCTTGATAATGATGATGCCGTCCTTTGAAATTCTGCGGTCACTGCCGGCCAATAAGGTTTCTTTTAGCTGATCGGGCAGGCTTGAGTGTTGAATATCAAACCGCAAATGGATGGCAGTGGAGACTTTGTTGATATTCTGTCCCCCGGCGCCCTGTGCCCGGATGGCCTCAAAGCGGATTTCATTTTCCGGGATGCGGATCTGGTCGGATATGAATATCATGGTCATCTTCTTTTTAATTATCCGGAATAATCATTGCCAGTTTTTCCATTGTTTTATAATCCGTGTTATCGCATTGAATCGGGGTAATGGAAATAAAATTGCAGGACAGGGCATTGACATCCGTATCAATCTCTCCCATGATCCGGTTGGCATCGCCATACCAGTAATAAAACCTGTTTTTGGGGTCGATCCGTTTTTCAAATTGCTTTGAAACGTTGTCCTGGGCCTGCCGGGTGATTCGGACACCCTGGGCCTCATCTATAGGAATGTCCGGTGCATTGATGTTCAGAAAGGTTCCTTCCGGCAGCCCAAAATCGCGGACTTTTTCCAAAAAACCAGCAATAAACCGGGACATGCCTTGAAGATCCATTGTATTCCCGGTTTTCCGGATGGAGACCGCCATACTTAAGATTTGGTTCAGTGCACCTTCTCTTGCAGCGCCCACTGTTCCTGAATAATTGATGTCCACCCCGGTGTTGCAGCCCGGATTAATCCCTGAAATGATCAAATCCGGCTGTGACGGGCAGAGTTCAAAGAGCCCTAGCTTTACACAATCGGCCGGCGTTCCGGAAATACCATATCCCTGCCTGCCGTTGTCCAGGGTGATGGTATTGATCCGCATGGGCTGATTCAGGCTGATGCCATGGCTCACAGCACTTTTTTCCCTGTCCGGTGCAATTAAAAGCACCTCATGGGCAACACTCAAAGCCTCATATAGTGCAAGGATTCCCGGGGCATTGTATCCGTCATCGTTTGTCAGTAAAATTTTCATGGGCATAATTTTGGAGTTTTATCTGGGTTTTGTCAAGGCATCCGTCCCTCCTCCCGGTTTGCCATCGGCAGCCAAATCCATTGTGTTTCTTGTAAAATTTGGGAATTTATGGTTAAGGTAAAAAAATAAAAAAATATAAAGGCGGATTTTTATGAAAACCTACAGAAAAGAACTCTGGTTTAATGTTCCCACAAGACGGGCTTTTATCAATATCACTCCTGAAATTCAGCATTGCATTGATGAAAGCGGGATCAAGGAAGGCCTGGTGCTGGTAAACGCCATGCATATCACGGCATCTGTATTTATTAATGATGATGAATCAGGCCTCCATTACGACTATGACCTCTGGCTGGAAAAGCTGGCGCCCCACGAACCGGTTTCCCAGTATCGCCACAATGTGGGTGAAGACAATGCAGATGCCCACATGAAGCGTCAGATCATGGGAAGAGAGGTTGTGGTTGCCATAACCAAAGGCAAGCTTGATTTCGGGACCTGGGAACAGATTTTCTACGGGGAATTCGACGGCAAAAGAAAAAAACGGGTCCTGGTCAAAATCATCGGTGAATGATCACGCTTTATCAAAGGCCTTTGTAAATGTCTTTTCTATGCCCTATTTTTACAATCAGAATGATCAATCGGTCATCCTGGATTTCATATATGATGCGGTAGTCGCCGGTACGAACCCTGTGAAATGAATTGTTCCCTTTTATTTTGGTGGTATTGGGGGCTGGCAGATTTCGGCCGAGCTCCTCTATTTTCTTTTTAATTCGTACCAGATCCCGTTTTGGAAACCGCTCCAGGTTTTTTAATGCAGCAGGCCGAAACTGTATGGAATAGATCATCAATCAAAGTCCTAATTTTTTCCAGACTTCTTCAGCAGAAATATTGTCTCCGGATTCTGCAAGGGCCTGTTTTGCATCTTCAATATCAATATGGTCTTCAATCTGCTGAAGGAGTTCAAATTCTTCTATGGAAACCAAAGCGGCAACATCCAGGCCCCTGCGTGTCAGAACGACAGGCTCTTTGTTATAGGCGACTTTATTTACAATATCAGCAAGGTTTTTTCTTGCATCTGCGGTGGAAACTTTAATGCTCATACAGCACCTCTGATTTATAGTTAGTATACAATGTGTACAACAGGTACCTTACCAGGTCAAGCGCAAGGATGAAAACCGTATTACGGCATCAGGGTCATTTTTGATGTTTCATGCTCATCAATGGCTTTGTCGCTGAACCACCAGTATTTTTTTTCACCGGACATGAATGCTTTTATCTGGTCTTTCTGATGGGGGTGAAAGGTTCTGCCGGTTACCCCGCCAGGGAGGACGGCCAGGATTTTGTCATTGTCTGAAAAATCGGCCACCATGCGAAGGGCTGCGCAATGGGTGACTTGAAAGGGTTTGTCATAATCATACCAGCCCCGGTAAAGGGTTTCCCCCGACCCGCCCATGGGCATGGGTCCGGACCCGAGCAGTTCTTTTCCTGACCCGCTTCTTCTGATGGGGTTGACCAGTTCCAGGGTATGCACCTTTCCCCATTGCCATTTTTCAGGGTCGGGCCCCAAAACCGGGTTCAAATAATCCTTAGCCTTGATGGCAGCCAGATGAAACAGGTCATCCAAGGATTCTTTTTTGTCCTTTGTCCTTATATCATCAAACCAGGGGTCGTCCCCGCTTAAGACCATCCGCTCCATTTTTTCCTGCCAGAAATACCAGTTGTTCAAAAAGGTCAGGGCTTTTTCCGGTCCCAGATCATCTTCAACCACCATCATGGCAAAAAACCGGTAGGTGGTTTGGAAAACAGCCGGAGCAGCTTTTTTGGGGTCATCGGTAAAATCCCAGTCCGACAAAATTTGACCTAAGGCCTTTGTATCTTCAAACTTTAGAAGGCTTTGGGCCATGACGGGAGCGATGCGTTCAGCCATGAGGTTTTTGATATCCCTCTGATAAGACCATAAATCATCAATGGATTTTTTCCCCGGGGCTGACATGAGTTCTGAAATTCTTCGATACCGGTAGGAGGGGGCAAAATAGGAAGAATAATAATAGGGATAATCATGGCCTATGGTTTTCTGGTTACAGGTCCCGAGCCAGTTCTTATCAGGATTCATGGCAGACGGCATTTCACCTGCCGGAATCCAGCCGGTCCAATTGTCGGTCGAATCTTTGACCGGTAAGGGGAAGGTGCCGTCGCTGTTGGACCGGATGGGGATTTTGCCCGAGGCCTGAAACCCGATATTGCCGTCTGAGTCGGCGAAGACCCAGTTAAAGCAGCCCATGGGAATCTGTTTTAAGGCTTGGGCAAGTTCCTTGCTGCTTTTTGCTGTCAGAACACCCATCAGACCAATGGCCGGTTCCATGGATTCGGCAGGGGCAAACCGAAGGCTGATGAGCTTGTCTGTGGCAAGTCCTTCCAGGGTTCCGGAAATAATGGGACCTCTCTGGGTGGCCCGGATGGTGACGGGTTCTTCCCTGAATCCGTTTGGTGCGGTTTTATCTTTGATTTTCAGGGTTTCTTTAATCTGTTCAAAGGGGATGGAAGTTTCACCTTCCAGATAATTGTCCGGATTATTCGGATCAGGGCGTTCAATATATAGATCCTGCATATCGCCGTAATTATTGGTGGCGGATAAGGCAATATGATCGGTCCGGCCGATGGCCATGCCGGGGATACCCGCAATATGAACTCCGACAGCTCTGAACTCCGGCGTGATCAGCCCGATGGGATACCACACGCCCGGCAAAATCCGCGGATCAAGGTGGGGATCACCGCAGAGGATTGCTTTGCCTGTCGCTGAAAGGGCAGGGGAGATGACCCAGTTATTGCTTCCCACACGAAGGGAGGCAGAAGCGGTATCATCGGCATAAGCGCTGATCTCCCGGATATCGGGCAGAGCGGCAGAAAGGCTGTCTTTGGGCGGCATGGGAAAATCTCCGCTATCCTCAGGATCATCGGCATTGATATTGACCGGCATGAGCCGGGAAGCAACCTCATACCCAAGGGTTTCGAAAAGCATCTGGGCCGTGATTTCCGTGCCGATATTGGCTGCGGTGGAATAGCCCATATAATAGAGAATGCCAAGGGAATCGGCAATGGTCCATTTTTCAGCCTTGATGCCGGCAAGCTTGAATTCCACAGGAATATCTTTCGGACAGGCATCAATAAAGGCATTGATGCCGTCCACATATTTTTGGAAAAAGGCCCTGGTTTTATAATCCAAAATGGTTTCCTGTTTTTGCGCCATCCGGTAAAGACCAATGGTTTTCATGCGGATATCCAGATTTTTAGCCACAGGTCCTGCCAGCTCACAGGCCCTTCCCTCTATGACAAGGCGGGTCAGCTGCATTTGAAAAAGCCTGTCCTGGGCTGTAACAAACCCCTGGGCCATGAAGGCATCGTCTGTATTTTTTGCATGAACATAGGCCATCCCGTTTTCGTCCCGCTGAATGACGACCTTGTCTTTCAGGCCTTTTAACTGAAGCCCGCCTTTGGTTTGATAATCATTTAAAACCGGCAGACAGAAAAATGCGATAAGACATAATGCGGCCAAACAGATCAGGAGGATAAGGCTGTATCTAAACCATTTCATTTTTTTCTCCTTTTTTTATTAAGGCAATTTTAGGACCATAGAATAGGGCTTAAGGCCTTGTCAATAGGGAATCAAAAAACAATAACGGCTGTCCGGAGGTACCGGTCTAACTCATTTCAAATAAAAATTGACTCCCGGATAAAAATCGCTGTATCAATTGATTTAATTTTTCCGTCAGATGATGAATTAAAAAATAACATCAGAAAAAAGAGACAGAACCATGGGAAACAGACTGTTTAACACCAATTTCAAAAAACTGATGGGGCTTTTCATTCTATCCGGTGCTGCCCTCATCCTGATATTCATATTTCGACCAGCCCATAAGGAGGATCAGGCAAAAGTTGAAATGTTTTCACCCAATGGCCTGGCAAAGGATATCCGGCAGGTGAATGTCCGGTTTTCTGAGCAAATGGTGCCGTTTGGTGATCCAAGGCTTTTTGACCCTTTTGATGTAAGGTGCCTGCAAACGGGTAAGGGCAGGTGGGCTGACGGGGAAAACTGGGTCTATGATTTTGATTCTGACCTGCCAGCCGGTATTCAATGCGATTTTATGCTAAAACCGGATCTCAAATCAATTTCCGGAAAGCCGGTAAAAGGGCAAACAAAATTTTCATTTTCCACCGGCGGTTCGGTGATTACGGATATGGAACCCCATGAGTACGAATATCTTGAAATAAAGGAAGACCAGGCATTTGCACTGTATCTCAATGCCAAAACAGATGAAGCCTCGATCCTTTCCAACGTCTGGTTTACCGTGGAAGGGATAAACCAGCGAATCGGCATTAAACTTATCAAAGGTGAAGAAAAGGAAAAGATCCTGAAGTCCATCCACTGGACTCAGAAAAATAATTTTAACACGGATCAAACCCTGATTATCCAGTGCAAGCAGGTTTTTCCAAGCGAGTCAAAGGTACGCCTTATCTGGGGGAAAAAGGTGAAAACCGAATCAGGTGTATCCAATACAGAGGATCAGGTTTTTAATTTTAAAACACGCAAGGCATTTAACGCAATCTTTTCATGTGAGCGGGAAAATGCAAATGCAGACTGCATTCCGGTTCTTCCCATGCGGTTATCCTTTTCTTCCCCCATTTCAGCTGAAATAGCCGACGGCATTGTGATGCAGGCAGGCGATGGGGCAAAATATCAACGGTATAAAGAGCAAAAGAGGGAAGGCGAAGAATATGAAGAGGCCTCGGGGTATGTGGATGAAATCCTATTTAAAGGGCCGTTTCCGGAAAACGGATCTTTTTTGATCCATATTCCGGAGAACATCCGGGATGATGCCGGAAGGTCTCTTGAAAATCAAAATAAATTTCCTTTAAAGGTAAAAACAGCCTCATTGCCGCCTCTGGCCAAATTTTCGTCGCGGTTTGGCATTATTGAACGAAATGAAGAAGCGGTTTTGCCTGTGACGCTCAGAAACCTGGGGCCTCAAAATGATGAAAATAAGGGGGTGACGATTCCCGGCTCCATAGAAGGCAAGAAATATGCGCCGGATATGAAAAATAGAGGTCAAATCATTAAATGGCTCAGAAAGATTGCCAGTGCCGGGCGAAGAAATTCCGTGTTTTCAAAAGAGACCGGAGCAAAATCCTTTACCCTGCCAAAACCCCTGGGGGCAAAGGCATTTGAGGTAGTCGGAATCCCTCTTGAAAAGCTGGGACTCCATATTGTGGAGCTGGAAAGCCGGGTCCTGGGCGCCTCCCTTCTTGGACAGGAAGCCCCCCTGTATGTGCCTGCTGCAGCCCTGGTGACAAATCTGTCCGCCCATCTGAAAAGAGGAAAAGATTCGTCCCTGGTATGGGTGACAGCCCTTGATACGGGCAAACCCGTTGAAAATGCTAAGGTTTATGTGAGTGATTGCAACGGCAAAGACATATGGACCCTGAAAACCAATGAAAAGGGAATTGCATATATCCCGGCAGATCTGACAGGTTCCCCCAATTCCTGTCCTCTTGTTGAGGATAATGAAAACTATTTTGATTATCCCCAGCTGGGCGCCCTGCGAGATATTCATGAGGGTTATTTCGTATTTGTCGAAACCACTGATGATATGACTATTCTGCATTCAAGCTGGGATCAGGGGATTGAACCCTGGCGGTATCAATTGGCCCAGGAGCCTTATGGAAGCCGGAATATCATCGCCCATACCATAATGGACAGAAGCCTGCTCAGAGCCGGGGAAACGGTTCACTTAAAGCATATCATACGAAAACATACCATTTCCGGTTTTTCTAAAGCCGATGAAGACAGACTGCCGGCTTCAGTGGTGGTGCAGCACCAGGGAAGCGACCAGTGGGTTGCTTTTCCGCTGAAATGGGATAAAAACCGCACAGCAGAAACAGAATGGAAGATCCCGGAAAATGCAAAGCTGGGGAGTTATCTCACGGCACTTTTTTTAAAACCGGTTGAACAATTATCTGATGAGGATATCGGCTCATTGGCGGGAGGATACAGTGACGGGGAATTATTTTATACCGGGTTTTTCAGAGTGGAGGAATTTCGAATCCCTCTTATGAAAGCCGTGATTCAGCCGCCCAGGGAACCGCTCATCAATGCATCCAAGGCAGATATCGATATTTCTCTCAGATTTTTGTCCGGCGGCGGGGCAAGCCATGCCAAGGTCAAATTAAGAAAAGCGATTCAGAACAGGGGGGTTGAATTCAGTGAATATGAGCGGTTTGTTTTTGCAGCCGATGAGATCAGGGAGGGAATACACAAAATTGATGAAGAACCGGGTGAGGAACTCACCCTTGAAAAGGTTGCGGCAACCGAGCTGACACTTGACCAGACCGGCAGTTTCAGGACGACCGTGCCCCTTATGAAGGTCAAAAAACCCCAGGATTTAATCACTGAGATGGAATTTGCCGACCCCAACGGAGAAATACAAACCGCATCCGCAAAAATACCCTTGTGGCCGTCCCGGTATCTTATCGGTATCAAACCCGATTCATGGGTTTCTTCAAAAGACAGGGTAAAATTTCAGGTGGTGGTGCTGGATACAGAGGGGAAGCCCATCTCCGGCATACCTGTGGAGGCGCAGATATTCCAAAAAAAGAATTATTCACACAGAAAAAGACTGGTGGGCGGATTTTATGCCTATGAAACCACCACTGAAATCAAACCTGTCCATGCCTTTTCCCCCGGAAAAACCGATGCAAGCGGGATGCTCATCTGTGAAAAGGAATCCAGCGTAACCGGTAATCTCACGATTCAGGTAACGGCTTTTGATGCTGAAGGCAATAAGACCATATCCAATTGCGAGGTCTGGGTTCCGGGTGAAAAATACGGGTGGTTTGATATTTCAGACAATGACCGCATTGATCTTCTGCCGGAAAAAAAGCGGTATGAGCCCGGAGAAACCGCAAGATTACAGGTTCGGCTGCCTTTCCAAGAGGCGACCGTATTGACGACCGTTGAGCGCGAGGGCATCCTGGAAACGGATGTCCATTATGTTTCCGGAAAAGACCCGGTCATTGAAGTCCCCATCAAGGGCCATTATGCGCCCAATGTTTTTATTTCCGCCCTGGCCGTCAGGGGCCGGGTTAAGGGAACAGAACCGACGGCAATGATTGATCTTGGAAAACCGGCCTTTAAACTCGGGATTGCCGAACTCAATGTGGGATGGAAAGCACATGAATTAAAGGTGTTGGTTTCTCCTGAAAAAGGGGTTTATCATATCCGGGAAAAGGCAAAAGCCCGGATTCGTGTCCGGACTGCCGACGGATCGCCATTGCCGGCCGGTGCGGAAGCCGCTGTTGCCGTTGTGGATGAGGGGCTTTTGGAACTCATGCCCAATAAAACCTGGGATCTTTTGTCTGCCATGATGGGGCAAAGAGGATATCAGCTCGCAACAGCCACGGCCCAGATGCAGGTGGTGGGTAAACGTCATTACGGGCTCAAAGCCCTTCCCAACGGCGGGGGAGGCGGCCGGCAGGTCACCCGCGAGATATTTGATACCCTTCTTTTCTGGAAAGCCAAGGTATTGCTGGATGAGAATGGTGAGGCAGGGATCGAGATTCCTCTGAATGATTCAGTCACTGGTTTCAGAATTGCAGTCATTGCCAATGCGGGAACTGGCTTGTTTGGCAGCGGGGATGCATCCATCCGGACGACCCGGGAGTTGACCCTGTTTTCAGGCCTTCCGCCAATGGTAAGGGAGAAAGATGCCTTCAGGGCAGGGGTTACGGTGAAAAACGGATCAGACCGGGAAATGAAGGTGGAGGTAACGGGTATTCTCCATGACGGGTCTGACACACCGCTTTCAACCCCGGTCATGTTGCTGAACCCCGGGGAATCCCGTGAGATTGGCTGGGACGTGAAAGTTCCCATGAATGTGAAAGAACTGGTCTATGACATCGAGGCAAGAGAGTTGGGCGCAAAATCAAACGACAGCCTTCGGGTGAAGCAGAAAGTATCGGAAGCTGTACCGACCCGCACCTATCAGGCAGCCATCATGCAGGCAGACCAGCCGGTTTCAATGGAAATTGAAAAACCTGGGGATTCGGTTCCGGGAAAAGGCGGGATTCAGGTTTCCCTGAAACCCAAATTATCCGGCGGGCTTACCGGGGTGACATCCTATATGAAACAGTATCCCTATACCTGCATGGAGCAAAAAACGTCCCGCGCAATCGCTTTAAGGGATGAGGAGCTCTGGAAATCCGTCATGTCGGATCTTTCAACCTGCATGGATGGGGATGGACTGGTAAAATACTTTCCCGCCTGCAAATATGGAAGCGATGTGCTGACATCCTATATTTATTCCATCTCCCATGAGGCCGGCTGGGCTCTTCCGGATCATATCCGTCAGGAAATGGAAAAAGGGCTTGCGGCATTTGTGCAGGGCAAAGTGAACCGGGATCATCCTCTTTTTGCAGCGGATTTGTCTATTAGAAAAATTGCCGCTTTGGAAGCCCTTTCCCGAACCGGAAACATAAATCGCGGATTTCTTGACTCCATATCTGTGCAGCCTAATTTATGGCCTGTTTCATCCGTCATCGACTGGCTTAATATTCTGATCAGGGTTAAGGATTTGACCCCGGATCAGGATAAAAAAATTCAGGAGGCCGAACAGATCATCCGGTCACGCATGAATTTTCAGGGAACTCAAATAGGGTTTTCAGCGGAATCAAAGGATAATCTCTGGTGGCTCATGGTATCGGCAGATACCAATGAGGTCAAAGCCGTTCTGACATTCTTGAACAGGGATGCGTGGAAGCAAGATCTGCCAAAATTGCTGAACGGGGCCATCCATCGTCAGATCAAAGGGAAATGGGATACTACGCTTGCCAATGCCTGGGGTGTTCTGGCGGTTGAAAAATTTTCAAAGAAATTTGAGTCGACTCCCGTAACGGGCTCAACCGTATCTGAATTGGCAGGCATGAAAAAAACCGTTGACTGGAGTGCAAAAAAGCAAGGGGATGTGTTCATGCTGGATTTTCCTCTTGCAAAAGACAGGCTAACCCTTACCCATCAGGGTGAAGGAAAACCATGGGCAATGGTTCACAGCATGGCGGCCATTCCTTTAAAAGCACCTTTTTCAAGCGGATATAAAATAACAAAAACCCTGACGCCGGTGGATCAAAAAGAACCGGGCAAATGGAAGAAAGGAGATGTGATCCGGGTGACGCTGGATCTTGAAGCACAATCCGATATGACCTGGGTGGCGGTCAATGACCCGGTTCCGGCAGGATCAACCCTGCTTGGAACAGGGATGGGAAGGGATTCACGGATTTTGACCCAAAATAAGGAAGCCAAAGATTTTGTGCCGCCGGTTTTTATTGAGCGCTCGTTTGAGGCTTTCAAAGCCTATTATGAATATGTTCCAAAAGGGATCTCAACGGTTGAATATACCCTGAGGCTCAATAATTCAGGCAGTTTTAATCTGCCCGAAACCCGGGTGGAAGCTTTATACGCACCGGAAATGTTTGGAGAAATACCCAATCCGAGAATAATTGTTCAGTAACAGGGGATTTTATGGCTGAATGAAAAAGTTTTTTTTATCCTGGAAAATCCTCACCGGCATCCTTTCGGTTTTGATCTGCCTTTTGATGCCTGCGGTGATTTATCAGATCGTTCCCCTTTTTTTTCGGACGCCGGTCTCGTTTGACGAGATAAGAAAGACCTATCAGGAATCCGATGTCCTCCTTTTTGACAGAAACGGCCGGGTCATTCACGAACTGAGAGTCAATCCGGCCATCCGAAGACTCGGCTGGACATCTCTTGATGAGATTTCACCATGTCTTGTGAAATCCGTGATTGTCTCGGAGGACAAGCGGTTTTATTCTCATCACGGAATTGACTGGCAGGCGGTTGCCCTTGCCGGGGTTCAGCATCTTGTATCGTCATCCGCCCGCGGCGCCAGCACCATCACCATGCAGCTGGCCGCCCTGACGGATAAAGGGCTTTTGTGGGGAAAAAGTCAAAGATCAATGAAACAAAAATTCAATCAGATGCTTCAGGCCGTTGCCCTTGAACGCACATGGACAAAAGACCGGATCTTGGAATCCTATCTGAATCTTTTATCTTTCAAAGGAGAGCTTCAGGGCATTGCAACCGCATCCATGGGGCTTTTTGACAAATTACCCAGCGGGCTTAATGAAGTTGAGTCCCTGATCCTTTCCTCCCTGATCCGGTCGCCCAATGCCTCCCTTGAAGATGTGGTCCGGCGGGCATGCCTGTTAAGAGACAGCCTTGCGTATACGGCATCGGATGAGAGCATCAAAAAAGCGGCTGAGGATGTTTTTTCAAATCCTTACCGGATCAGGCCCCGGATGGCCATGGCACCCCATGTAGCCCGGCAATTGTTGAGAACGCAGGGCAATGTCATGTCCACCCTGGATGGGAATCTTCAGCAGCACGTCACCGACTCTCTGAAAAGGCAGATTGCAGGGCTGAAACAGCAGAATGTCCATGATGGGGCAGCGCTGGTTTTGGACAATCGGTCCGGCGAAATCCTTGCCTATGTCGGTAACTCCGGCGATCTTTCAAAGGCCGGGCATCTGGATGGGGTAATGGCGATGCGGCAGGCAGGCTCAACCTTGAAATCGTTTTTGTACGAACTGGCAATCGAGCGAAGACTTCTGACCGCCGCCTCTCTTTTGATGGATTCCCCTTTAAATGTGTCAACCGCCACCGGTATTTATGCCCCCCATAATTATGACGGGAATTATAAGGGGCTTGTCAGTGTAAGAACCTGTCTTTCAGCATCATTAAATATCCCGGCCATCAGGGCAATCGGGCTTATCGGGGTTGAGGCCTTTACCGCAAGACTTCAGGAGCTCGGGTTTGCCCATCTGTCCTTTGGAGAATTTTACGGGACCTCCCTTGCCCTGGGAACAGCCGATGTCAGTCTTTATGAATTGACCAATGCATACAGAACCCTTGCCAATAGGGGAGTCTGGGCCAAGCCTTCCCTTCTGCCCACAAATCTTCCTGTTCAGAGCAGACTTCCTGAAAAACAAGTCATGGATGAAAATGCTGCATTCATCATCTCGAATATCCTTTCGGACCGGGGTTCCAGAAGTGTAACTTTCGGGCTTGAAAACCCGCTTTCCACCCGTTTTTGGACCGCCGTCAAAACCGGGACGAGCAAAGACATGCGGGATAATTGGTGCATTGGATATTCACAAAAATTCACAGTCGGTGTCTGGATCGGAAATTTTGACGGGGAGCCCATGTGGAATGTCTCGGGGATGTCCGGGGCAGCCCCTGTCTGGCTGGAAACCATGAGTTTTCTGCACCAAAACATCCCGTCATGGCCTCCTGATCCTCCGGACGGCGTCATCAAAACTGAAATCGCATATTCGGATGGATCAGAATCGGAACGATCCGAATGGTTTCTACGCGGAACAGAAACCGGCCAGATCGTCCGGGATGACGCTACTGTTGGGAATGTAAAGATAACCTACCCCCCGGAAGGAACCCTGTTCGCCCTGGACCCGGATATCCCTGAAGAGCTTCAGATGGTTTTTTTCACAGCAACCCCAAAAAATTCACAATGGAAATGGGTGCTAAACGATCAAGTCTTTGCGCAAAAAAATTCCCCGGTCAAATGGAAACCCCAAAAAGGTGCCTACACCCTTAGTCTTATGGATTCTTCGGATTCTGTTCTGGATTCCGTCACTTTTGAGGTCAGGGGCAGTACGCCAAAATCAAATTGATGCGTTTTCAAGCAATGTATTCAAGCGGCTCACATAATCGATATTCTTACATGGCTTTGACAGATGGTCAATGCAAGGATCTTTTTGACTCAAAAAGGGAATTAAAAAGGGAGGGTTATGATGAATTTTGTGCCTTTGCCTAAAATTGATTCAACTTCCATTCTCCCCTTATGGTCTTCAACAATGATAAAATAAGAAACTGAAAGTCCCAACCCGGTTCCGTGCCCGATCTGTTTGGTTGTAAAAAACGGTTCAAAGACCCTTTTCGCTGTCGGCTGGTCCATTCCGGGACCATTGTCTTCAATTTCAATAAGAACCGCATCAGGCTGTTTTTTTAGTCGAAATATAATTTTTGGACTATCTTGTCGTCCATCCTGACTCATGGCCTGGGATGCATTTTTTATGATATTGAATAACACCTGTTGTATTTTACTTGCCTCGCATAAAACCGGCTGGATATCCGGGTCATATTCTCGAATTATTTCAATGTTTTTAAAATCATATTTCTTTTTCAGGTCGTAATCATTTTGTGCAAGGTCTATTGTCTTGTCGATGAGTTCGTCGATTTTGTTTTTGCTTTTCGAGGAGGTGCTTTTTTTTGAAAAATTGAGCATGTTTTCTATTATTTTTGCTGCACGGCTACCGGCCGTATTAATACTCTCAAGCTGTTTTAAAACACCTCTTTTTTCCATGTAGTTTTTAATGGTGGTAATTGAGATGCCCAGCTCTTGTGCAACCTGACAGTTGGCCGGGATTTCCTTTGTGAGCCTGTTGTGAATCACCTGGGCATTCTGTATCATTCCTGCCAGGGGATTATTGATTTCATGGGCCATTCCTGCTGCAAGACCGCCTACGGACATCATTTTTTCAGATTGAATGATCATGGCTTCCATTTTTTTTCTTTCTGTAATGTCGTGGACAACAACCCTGGCGCCGGTCAATTTTTCACTTTCATAGATATAATCACTGTTTAAAACAACACACATTTGCTCCCCGCCTTTGGTAATAATATCATATTCCGTATTGCCGGACATTTCCTCTTTACGGAGGAGCATTTCATATTCTTTCAGGAACCTTTCTTTGCTTTTTTCCTCTAAAAGATTTAAAGGATTCATGGATAAGAGTTCCTCTTCTGAAAAGCCTGTATATTTGCACAGCACGCTATTTACCTCAATAAATTTTGGCTTTGTAAAATCAATCTCATACATTCCTGCCGGTGCATTGTCAAAAAGATACCGAAACCTTTTCTCACTCTTGCGCAGTTCATCTTCAGTCCGTTTCCGGTCGATGGCAATGGCAACCTGATCGGAAACAGAGGCCAATACTTTCAAATCCTGTTCGTTATATAAATTCGGATTGGTATAACTTTGCACTGCAATGACCCCGATGACTTCATCTTTAATCATCAAAGGGACTCCCATCCAGATGAGGGGTGCAGGGCCCCAGATTCCTTTCTTATCTGCCAATGCGTTAAGTTCGCCATTCCTCAAAAATATCGGTTTGCGCTCTGAAACAACCAGGCCGGTTAATGAATCCTTTGGATCAAAATTTGTAATGGGGGCAAAATCATCATCCATATCGTCCACATAATATGGAAAATACAGGGTATGTTTTTTCTCATCCGCAATGGCAATAAAAAAGTTTGTGACATCGATGATTTCACCCAATAAATGATGAACCTGTTTGTACAGCTCATTCAAATTCAGTGTGGTATTCACTGCATTTGAAATGGCAAACAGGGTCTTATTGACGTCTTCAAAATGTTTCCTGTCCGTGATGTCATTGACCAGTGATGCCACTCCGATGACCCGGCCGTCAGTATTTTCCAGGGTTGTATTATACCAATCACATAAAATACGTTTTCCTGTTTTGGTGGTATTGGCATTGATACTTCGTTTTCCGCCTTTGCCGGACAATAAATCGTTAAAAACGCCATCAACATGGCTTTTTACATCTTCAGGAAGAATCAGTTCTGCAACGTTTCTGCCAAGGGCTTCTTCCCGGGTATAGCCAAATATGGATTCTGCCGCAGGGTTCCATTCGACGGCTTTGAATTCAAGATCCCATAGAATTGCTCCGACCGGGGTGTTCATCAGGTGCACCGAGAGTCTCTGTTCGCTTCTCCTTAAGGCATCCTCAGCTTTCCTGCGCTGCGTGACATCTGTGAGCACGGATATGATTTTATCTTTTAAAATGGTGGATCTGAATTCTATGTCTTTTGATAGCCCGTTCTTACACCTGATCCTGAATTCCCGTTTTTCCCCCATGCCTTGTTTGAGCCGGTCGATTTCCCATGAGTCAGCCACTTTTTTCCTATAATCCATATCCGGATAGGCTTTTTCAAACCATTTGTCCCTGGAGGGAATATCGCTCAGTATGTATCCTGTAATGTTTGTGAAATACGGATTGATATAAAGATAGTTTCCGTTTCCATCCATCATGGCAATTCCGTGAGGATTGCCTTCAAGAATCATGGAAAGGGTTTCTCTTTCTTTTTCCAGGGATTTTTCTGCTTGTCTAAGTTTGGATTCGGATTGTTCTAGTTCCTGAATTCGTTTCTCAAGTTCTTCATAAGATGGCTTTTCAGGCATATCAGGTATTTTTTCCGGTTAAATCCAAAAAAATTTTCTATTGCTGCATCATTCATATCTTTCAGACTTATGGATTGGAGCCAATGAGCGGACTCGAACCGCTGGCCTGCTCATTACGAGTGAGCTGCTCTACCACCTGAGCTACATTGGCTTGGCGCATAAAATACTAGATAATGCCGGAATATTCAAGCCCCTAAATGGAATTTGAAACCTGATCGTAATTTGAACAGCGTTTATTATCTGAACCTTCTTTCTTTTTACTTGACAACAGGCCGGTACAAAAAATAAGAAGGAACAGGGGTCATCTTGTCAGGTCATTGAGAAAAGGGGTTGTTTTGTATGGACATGAAAAGGAATTATTATGAGGATGTCAGGCTTTTTTCCTCTCCGGCGGTTGTCTTCTGGTTTGTTGTTCTCATTTGTGCGCTCTATATTTTCCCCCTTTTTGCAGAGAATTATTATGTGTATGTGGCCAATTATATTGCCATCAATATTATTGTCGCAACAGGTCTGAATCTCCTTGTCGGGTATACGGGGCAGATTTCCCTGGGCCATGCCGGTTTTTTTGCCATCGGCGCCTATGGCACGATTATCCTTATGGCAAAGGCGGGCCTCCCCTTTCTTCTGGCCCTGCCCTGTGCCGCCCTGGTGTCGGCAGGGTTCGGATTTCTCCTGGGATTGCCTTCCCTTCGCCTTGAGGGGCCATATCTTGCCATTGCCACATTGGGGTTCGGTCTCACCATCACCCAGGTCATCGGCAGAATCAAATTTTTCGGCGGCAGGGAAGGGCTTCATGCACCTAAAATCACAATCGGCCCATGGGTGATTGACACGGACAAGGAATTTTATATCCTGCTCATCACCCTGACCATCTTTCTGCTGGTTTTCATGCGGAATCTCATCCGGACAAGGGTAGGGCGGGCTTTTATTGCCATCCGGGATGCCGACATAGCTGCCGGCACCATGGGGGTGAACCTTCTGTATTATAAAACCCTTGCATTTGCCGTGAGCGCATTTTATGCCGGGATCGGCGGAGGGCTCTATGCCTTTGTATTAAAATTCATAGAGCCTGAGATGTTTACCCTCATGATGTCCATTATGTTTCTTGCCATGGTGGTGGTGGGAGGGCTTGGCTCCATGATGGGATCCATTGCAGGGGCTGCGCTGCTCTGCTGGCTGGATTTAAAATTGAGAAATATTCTGAATATCCCCTATATCGGAGACTGGCTGAATCAATTATCCAAGAGCTGGTTTTCCATCACCGGGGTATCCAATATTCAATTTATCATATTCGGAACCATCATGATCCTGATCATGTTGTTTGAACCCCTGGGGCTTTACGGGGTCTGGATCAGGACAAAAAAATACTGGCGCACCTGGCCTTTTTGATATGGGAGATCTTAAATGACGGATTTTTTCCAGATGGTTGTCAGCGGAATAGCGGTGGGAAGCACCTATGCACTCATGGGGCTTGCCATGGTCATTATCTATAAAACATCGGAAGTGCCCAATTTTGCCCAGGGAGAGATGGCCCTGATCTCATCTTTTTTTGCCATGATGCTTTTGACGTCATTTAATTTCAATATTTACTTGGCCTTTTGCCTTGCATTTGTGTTTGCGGCAATCCTGGGGTGTTTCCTGGAATTTGCCGTTCTGAGGCGGGCAAAGGAACCCAATGTGCTCGGAATGATTGTCATCACCATTGGTATTGAAATGGTGATCCTGGGATTTGTATCCTGGAAATTCGGGGCGGAACAAAAAACCATGCCCTTTCCCATTGATCCCTATGAGAGCCTCTTTATCGGGGATCTTTTTTTAAAGAAACTGGATGTGCTGACTTTTGTCTCAGCCTTAATTCTGATGGTGGTGCTGTTTTTATTTTTCAGATTCTCAAAACTCGGCCTTGCCATGAAAGCCACTCAGCAGAACAGTGTGGCGGCCCGGATTGCAGGGGTCAGAACCAATGGGATACTGATGATGACCTGGGGAATTTCTTCCCTTGTGGGGGCTGTGGCAGGGCTCCTGATTTCCCCCACCATCATGCATCCCTATATGATGTGGGATCCTATGCTCAAAGGCTTTGCCGCTGCCGTCATGGGGGGGATGACCTCATTGCCCGGAGCGGTTGTGGCAGCTTATATGCTGGGCATTATTGAAAATCTTTTCGGGGGATATGTTTCCATTGAGTTTAAGACGGTAGTGGCCTTTGTGATTATTGTGGCAGTATTGTGTTTCAAACCCAGCGGTCTTTTTGCCCGGCATTATGTGAAAAAGGTATAACCGGGGAAGAAGGCGCAGGTGAGAAAAAAAAATAATAAAAGGAGGGAAAGATGAAAAAAAGATTAATGCTTTTGGTAGTTGTTTCTCTGGCTTTTTTAGTGAGCCTTGTTCCAAACCTTTTTGCGGCTGAAGTCGGGGTCACGGATAAGGAAATCCATATCGGGCAGTGGGGTCCGCAGACAGGACCGGCAGCAGCCTGGGGCTCCGTTGCAAGGGGAACCGGGGCTTATTTTCAGTGGATCAATGACAATGGCGGCATTCACGGACGAAAAATCGTGTATCACATGTTTGATGACGGGTATAACCCGGCCAAAACCATGGCCGGTGTAAAAGAGCTCCAGGAAGGAACTGGGATCTTTGCCTGGGCTTGCGGTGTGGGGACATCAACGGGCATGGCAGTAAAAGATTACCTGGCCCAGAATAACATCCCCTGGGTCGGGCCTGCAGCCGGGTCGCTTAACTGGGTCAGTCCACCCCAGAGAAATCTCTTTGCCGTATATCCGCTCTATGACGGTGAAGCAAAAGCCCTTGTTAAATATGCGGTTGAGAAAATGGGCAAGAAAAAAGTAGCTGTGGCTTATTTAAATGATGAATACGGGAAAAACGGGCTTCGCGGCGCCCAGGAAGAATTGAAAGCTCGTGGTCTTGCAACTGTGGCAGAGGTTTCTCTTGAAGCCGGGGATTCCGATCTGAACCCCCATGTGATGAAGCTTAAACAAGCCGATCCAGACATGGTTCTTTTGTGGACAACGGTCACCCATGCGGCAAAAATTGTGGGTACTGCCAAAGCTATGAAATTTGAACCCCAGTTCATGAGCACCAGCACCTGTTCGGATTTTCCGTTGATGATGTCCATTACCAAAGGCGCCTGGGAAGGGGTGATCTGTGCAACTTTCGGTGAACTGCCCGATTCTGATTATCCGGCGATTGTAAAATATAAAAAAGAGGTGTTTGATAAATATGCAGCCAAGGAAGAACGCTGGGGAATTTTTTATTATGCCGGGATATTGTTTGTCGAACCCATGATCGAAGCATTAAAAAAAGTCGGTCCGGATCTGACAAGGGAAAAATTCATTGCTGAAATGGAAAAGATAAAAGGGTTCAAGGGGCTTGGCGCAGAGGTCAATTTCAAACCCTTTGACAAAAATGATATGTATTCGCGTCAGGGTGCTTCCCAGACATTTATTATCCAGTGCCTTGCCGAGGGAAAAGCAAAAAAACTGACAGAATGGATGGATATTAAATAGTATGGATCAGGATTTTTTCCGGGTGGAGGATCTGTCCATTTCTTTTGGCGGCATCAAGGCCCTGGAAGATATCGGTTTTACCATGAACAAGGGTGAGATCTTTTCCGTCATCGGTCCCAATGGTGCGGGAAAGACCACCCTGTTCAACTGCATTTCCGGGCTTTATCAGCCAGGCAAAGGGGATATGGTTTTCAAAGGCAGCTCCATAAAACACAAAAAACCCGATGCCGTCGCCAGGATGGGCATTGCCAGGACCTTCCAGAATATCGAGCTGTTTTCCCGCATGAACACCATGGAAAATATCATGCTGGGCCGCCATATCCATATGAAAGCGGGGCTGTTCCGGGGAATGTTCATGTGGGGGAAATCGTCCTTTGCCGGGAAAGAGGAAATCTTTCACCGTGAAAAGGTGGAGCATATCATTGAATTTCTTGAGCTTGAAAATGTGCGAGATACATTTGTGGGCGCGCTTCCCTATGGAACCCAGAAACTCATCGAGCTTGGCCGTGCCCTGGCCCTGGAACCGGAACTGCTTCTTTTGGACGAACCCTGTGCCGGAATGAATTCCGAAGAAAAACAGGACATGATTTTCTGGATCAAGGATATCCAGGATGAGCTCAAGATTTCCATCCTCCTCATTGAGCATGACATGAAAATGGTCATGGATATCTCAGACCGGGTCATGGCTGTCAATTTCGGAAAACCCATCATCATCGGTACACCCCAAGAGGTCCAGACCAATGAACAGGTGCTCAAGGCCTATATCGGGGAGGGAGACTAAACATGCCGGGCCTGCTTGACGTAAAAAATATCGAGACTTACTACGACCTGGTCTACGCCATCCGGGGGGCTTCCTTCAGCGTTGAAGAGGGCTCCATCACTGCCATCCTGGGCAATAACGGCGCAGGCAAATCAACGATTTTAAAGACCATCATGGGACTCATTGAGGACCAGCCGGACAAGGGGGTTATTGAGTTTGACAAAATTCCCATCCAGCACAAGGATACAGATGAGATTGTGAGAAGGGGCATTGCCTATGTGCCGGAAGGCCGTGAAATTTTTAAGGAACTGACTGTCCATGAACACCTTATGATGGGGGCTTATACAAGAAAAGACCGGTCAAAAATAAAAGAGGATATTGAAAACGTATTTCAGTATTTCCCGGTTCTTAAGACAAGGATAAACCAGTGGGCCGGCACACTTTCCGGAGGGGAGCAGCAGATGCTGGCCATTGGCAGGGCCCTGATGCTCAAACCGCGTCTTCTGATCCTGGATGAACCGTCTCTTGGGCTTTCGCCCATCCTGGTGAAGGAGATTTTTTCCATCATCAAAAAGATCAATAAAACCGGAACCACCATTCTTCTGGTGGAACAAAACGCCAACATGGCTCTTTCCATATCTTCCACAGGGCTGATTCTCGAAAACGGCCGGTTCGTCATGAAGGGAAAATCAGAGGATTTAAGGGAAGATAAGGATGTAAAAGAATTTTACCTTGGCATCAAGTCTGAAACATCAGCCAAAGGCTATCAGAGATGGAAGAGAAAGAAAGCATGGCGATAGAAAACCATACGGCATATGAAACCGTTCCCGAGGTGTTTGAGCGGACCGTGGCTGAGAATTATTCAAAGGTGGCGCTGCGCACAAAAGCCCTGGGCATCTGGCATGATATCACCTGGGCCGAATACCATGACAGGGCCAAAAAAGTGGGCAGCGCCCTTTTATCCCTGGGATTTGAAAAAGGCGAGGCTGCCTGCATTATCGGAGATAACTGCGTTGAATGGGTGGTGGCCGATCTTGGGATTCAATGCGTGGGAGGTGTGTCTGTCGGGGTTTATGCCACCAATGCCTGGCCCCAGGTGGAATATGTGGTCAATCACTGCGATGCGCGGTTTTTGTTTGTGGAAAATGAAGAACAGCTTGATAAATGGTTGATGTTCAAAGACAATGCCCCTTTGCTTAAAAAAGTCATTGTTTTTGATGCCAAGGGGCTTAGGTCTTTTAAAGACCCCATGGTAATGACCTTTGATGAACTGCTTGAAAAAGGAATAGCCGCAGAGATCACCCATCCATTTGTTTTTGATGAGAGAAAACAAAAGGTGACTCCAGATGACCTTGCCGTGCTGATTTATACCTCCGGAACCACAGGGCCGCCCAAGGGGGCCATGCTCACCCACAAAAATGTCACCTGGATGGCTGAGGCAGTTGAAGGAACCGTGAAGATTAAAGACGAGGACAATGTTCTTTCCTTTCTGCCGCTTTGCCATATATTTGAGCGGCTGTTTACGGTCTTTATCCATATTAAATTTGGCTATATAGTGAATTTTGTGGAAAAACCCGATACTGTCATGCAAAACATGAAGGAAGTGTCTCCCACCATCGGGTATGCGGTTCCGAGAATCTGGGAAAAATATTATTCCAGCATCATGATCAAAATGTCGGATGCCACATGGTTTAAGCGTATCGCCTTTGGTCTTGCTTTGAAAGCCGGGAAAAAGCGGTATGATCTGATCATGGCAAATAAGCCTGTGGGGCTTTTCCAAAAGAGCGCTTATTTTCTGGCCTGGTTTCTTGTCTTCAGAAAACTGAAAGAAAGACTCGGGTTTGACAATATCCGGGTGGCCATTTCCGGGGCTGCGCCCATATCCAAAGAAGTGCTGCATTTTTTCCAGTCCATCGGCATGAATCTCATTGAAGGCTATGGCCAGACCGAAGGCACAGGCGTAACCACGCTTTCGCCGGAAAACGGGGCAAGACCCGGAACCGTGGGAAAGGCCCTTGACGGCGTCAGGATCAAAATTGCCGGAGACGGCGAAATCCTGATCCAGTCTCCGGGTGTGTTCAAGGGGTATTATAAGAGCGATGATGCCACCGCCGCTACCATGCCGGATGGGTGGCTCTGCACAGGGGACGTGGGCGAGATGGATGCGGATGGGTTTTTAAAGATCACGGACCGGAAAAAAGACATCATTGTTACGGCAGGCGGGAAAAATATCACACCCCAGTATATTGAAAACAAATTGAAAGCCAGTGTTTATATCAATGATGCCGTCGTCATCGGGGACAAACGTAAATACCTGACCTGCCTCATCATGATTGATGAAGACAATGTTGTGAAATTTGCCCAGGACCATAAAATTCAGTTTTCAACCTATAAGGATCTGACTCGGGATGCCGAGGTTATTTCCCTGATTGACGGAGAAGTTAAAAAAGTCAACGAAACCCTTTCAAGGGTTGAAAATATCAGAAAATTCACCCTCATCCCAAAACGCCTGTATGAAGAAGACGGCGAAGTTACACCCACCATGAAAATCAAGCGGAAAAAAGTCCATGAAGCCTATGCGGATCTCATCGAAGCCATGTACTAAAGATTTTTTCTAAGCTGTTTGATTTTTTCGAAATAGAGGTGTCGGCAGGTATGCTCAACCGATAAAAGGTTTGAAAAGGCTTCTGAAAAATCGCTTTTTCCGATGGTAAACAGCCCGTGGCCGTATACAATGGCGCTGCTGTTGGTTTCAAGGGCCGAAGGCAGGGTATTGCAAAGTCCGAAAGGCCCTGTGCCGACTTCACCCGGAACAATGGGAATGAAGCCTGCAAATCTTTTTTTGGGACATTTGATGTGGCATTGATCTGAGAAGTCGCACCCTTTTTTTTCAACCGGGTCGCAATCCATGGATAAAATCACGGAAAATTTGGGATGCCCATGGAGAATGGCTTCACATCCTGTCCGCCGGATGGTTTCCAGGTGGGCCGACAATTCGCTGGAAGCGGTAATCCCGGCACTGGTGGACCCGTCCAGGGGCACAGGATCGATGCACCCGGCAAGTTCATCCAAAGAACTTCCGGTCTGGCTGATATAAAGGGTGTTGTTCCATAAACAGGAAATGTTGCCGAAAAATGAGTCCACAAGCCCGTATTCAACAATTTTAGCCCCAGCCTCAATCACGGCGGAATAAACCTCTTCTTCAGTTTGAAATGGCCCTTTCATGAGGACCGGCATTTTTTTTCGTACAGGCTTAAGATGGGGTGTGACGGCATCAAAAAGCGCATGGTCTTTGTCTGTCGCAAGCCCTTGTTGAAGGGCTTCCAGGTAATCAACGAAAAATTTGATAAATGAGGCAAAGCATACGGAGCTGATGGTGATAAACCCCTGTTCCGGGCTCACCGAACCATGGGCAATCACGGCAGGGCCGTTGTCAGTGGCACTGTTTTTTTTAGAAGAGGTGGTTTTAGGGGCCACAATCACACTTTTTTTCTTTTTTAATATCCGGATGATCTTTTCAGGGCTGAATTCATCAATGACCGGCAAATCATGCAGAAAAGTTCTGGTTTCGCAGTCTTTGGGAGTTATTGCCCCGTCTGATTCAAGGGCCTTTTCTGCATGAAAGGCAATAAGGCTTGCATAGGGTTCAATGGGTCTTAAAAAGGCAAGCGAATTGATATGAAGCCCATCAAACACCTTTTCAAGGATTTTGGTTTCATCTGCCTTGCGGTTCCAGATGATTCTGTCATCCAGACCGCCCATGAGGGGCCGGCAAGGGCCGGACCGGGCGCCGAGTTTGGCCTGGATGAGTTTGTTTGCAAACTTATCTAAGGTTTTTTCCATTCGAGTCCCAGTGCTTTTGCTCTTTCTTCCATTGGAATGCCCTTGGCGTCAAGACCCCGGATATCATAATATTTACTCCTGGCATCAAGGAATGCTTTTCTGTTGATAGGGGGGATGAGGATATTGTTCCCGCTTGACCCGGGTTCGGTAAAGAATCTTCCCGGAAGATCATCGTCCTTGATGTCAAATCCGTTCAATGCATTGATGATCCGTTCATTATAATAGATGCTTTCCCCTTTTTTTAAGAGATCCTGGGCAGAAGTTTCAATGCCGGTGACGGCTTCAAAGGCTTGGGCATATTCTTCAAGCCCGGCGGCAAAAAATATGAATTTGCAGGCTGTAAGAGAGTCAATGACGGCATTTAAATCTTCCGAGATTTTTATGATCCGCGCCTTGCCGCTGAAACTGAACCGGTCCGTGGCCACCGGCTTTCGAAAGATTTCATGGCTGATGGGATAAGCCCTCAAATGGCATCCGCCGCGGGTGGACAGGGCATACCCAAGGGCCATGCCATAGGCTCCCCGCGGATCATAGGCCGGAAGCTCCATGCCTTTGACCGCCATGGCAGCTTCCGGTCTGCCCATTTTACGGGCATAGTTAGCTGCGCCCAGGCCAAGATCCACACCTTCATCCTTTTGCAGGGCGATATCCGTGAGCAGGGATAATACTTTTTCTTGCGTATAATCAACCCCTAAGATTTCCCTTCTGCAGGCCAGGGTTGACGCTGCTGAGATCGTGTCCATGCCGTAATGGTTGCAAATTCCATTGGCCGTGACGACAAGGTCCGTGTCCATGCACCCGATCAAGGCAGTAAAATGGGACATGGTTTCAAACTCCGGCAGGGTGAAAGGCTTTCCGTCTTTTTGACCTATTTTTTTGCAAAGGATATGGCAGCCCAAGCACCCATGTTTTTTAGGGGCATATTTTTTTTCATAACCCGCTGCATTTAATTTGGGTGCATATTCAAATTTTGTCCGGCGAAAATTGTCCGTGGGCATCATTCTTCGGTTGTCCATGAGATCGAAAACGGCTCCTGTGCCAAGACAGGTGAACCCGAACTTTCCCATAAGGGCAGGGGAGGCTGCGGTCAATCGTAAAATATCCTCCCTTGCCTGTTTTAATTTTTCAGGGTGTTTGATTTTACAGCGGCCCGTACCATCCACCAACAGGTATTTGATGTTTTTTCGGGCAAGACAAAGACCGAGCCCGCTGCGCCCGGCGATGAAATGGCGGTCAACGGTGATGGAGGCGTATTTCACCCCGTTTTCAGCCGCAGGCCCGATCAGGGCAAGAGAACCATGACGAGGCCCGAGACGTTGGTGAACCGTTTCAATATCCAACCCCCATAAGTCTTCGGCATCACGGAAGGTAACATGGCTGTCCATAATTTCAATGCCGA
>CAZWMY010000035.1:0-33024 GCA_964635025.1 uncultured Desulfobacula sp. | reverse complement strand
TCTCCTGAACATTTCATCACAGGCCCCCTTTTTTCATAAAAATTTTGACACTACCACAGTTGCCATGAAAAAATAAACCAAATAAAAGCAAATCGAATTTATTGCTTAAAACTCGTACATCAATAAAAAACGAAAGTAAAGCAGAATTCAAGAGTTGATTTTTAAGTTGCCATTCCCTTGAAAAATAAGATAAGTTGAGAATATATGTATAGCCCGAATCATTACAACGGCAAATGGTTTTAAGATGTTGAATAAAAAAATTACATTTGTGATCGGCGGATGCAGAAGCGGGAAAAGCTCGTTTGCTTTGGATCAGGCCGACAGGATCGCCAAAGACCATAAATATTTTATTGCGACTTCGGTACCGCTGGACCCGGAAATGGAAAAGAGGGTTGAAAAACACCAAGCCGAAAGAGGAAAAGACTGGCATACCATTGAAGAGCCTGTCCTGATCCATGAAAAAATAAATGAATATTCAGGCAAAGCCAATGTGATCCTGATTGATTGCCTGACACTCTGGCTCTCCAATCTTTTAACCCAATCATATAATGCCCAGGCGGTTACGGCCCTTCTTGAAGAACTTGAAAAATCGCTTCTGAGATGCCTTTGCCCTGTTTTTATAGTATCCAGCGAGGTCGGGTTAGGGATTGTTCCTGAAAACAGACTGGCGCGGGAATTCCGGGATCTTGCCGGAATGATCCATCAGCGCATGGCAAAGCTTTCAGACAGGGTTATCATGACCATTGCCGGGATTGATGTGGAGATAAAACCGGGACAAAAATCAAAATGAAATACCGTTATATTTTCGGACCGGTTCCTTCCCGTCGGCTTGGCATATCTCTTGGGATTGATCTTGTTCCTCACAAAACCTGCAGCATGGACTGCATTTATTGTGAGTGCGGAAAAACCACGGATCTTACCCTTGAACAAAAAGAATATGTCCCTTTTAAGGACGTGATAAAAGAACTTGATCATTATCTCACACATCATCCTGATCCGGATTATATCACTTTTTCAGGGTCAGGCGAGCCCACATTGAACTTGTGCCTCGGGCAGGTGATCGACCATATCCGATCCAAAAGACCCCATATCAAAATAGCCGTACTGACCAATTCAACCCTGATTCTGAACCCTTCCGTATGGCAGGCCCTTTTAAAGGCCGACCTTGTTCTTCCTTCCCTTGATGCGGTATCAAAAAAGGCTTTCTCAAAAATCAACCGGCCACACAAAAATGTTGATGCAAAAGAAATCGCAAAAGGGATAGAAGCTTTTGCAAAGGCATTCAAGGGCAAAATCTGGCTGGAAGTCCTTATTCTTCCGGGAATAAACGATGGGGAATCCGATCTTCTGGAGCTTAAAGAGGCCATCCGCCGGATTAATCCGGACGGGCTCCAGATCAATACTCTGGACAGGCCCGGAACCCTGGCCGATATAAAGCCTGCATCAATATCGGATCTTGAAAGAATAGCAGCATTTTTTGATTTTCCCAACACCGAGATCATTGCAAGGGTTGGCAAAGATATCAAAGCCGGGACAAAAAGAAAAGATATCCGGGATGCCATTATTGAAACCATTCACCGGCGGCCCTGCACAAAAGAAGATCTTTTAAAGATCCTGGGTGTAAAAGAAGAATTGATCGACACCTGTATCAACGCCCTGGTTAAGGAAAACAAAATAGTCGGCAAAGCCGGAGAAAGGGGCATTTTTTTTCAGACGAAAAAAGAAGATTCATGAAAAAATTTTTCACGGATTTCAGATCCGCCATTCTTTTTATCACCATTCTCCCGGCAGGAAAGGGTGTGGCGTATTCGCCCCTCGGCATGATCCGGTTTTTCCCCCTGGTGGGCCTGCTGGTGGGCGGGCTGCTTTTCTTGTTTGATGGCCTTATTTCAACTCTATGGCCCATACCGGTGGTCTCGGTTCTGGATGTTCTTTTTCTGATCGCCATCACCGGCGCATTCCATCTGGATGGTCTTGGCGACACGGCAGACGGGATGTTCAGCCATAGACAAAAAGAGCGGATGCTGGAAATCATGAAGGACAGCCGGACCGGAATGATGGGACTTGTGGCTGTGGTTTCAGTCCTTGCTGTAAAGGCGGCCGGACTATTTTCAGTAAAAACAGGCATATCATCATCTCAGGCCTTTCTTCTTTTTTTGATCATTCCTTCTTATTCAAGATCATCCATGATTTTCGGCATCAGGTTTCTGGAATATGGCAGAAAAGGAACCGGAACCGGGCTTGATCTGTTTGAAAAACCCATTGGCCTCAAAGATTTTGTTTTCGTGTTGATTCCTGTGGTCATCTCTTTCTTTTTAGGCTATAAGGGCCTCATTTTGAATATTGTTTTTGCTGTAATCCTGTTTTTGATACTATGGTTTTATAAAAAGAAACTGAATTGTATTACAGGCGATATGCTGGGCGCCATGAATGAGATCATGGAAGCCGTGTTGTTTCTGGCCGCCGGGGCATTGATCGCATAAAGGAAGATATCCATGATTACCGGTCACGGCGGAAATAAAAAAAAACTTGCCGACACGCTGGGCTGCACCATTGAAGAAATCATTGACATGAGCAGCAATCTGAACCCCATGGGTCCGCCCGAGTCAATCGAAACCTTTATCTGTGAAAATGTCATGAAAATAAGGTCCCTGCCCGAACCGGATGCCGCTTCCATGAGAAAAGGATTTGCACGGTTTCATGGCATCAATGAAAACCGGGTGATTGCCGGCAACGGCACCACATGGTTTATCTATACCCTTCCCCTTGCCCTTTGCTCAAAAAAGGTCTTGATTGCGGGTCCGACCTATTCGGATTACCAGGATGCCTGCAAAATGTACCATATCGATTTTGAACATTATCTTGCAAAGCCGGAAAACTCTTTTATACCGGATGTGGATGAAATATCCCGGATGGCGCAAAAGGCGGATACGGTATTTATCTGCAACCCCGACAACCCCACAGGCGTTCTGATGTTAAGGAACAAGATGGAATATCTGTTGAAAAAACATGCAAATACCCTGTTCATCATTGATGAATCCTATCTTCCCTTTGCGGAAAATGCCGAAGAAATCTCTCTTGTGTCAAAAACAGAATACAAGAATCTGATTGTTCTGTCTTCCATGTCAAAAATCTACAGAATTCCCGGGCTTCGCACCGGGTTTTTAACCGCCGACCCAAAACTTATTGAAAAGATCATGGCCTATTATCAGCCCTGGAGCGTAAATGCCCTTGCCCAGGCCGTGATTGAACATATTTTTAATCACCCGGAAGCCGTTGAACCCTTTGTCAGAAAAACAAGACACTATGTCAAAACTGAAAGACAAAGATTTATGAACAGTTTGGAGGGATTAAAAGGCTTGGAGCTTTTCAATTCTTCTACCTGTTTTATTTTAGCGCGCCTGAAAAAAGGAATGACTTCAGGGGAATTCTGTAAAAAAATCGGTCAGCACAGGATACTCATTCGGGATTGTTCCAATTTTTTTGGTTTGTCGGGTCAATATGTAAGATTTTCTTTAAAAAAAAGAGAAACCAATGATCATCTTTCAAAACTGATCCGGCAGGTCATGGGAAATGATTGAGCTTCAATGGCATGTGCTTCTCTGTGCATTTATCATGGATTTTATCCTTGGAGATCCCAAAATATTGCCCCACCCGGTTATTTATATGGGAAAGGCCATTATTTTTTTTGAAAACCGGTTCAGGAAATGGTTTAAAAACCTTCTGGCATCGGGTTTTTTCTTTGCCGGTTTTCTGATTTTTTCCACATGGGCCCTGGCGTTTTGTTTCATCAAATTTTCCATACTGATCCACCCTGTTTTTGGATATATTGTCCAGATAATCCTCTTGTTTTTCTGTTTTTCTTCAAAAAGCCTTGAGAGGGCTGCCTTAAAAGTCTTTCATGCCCTTGAGGCCAATGATATTGAAAGTGCAAGACAGGCCATATCCATGATTGTGGGAAGACAGACAAAGACCCTCGATGAGAATGGCATCACACGAGCTGCCGTGGAAACGGTGGCTGAAAATTTTGTGGATGGGTTTTTATCCCCTTTGTTTTTTGCTGTGATCGGCGGCGTTCCCTTTGCCCTGGCGTATAAAATGATCAACACCCTGGATTCCATGGTGGGATACCGGAATGAGTCTTATATCCTTTTTGGCAGGGCTTCTGCAAGAATAGATGATGTGGCCAATTTTATCCCGGCAAGGGTTTCAGTACTTTTGATCAGCCTTGGCGCTTTTCTTCTGTCATTTAAAACCTGTGTCCTGGCCTTTAAGACAGGGTTTTCTCAAGGATCGCTTCACAAAAGCCCCAATTCAGGATTTCCTGAAGCTGCATTTGCAGGAGCACTTCAAGTCAGGCTGGGAGGCCCCAATGTGTATCACGGCATTCTTGTTGAAAAACCCTTTATCGGCAGTGAATTCAAAGATCCTGGAAAAGAAAAGATCCGGCAGGCTTGCAGATTGATGATGATCAGCTCATGGTTGGCCCTTTTTATTTCCTGCTTTATTCTTTTTGTTTTTTAGGGTAATCTTGATAAAAATTTTGGGTTACAGAAAGAAAAACAATGGCAAAACCGACTTACGAAGAACTGGAAAATAAAATCAGCCTTCTGGAAAAAGAGCTCAAATCACTTGAAGTTCAGTTCTCCCTGGTTGAAAAACAACTCAGACAGCGGCAGCGGATGGATTCTTTGGGAACCCTGGCCCAGGGTGTGGCCCATGATTTTAATAATATTCTTTCCGGGATCATGGCTTATTTGAATATTTTAAGCCTGGCCAATGATAATTTTTCACCCTCACAGAAAACCTATATCCAGAATATTGTGAATTCGGTTAAAAGAGGGGCCGCAACCGTAAAACAATTCCAAAATCTTTCCAGCAGGGCGGCATCGCCAAAAGAGAATATTGATATATATGGTGTTGCAGAGGAAGTGTTTCTTTTGCTTGAAAAAACAACAGATAAATTGATCCAAAAAAATTTAAATATTGAAAAGGGACGGATCTTTGTCTGCGCCGATGTCAATGAAATCCACCAGGTTTTTATGAATCTGGCCGCCAATGCGGTTCACGCCATTGAGGAAAAAGGAATTCAAAATGGGGATTATATCCGGTTGAGCGTAAAGCTGGCAGATATGAGAAGAGGACCGGAACCGGAATGCCTGCTTGAAAGAGACTATTATGAATTCCTGTTTGAAGATTCAGGAATCGGCATGTCTCAAAAAATTCTTGAAAAAGCATTTGATCCTTTGTTTACGACCAAGACAGGCCCGGAAAACAATGGTCAGGGACTTGGCCTTGCCATGGTAAAGGATATCATCACCAAAAGGCATGAAGGCCATATTCATGTCGATTCAACACCCGGAAAGGGAACCATTTTTCATATTTTTCTGCCAAAGGCACAGGACGCCTGCGGTTTGGAAGAACCTGCCGCCGTTATCCAGGGGGGGAGTGAAACTATCTTGGTTGTGGACGATGATGTCTCTGTCCGGGAGTCCTTGAAAAGGGCCTTGGAGGATTTCGGATACCGGATCATCCTGGCGGGTGATGGTGAGGAAGGACTCTCTCTTTTCAGAGAAAATCTCAACGCCGTAAGTATAGTATTGCTGGATATGATCATGCCCAAAATGCCGGGCAGGGAATTATTAAGACAAATGCTTGCCATTGACCCGGATGTCAAAGTGATCATTTCTTCAGGACATGATGAGCATCATTTTGATGACGCTATTATCAAATCAGCAAAAAACTATTTGAAAAAACCTTTTGAAATCACGGTACTTGAAAAAACCATCCGTCAGGCTCTGGATTAGAAACAGTGTCCGGCACAGGATTAAAGGGTTTCATGGTATCACCAAGACGATTCAGGCTTGGGACAACTTCCTTTATCATTCCTGACCATATCATCCCCAATGTCATGAAGTTTGGGCCTTTTTTCGACGAAATAGAACTCCTTGTCTTTGAAAGCGATCCTTTGGATGTCCTTCCTTCAAAAGAGGATGTAAAAACGCTTTTCTCCTTATCACGGGATCTGAATCTGGCCTATAATATCCATCTGCCTACGGATGTAAGCCTGTCCGGAGAATCTCCCGAAAAAAGGCAGACAGCAGCAGATACCCTTTTAAGGGTTGTGGAGCGGTTTTCTCCCTTGAACTCGTCTACCCATACCCTCCACCTGGAGATGCCGGAGAGCTTGAGGCAGAATATGGGGGATCAAAAACAAATCAAGGACTGGATTAATACCACCCGTGAGGGGCTGAAAATTTTTTTGTCCGATATCCCCGATCCCGGAATCATTTCCGTTGAAACCCTCAATTATCCTTTTTCATTTATTGAATCTCTGATCAAAGAATTTCATCTGTCGGTCTGTCTGGATGCCGGGCATCAGATCCGTTACGGATATGATTTTTTTCAAACCTTTAATGATTACCCATCCCGGGTTCCCATGATCCATCTGCACGGTGTTGATGGGTCAAAAGGAATAAAAAAAGATCATAAAGGCCTTGATGTCTTATCTGAAGATCAGATTGAAAATATTATAAAACTTCTTGAGCCCTTCACCGGGGTCGTGAGCCTTGAAGTTTTTGATCTTGAAAACCTGAACCGGTCTTTGTCTGTTCTTTCCAGATATTTTCAAGACATCCCTTCCATAACCCAATAGAAAAACCGAAACCAAAACTCGAAAAACTGTTGCCTTGAATTAAAGAAAGAGCTTTGATATTCTGAAAACCAGAAAGCATAGAGTTCCAGGGTGGCAACCCGGATAAGTGATTTTTTTGTTTTATATTTTAAAGGTAAGAAAAAATGTCCATTGTTCAGGAAAGACGAAAAACCCGGGAGATCAGCATTGGAAATGTAAAGATTGGCTCAACCGCCCCTATATCCGTTCAATCCATGACCAATACAAAGACCCAGGATATTGCCGGCACAGTCAGGCAGATCAAGGGTCTTGAAAAGGCCGGGTGTGAAATCATCCGTGTGGCGATTCCGGACATGGAGGCAGCTCTTGCCATTGAAAAAATCAAACAGGAGATTTCCATTCCCCTGATTGCCGATATTCATTTTGATTACCGGCTTGCCCTTGCATCCGCAAAGGCGGGTGCGGATGCACTAAGGATCAATCCGGGCAACATCGGGGCAAAAAAAAAAATCAAGGCAGTCGTGGATTGTGCAAAGGAGCATCATATCCCGATTCGAGTAGGGGTCAATGCAGGCTCCCTTGAAAAAGAGATTGAGCAGCGTCTCGGGACAACGGCCGAAGCCATGGTGGAAAGCGCCTTGCGCAATATCCGGATTCTCGAAGACTTGGGTTTTCGTGATATCAAGGTATCCCTCAAGGCTTCAGATGTTTCACGAACGGTTCAAGCCTATCGGCTTCTTTCACCCAAGACCGATGTTCCTTTTCATGTGGGTGTGACCGAAGCAGGAGGGCTTTTTGCCGGTATCACCAAATCGGCCATCGGCATCGGCATGCTCCTGGCTGAAGGCATTGGTGACACCATCAGGGTTTCATTAACCAGAGACCCGGTGGAAGAAGTAAGGACCGGGTATGAGATATTAAGAGCATTGGGGATCAGAAGCCGTGGGCCGGAACTGATTTCCTGCCCCACCTGCGGGCGGTGCAATATTGATCTTTTTAAAATTGCCGGACAAGTAGAAAATGCTTTACTTGAGAGGTCTTCTAAGATTAAAGTTGCTATCATGGGGTGTGTGGTGAACGGCCCCGGAGAAGCAAAAGAAGCGGATATAGGGATTGCGGGCGGTGACGGCAAAGGGATTCTCTTTAAAAAAGGAAAAGTGATCCGGAAAATAGACCAGGATGACCTTGTGGACCGGTTGCTGGACGAAATTGATAAAATGACGAAGAATTCGGAGGATAAATAATGGCAAAGACTGAAAAAACAGCAATCACGCCGACACGGGAGCAAGACTATCCCAACTGGTATCAGGAAGTGGTGAAAGCCGCCGACATGGCTGAAAATTCACCGGTCAGGGGGTGCATGGTCATCAAACCCTGGGGCTATGCCATCTGGGAAAACATGATGCATCTCATGGATGCCTTGTTTAAAGAAACAGGAGTTAAAAACGCCTATTTTCCTTTGTTTATTCCTTTAAGTTATATGGAAAAAGAAGCCCAGCATGTGGAAGGCTTTGCCAAGGAATGCGCGGTTGTGACCCATCACAGGCTGGAGCCGGACGGCAAGGGAGGCTTGAAACCGGCAGGAGAACTGGCTGAACCCTTGATTGTCCGCCCCACATCAGAAACCATTATCGGCGAGTCCATGGCCAGATGGACCAACAGTTACAGGGATCTTCCCATTCTAATCAACCAGTGGGCCAATGTGGTCCGGTGGGAAATGCGGACAAGGATGTTTTTAAGGACCAGTGAATTTTTATGGCAGGAAGGTCATACCGCCCATGCAACCGAGCAGGAAGCAAAGGAAAGAACCCTGCTCATGCTGGATGTATATACCAAATTTGTGGAAGAATACCTGGCCATGCCCGTGATCCGGGGTAGAAAAACCCCGGCGGAACGGTTTCCGGGGGCGGATGATACCACCTGTATTGAAGCCATGATGCAGGATAAAAGAGCTCTTCAGGCAGGAACGTCGCATTTTCTGGGTCAGAATTTTGCCAAAAGTTCAGGCATCAAATTTCAGAATGAGGAAGGCCAGGAAGCCCATGCATGGACCACCTCCTGGGGGTCCTCCACCCGGATGATCGGCGGTATGATCATGGTGCATTCCGATGATGACGGCCTTGTGCTCCCGCCGCGGGTGGCGCCGGCCCATGTGGTGATTCTGCCGATTTTTAAAAAAGACGAGGACCGGAGGGCCATTCTGGAAAGTGCCTCAGGCCTCAAGGATGCTTTGGAAGCAAAACTCTATCATGGTCAAAAGATAAGGGTTGAGTTGGATAGCCGGGATATCGGCGGGGCCAGGGGCTGGGAATGGGTAAAAAAAGGGGTTCCGGTCCGTATTGAACTTGGACCGCGGGATATTGAAAAAAATTGCGTTTTCATGGCCAGAAGAGATCAGCCCTCCTCAAAAAAAGAATCCATGAACCGGGAAGACTTTATCAGTGAGATCCCGGCTATTCTGGACAATATCCAGGAAACCCTTTTCAACAGGGCCGGCCTTTACAGAAAAGAAAACACTTTTGAGATGGATGATAAAAAGAAATTTTATGATTTATATCAAAAAGCTTCTGGTTTTAATAACGGGGCTTTTGTCATGGCCCACTGGTGCGGATCGGACAAATGTGAGGAAACGATAAAGAAAGATCTGTCCGTCACTATCCGCTGTATCCCTTTTGACAGCCCCACACAAGAAGGAAAATGTATTTACTGCGGTGCTGCCAGCTCAAGACGGGTACTTTTTGCAAAAGCATATTAATAGCAGCCTATGATCAGAATCACCGACATACTGGATAAAATTTCCGAGTATAACCCCGGCGGAGATTCCGATATTATAGACCGGGCCTATATTTATTCTGCAAGGGTTCATGAAGGCCAGGTAAGGCTTTCGGGAGAACCCTATCTGTCTCACCCTTTGGAAGTGGCCGATATCCTGGCAGACATGAAAATGGATGTCGAAAGTATTGCAGCAGCGCTTTTGCATGATGTGATTGAGGATACACCGACCACAAAAGAAGACATTGAGGAAATGTTCGGCCCTGGGGTGGCCCGCATTGTCTCCGGCGTGACCAAATTATCTGTACTCCCATTTGGAACCAAAGCCGCCCGGCAGGCGGAAAGCCTTCGCAAAATGATTCTTGCCATGGCCGATGATATCCGGGTGGTGCTGATCAAGCTTGCCGACCGGGTCCACAATATGCGGACCCTGAAATATCACAACAGCCCGGAAAAACAGGCCGCCATTGCCCAGGAAACCCTGGATATATATGCTCCCATTGCTGCGCGTCTCGGCATCTTCTGGATGAAATACGAGCTTGAGGAAATTGCATTTTATTATACCTTGAGAGATGAATACGAAAGAATTGACGCTCTGGTGAACCGGGCCAAAGACGAAAAGGAAGACTATATCCGGGAAGTCAAGGAAAAGCTCAAGGAAAAAATGCACGAAATGGAACTTGAATGTGAAATCAAGGGCCGTTACAAGCAGCATTACAGCATTTATCAAAAAATGCTGTCCCAGAACCTTGAATTCAATGAGATCTACGACATTATTGCCTTCAGGATCATCGTCGATACGATTCCCCAGTGTTATGCCGCCATGGGCGCCATCCATTCCATGTGGAAACCCATTTATTATAAAATCAAGGATTATATCGGCAATCCCAAGCCCAATATGTACCAGTCCATTCACACCACGGTAGTGGGGCCAAAAGGAGAGCGGGTGGAGATTCAGATCAGAACCTGGGAAATGAACAGGATTGCCGAGTCCGGCATAGCCGCCCATTGGAGCTATAAAGAAGGAACAAAGATTGACGAGGACACAGGCCTGTTATTCGCCTGGATCAGAAAGCTTGTGGAGAACCAGGAGCATTATAAAGACCCGGATGAATTCCTGGAAAATGTCAGGATTGATCTTTACCCTGATGAAATTTATGTTTTCACCCCTGCCGGGGAGATTAAAACCCTGCCTAAAAAAGCCACCCCTGTTGATTTTGCCTTTCTGATTCATACGGAAGTGGGAGCGGAATGTACAGGCGCCAAGGTGAACGGTAAGATCGTCCCCCTTTCCCATCAGCTGAAAACCGGTGATGCCGTTGAAATCATAACCACCAAGGGCCATACGCCAAGCCAGGACTGGCTTGGTTTTGTAAAAACGGTAAAGGCCAGAACCAAAATACGCGGCTGGATCAATGCCAGGGAAAAAGAAAGATCCTATACCCTGGGCCGTGAGATGTGTGAAAAAACCTTTAAAAAAAGAAATCAGAATTTCAATGCCCTGATCAAATCCGGAGAAATCAAAAAAGTTGCAGATAGTTACGGCTTTAAAACCATAGATGATTTGATTGCCCAGGTCGGGTTTGGTAAATTTACACCTCTGCAGCTTCTCAATAAAGTCCTGCCCGATCTTGAAAAACAGGAGCCAAAGGAAGAAGGATTAGCCCAGAAATTTTCTGAAAAAACAACAAAAAAAGAAGGCACAGGGATCATTGTTAAAGGGCTTGACGATATTCTTGTCCGGTTTTCAAAATGCTGCAACCCGCTTCCGGGAGACCCGATTATCGGCTATATCACCCAGGGACAGGGCGTGACCATACATCGACGGCGATGCTCCAATGTTCTGACCATGAGTGAGGAGCGCCGGATCGACGTCCAGTGGAGCAATGATACCAAAGAATCCTATCCTGCCAGCATCAAGGTTCGGACTGAGGACAGGTTTGGGCTTTTGGCAGACATTGCGTTTATGATCAGCAAGCATAAATCCAATATTCTGAACGCAAGAACCGAAACTTTGGAAACCGGTGTCGGGCTGTTTTATTTTACCGTCTTGGTCGAAAGTACAGACCAGCTTCGCAAAATCATGTCTGATATCCGGAAAGTGAAAAAAGTGACTGATGTCAAACGTATTTTCAAAGAGGAGTAGCTAAAAAAAGAATGCCTGTGAAAAAAAATTTTATCCTGGACACCAATGTAATTCTTCACGACAGCAGCTGTATCCACCAATTCAAGGACAATAATATCCTGATCCCCATTACGGTCATTGAAGAGCTTGATAAATTCAAAAAAGGCAACAATGTCATCAATTGCAATGCCCGTGATTTTTTAAGGACCCTTGATGCCTTATCCGGTGATAAGATGTTAAACGGCGGTGCCCAGATAGACAGCGGAAACGGGAAAATCTCCATCCTGCTGGAAGTCCCCATGGATGAAAAGATCCGGAGCAATTTCAATATTATTACGCCGGATGTCAGAATATTGAATATTGCTTATACCATTGCAAAAAAAAATGATTTTAAGAATGTTATCTTTGTGACCAAAGATGTTAATCTGAGGCTGCGCGCAAGATCTATCGGTCTGAAAACGGAAAATTACAATTCCAAATATGTTGAAAACATATCCGATATGTACACAGGTCTTAAAGTGGTTGATGAGGTCAGTGACGATCTTTTGGATGAATTTTATCAGAAACCCTATGAAATAAATATTTCAAGGCTTGGTATCAAGGACAAACCCTTTAGCAATGAAAACTTTATCATTAAAAACGGCTCTAAATCCGCATTAGGAATTTTTGATGAGACAACCCAGACCCTGAAACGGGTCCAACCCAGGACCTGTTATGGGATTAAGCCCAGAAATTCAGAACAGACCTTTGCCTTAAATGCCATGCTGAACACGGACATTCCCCTTGTGACCTTATCCGGCAAGGCCGGAACCGGCAAAACACTTCTGGCGCTTGCAGCAGCACTTGAAAGCAAGCATCTCTACCGACAGATTTTTATTGCAAGACCGGTGGTTCCATTGAGCAACAAAGATATCGGGTTTCTTCCGGGAGATGTTGCCTCAAAGCTGGACCCCTATATGCAGCCGTTATATGATAATCTTTCCGTGATCCAGAGTCATTTTAATGAAACCAATACCAATTCAAAGCAGATAAGACAGCTGATAGAAGAGGAAAAAATAGTCATCACCCCGATTTCCTATATCCGGGGCAGAAGCATTGTAAAAGTGTTTTTTATTGTGGACGAAGCCCAGAACCTGACCCCTCACGAAGTCAAGACAATCATCACAAGGGCAGGAGAAGGCACAAAAATTGTTTTTACCGGTGATATTTTTCAGATCGACCACCCCTATCTTGACAGTCAGACAAACGGACTTGCCTTTATCATTGAAAAAATGAAAGGGCAAAAAGTGTATGCCCATATCAATCTGGAGAAAGGGGAACGATCGGAGTTGGCGGAACTTGCAGCAAAAATCCTGTAAATAGGATTGAAAATAAAAATTCGGGTCGTTATTTTAAACGACCCGAACCAAATCTTTTGAATATCTGAAAAATGAGCAAAGAAAAGCAGTCTATGCCGCTTTTATAACTTTTCCTGCCTTAATGCAACTGGTGCACACATTGATTTTTCTGATGTAGCCTTCTCTAATAAAGGCACGCACTTTCTGAAGGTTTGGATTGAATCTTCTCTTATTTAAATTATGGGCATGGCTGACATTGTTGCCGACCATTGGGGTTTTTCCACAAATTGCGCATTCTTTTGACATTTTTTATACTCCTAAAAAGAAAAATCTTTTAACAAACAAAACAACCCGGAATTAATATACCAATAGCAGAAAAATGTAAAGAGATTATTTTTCTTTATCTGCCAGGGATTTGCATTCGGGAATTTTGGAAAGGGCTTCTTTGCTTTCCTTTGAATTTGGATATTTTTCAACAATATTCTCATATCGTTTCAATGCAGCAGCGTATTTTTTTGTCCTCATATAAAAATTTGCGACATAGAGTTCGTGCCCTGCAATATTTGCAATGCATTTTGCAATTTGTTCCTTTGCCTTTGGTGTATATTCACTTTTAGGGAACAGATCGATCAGTCTATTGAACTGGGTCATGCTGTTCAGGGCAGGGGTGTGATCCCTGTCAATCGTACCGATCTGGTTGAACCAGCTTAATCCGGTCTGATAGATGACATAGGGAACAGCTTCATTTTTCGGGTGCAGTTTTTCAAATTCTTCATATGCCTGTATGGCTTCATCATACTCTTCAAGATAAAAATGGGAATCGGCTATTTTGAGTTCTGCAAGGATGGCATATTTACTGAACGGATACCAGTCCTTCAGATTGGTATAGGCTTTTATTGCAGCCTTATAATCTTTGTCCATAAAAGCTGAGGATCCTTCTGAAACTAGCTCTTCAGCATTTTGGTTCATCTGGTGTGAGGTTTCAAAAAGAGAACACCCGCAAAACAGGAAAACAATAACGGATAAAAATATTTTTTTCATTATGATAGATTCTCAATATAGTGTTCGGCACAGACCGCGGCAATGGCGGCATCCCCAACAGCAGTGGCGATCTGCCGTAAAGGCGTATCTCTGACATCTCCTGCGGCAAACACTCCCGGCACAGAGGTCTGCATTTTTTCATCGGACTTGATAAACCCAAACTCATCGGTTTTAACGGAACCGCTTAAAAATGAGGTATTGGGCAAAATCCCAACCCATATGAAACAGCCATTGGCTTTTATGGTTTTTTCCGCATTGGTTTTCAGGTTTTTAACCCTTACGCCTTCCACTCCGAAGAGCCCTTCAACTCCGGTTACGACGCTGTCCCAGACAAATTCAATTTTCTCGTTTTTAAATGCTCTTTCCTGGAGGATTCTTGCTGCACGAAGCTCTTTTCTCCTATGGACAAGATATACTTTTTTCACAAATTTTGAGAGAAAAATGGATTCCTGTATTGCAGTGTCTCCGCCACCCACCGCAACAACGATTTTATCCCTGAAAAAAGGCCCATCACAGGTCGCACAAAAAGAGACTCCTTTTCCGAAAAATTTTTCCTCCCCGATCCCCAGTTTTCTTGGGGATGCCCCGCTGGCGATGATAATGCTTTTCGCCGTAATACTCCTGTCCTTTAAAATGATTTCCTTTGCTTCTCCGGACAGATTGAGAGAATGAACTTCAGCCGATTCAATTTTCAATCCCAGTGATTCCGCCTGGACTTTCATTTTTTCAGATAAATCATATCCGGATATGCCTTCAGGAAAACCAGGATAATTTTCAATCCAGTCCGTAATCAGGATCTGACCCCCGGGAACAGCCTTCTCCAGAAGCAGAACATTCATCCTTGCCCTGGCTGAATAGATTCCGGCGGTCAGACCGGCAGGCCCTGCGCCGATAATAACAAGATCATATTCGGTCTTACTCATGCTTTACCCTTTTCATTGCAAAACAGTTTTAATGGTTTCCTCAAGTTTCTGTTTGGCAACCATTCCGGTAATCTTATCGGCTATTTCTCCATTTTTAAAGAAAATGAGCGTTGGAATAGCTTGAACACCGTATTTGCTGGGGCTGACAGGATTATCATCAACATTGACCTTTACAAAGCTCATTTTATCGCCGAATTCTTTTTCAAGGGCATCAATGGTGGGGGCAATGGCTTTACAGGGTCCACACCAGGGAGCCCAGAAATCCACCATTACGGGTTTATCGGATTTGAGAACGATTTTCTCAAAGGAATCATCACTAATTTCTTTTATATTTTCTGCCATAACAACCGTCCTAGTCTAAATTTAGAGTTAAAAATTGCCTGTAAATATATGTTGTTAATCAATCTTTGTCAATTAATCAATATTGAGTTCATCAATATCGGGTAAAACAAATAAGGGGCAGCTGCTTCTTAAAAAAGAAATCAGCTTGCCCCTTTCTATAATACAAAAAATAAACGATTCTACCAGTTTTCCGCCAGAACTTCAAAATGCGCCTGGGGATGAGCACAGGCTGGGCACATTTCCACGGCGGCTTCGCCTTCATGGACGTATCCGCAGTTTCTACAGCGCCATTTTGTCTTCTTCTCTTTTTTAAACACCTGTTTTTTTTCTATGTTTGCTGCAAGGTCTCTATACCTTTTTCCATGCTGTTTTTCCGCCACGGAAATCATTTCAAACACCATGGCAATGGCTTCAAACCCTTCTTCCCGGGCTATTTTTGCAAAACCGGGGTACATTTTTGTCCATTCAAATTCTTCTCCTGCGGCTGCTGCCTTCAGGTTGTCTAGGGTCGAGCCGATGACACCGGCGGGAAAGGCAGCGGTGATTTCAATTTCTCCGCCTTCAAGAAATTTGAAGAATCTTTTTGCATGTTCTTTTTCCTGGTCTGCCGTTTCCGTAAAAATATCGGAAATCTGGACATACCCTTCTTTTTTAGCAGCACTTGCAAAATAGGTATAGCGGTTTCTGGCCTGGGATTCGCCGGCAAATGCCGTCAACAGGTTTTTTTCAGTCTTTGTTCCTTTTAAACTTGCCATATTTTTTCTCCTTTGTCTGTCCCGTGGTTTTGCCTACAGTTACTTTGGCCAAACCAACCGTGCGGTTATTATTTGATAAAAATTAAAGGTTGCTCTGTTCACAGCATCTTATCGGATTTTTGAATAGATACTATAATTTCAATAATTTTTAAAGGGGAGAGTTTAAAATCTTTATATGGCAATAACCCTTAAATAAATACCCTTGCTATAAATTCATTCAATTCCTGGAAGCTGATTTTTTCAACCCTTGCTTTTCCGATTTTTTCCAGAAAAACATAAAAAAGATCCTGCCCCTGTTTTTTTTTATCCTTGCCTGCGGCATTGATGATGGCTTCAGGCTGAAACTCAAGGGTTACCGGAAGGTTGAGACCCCTGAGCAGAGAGATAATCCTTATCACTTCTTTTTCTGAAATCATCTGCCGTTCTTTGGAAAATTTTGCAGCTGCAACCATGCCCATGGAAACAGCCCTTCCATGTCCTTTGCTTTCAATTTTTTCAATGGCATGACCGATGGTGTGGCCAAAATTGAGCTTTCGCCTTTCACCGGATTCTTTTTCATCCTGCTGCACAATCTTGGATTTTATTTTCACACATTCCGCAACCAGCCTGTAAATTACATCATAATCAAGTGTCAGGGCTTTTGCCCGGTTGGTTTCAATAAATTCAAACAAGGCTTTATCACAGATCAGGGCATGTTTGACAATTTCTGCAAACCCGTTTGAAATTTCAGCAGGAGGCAGGGTCTGCAAAAGGTCTATGTCACAGATGACAAATTCAGGCTGGCTAAATACACCGATCATATTTTTGTAGGCATCAAGGTTAACCCCGTTTTTTCCGCCGACACCGGCATCCACCTGAGACAAAAGAGTGGTGGATACAAACCCGAACTTGATCCCCCTTAAGAAAACAGAAGCGGCAAATCCGGTTATATCGGAAACAATCCCCCCTCCGATGCCGACGACAAAGCTTGACCGGTCGCAACCGTACCGGATCAACTCCTTTAATATGAATTCAACACTTACAAGTGTTTTTATGCCTTCACCAGTTCCTAGGGTAATGACGGGAAGATCCGGGAAATCTGTTTCATATTGTTTTTTTATATTCTCATCGGTGATGATGACGGTCCGGGCCTTTGGCAGATAATTTCCCAGATTCTTAAGGCGTTCTCCCACGTAAATGGCAGAACGCCCTAAATTACCTTTAATATGAAAGGTTTCCATTATTATTTTCCAACAATGGCGTGGATGGCCTTCATTTTTACCATAACGATTTTAAACTGTTCCGGATATAAAGACTGGGCCCCGTCGCTCATGGCTTCTTCAGGATTGTTGTGGACCTCAATCATGATGCCGTCCACGCCTGAGGCAGCAGAGGCATATGAAAGGGAAATGACCTGTTCCCTGACCCCGGCGGCATGGCTCGGGTCCACAATTATGGGAAGGTGGCTTTCTTTTTTAACGGCTGAAACAACAGAAAGATCTAAAGTATTCCTGCTGTGTTTGACAAATGTTCTGACCCCTCTTTCGCATAGAATCACATGATTATTGCCTTCTTCCATGATATATTCAGCGGCCATGAGCCATTCCTGGAGCAGGGCCGACATTCCTCTCTTTAAGATAACAGGCTTTGGAGATTTCCCGGCCCGTCTTAAAAGGCTGAAATTCTGCATGTTCCGGGCACCGATCTGGATAATATCGGCATATGCTTCAACAAGGTCAAAAGTTTCAACATCCATGGCTTCGGTTACAATGGGCAATCCTGTTTCGTTTCGTGCTTTTGCCAATAATTTGAGCCCGTTTTCTCCAAGACCCTGGAAAGAATAAGGAGAGGTTCTGGGTTTAAATGCCCCGCCCCTGAGCAATTTTGCACCGGCTTTTTGAACCGAATTTGCAATGGACAGGATTTGATTTTCGCTTTCAACCGCACAAGGACCGGCAATTACAGGAAGACTTCCATTGCCGAAGACTGCATCACCAACTCTGATGCAGGTGTTTTCCTGCTTAAGTTCCCGGCTGACAAGTTTATAAGGTTTTGTCACCGGAATGACCTCCTTTACACCATCAAGACCCAGGAAATGGTCGGCATCAATGGAACCCTTATTATGCAGAATTCCGATGGAAACCCTATCCCCACCTGGTATGGGTCGGGCTGTATAGCCTCTTTTTTCAATAGCATTTACAACGGCTTTGATTTTTTCTTCACTTGCTCTTTTTTGCATGACAACCAGCATTGTTTTCCCCCATTTGAATTTGTATCAGCATTCCATCTTTTGAGCAATAAAAAAGGCTGTATTTTCCGCCAGCCTGATTTAAAGAATGTTTCTATACATAGTATCACAGCAATGAAACAGGATAATAACCGAATAAATTTCTTTGTCAATAAAAAAAATGAATTAAAAAATTATCATTTGATTTTAACTGGTCGGCGGGATAAAGTTTTTTTGAAAAATAAAATGGACAGGATGACTATGAAAACACGCGTCATCATAGCAGACGATCACGCCATTATTCGGGAAGGATTGAAAAACCTTCTTGAAAGAAGGGGTATCAATGTCTTGGCTATTGCAAAAAACGGCCGGGAAGCCATTGAATTGGCAATCCGGCATCAGCCGGATCTGGTGATTATGGATATTTCCATGCCGGATCTTAACGGCATGGAGGCAACGGCGGCCATTCGACGTGAGGTTCCACACATAAAAATCATCGGGCTGTCCATGCACTCCGGCAAAAATATAATCGATAAAATGTTTTCATCGGGTGCTTCCGGATATATCCTGAAAGACTCGGCATTCGAAGAACTGCATGAGGCCATACAAGAAGTTCTGAAAGGCAATTTTTATTTAACTCCCTCCATTGCAAGGATGTATGTCAATTGTGAAGAGCACTCGTTTCAAACGATTGAGGATATTTCAAAATCAAAACAAATTTCAAAAAAAGAAAGGGAAGTTCTTCAGCTGGTTGCTGAGGGTTTAAAAACACGGGACATTGCCGAGAAACTGAATTTAAGTGCTAAAACAGTTGAGAGCCATCGCAGGAATATGATGAAAAAACTCAATATTTTTACAATTGCAGGCCTGACCAAATTTGCCATTCAGGAAGGTATTATTGGCATGGAATAATGGATGTGAATTTAATTGAAAAATTCAGGGTTTTCCCTGATTGAATTCCTTTCAGACTTTTATTATATTAATCTTGTTTGAGAGATATCCATTATTAACAAAGCACTGAGGCAAGGTATAAAATGGAACATATTCAATTAAAAAATGAAACTCCCAGCCCGGTGGAAGCACTTGCCGGCGGGATAGCCCATGATTTTAACAATCTTCTGGCGGCCATCAAGGGCAGGGCGTCACTGATGATGAACAGCATAAAGCCATCAGACCCCCTTTACCACCATATTATTGAAATTATCCGATGTATTGATAAGGGTTCTGAAATTGCAACTCAGCTTCTAGGATTTGCCAAGGTGGATGAATATTATACCACCTCTGTTGATATCAACCGATTGGTTCGGAGAACAGTGGAACATCTTGATCTAAAAGGGAAAAGGGTTATCCTGGATGTGGATCTGGATGTAAAGCCCCTGATTGTTGAAGCAGATGCGGATAAAATCAGCCAGGTGCTGATGACGATCATTGACAATGCGCTTCAAGCCATGCCCAAAGGCGGAAAATTGTCTGTCGCTACCGAATCGGCTGCCATTTTAAACGGAACTGCAGATTCCTATGGGTTAAATTCTGGTTTTTTTGTCAAAATTTCCATCACCGATACAGGAATCGGCATGGAAAAGGATGTTCTGGAAAAAGTATTTACTCCTTTTTATTCGGCAAACCATGACCGTTACCCTGAGAAAAAAGGATTAGGCCTAACCTTTGCCCGGGAAATTGTTCAGAACCACAACGGCGTTATTGATGTATGGAGCTCTCCCAATGCAGGATCTTCTTTTTCCGTTATTCTTCCCTTAAAGGAAACAACGGATAATCTTGATATTCCGGCTAAAGACGAAACGCTCGTTATGGGAAATGAATCCGTTCTCTTGGTGGATGATGAGGAAAGGATTCTGACCGTGGGACGGGAAATTTGCAAGGCTTTAGGGTATACTGTCATCACAGCGTCTTCAGGAAAAGAAGCCGTTAAGATTTATAAAAAAGAACAAGATAAAATCAATCTGGTTATCCTGGACATGATCATGCCTGAAATGAACGGGCTTGAAACTTTTTTAAAACTTAAAAAACTCAATCCTGAAGTCAAGGTCCTTCTTTCAACCGGGTATTCCATTGATGAAAAGGCCCAGGAAATGCTGAAACAAGGATGCAAGGGCTATATTTTAAAACCTTACAGCGTCATTGATTTTTCGCATAAGCTAAGAGAAATTCTGGAAATTTAACTATCAAACCCCTTGTTGCAGGCAGGTTCTCAGACCTGCCTGCAAGTTTTTTTTCAAATATATTCAATCCTTGACACAAATCTCATGATTATCTATAGTCCATGAAAATTATTTGGATGAACACATGCTTTTGCTGAAGATATAAGATGATTAATTTTGACAGCGCCGCACCGGTAAGGTTGAAAGGGGTTGGTGACGGTTTCTGGATAACCCTTGATCCGTCTCACCCGGAAGAGGTCCTCAAATCTGAAATAGAAAAGGTATTCAGGAACCTGAAACACCTGGCCATCAATGCAAGCGTTGTCATTGATATCGGGGACGCAAAAGGTCACGATGATTTGATTGAAAGTATCAAAACCTATCTAATGACCACATTTGAAGTATCAAAAGTATCCAAACCCCCGGAAAAAAGATCCATCCCCACCGAACGGATCCGTCAGCGAGATCTTTCAAAAGGCTGGAATCAACACAGAAGCGATGTGCTGATGCTCAGAGGGATTGTCCGTTCAGGTCAGAAAATTGAATCCAGAAAACATATTGTAATCATGGGAGATGTGAACCCGGGTTCGGAAATCAGTGCAGGCGGTGACATCATTGTTCTTGGAAAGCTTGCCGGAAAAGTCCATGCCGGGTTTCCGGAAAACGAAACTGCCATTGTATTTGCCCTGGAGTTCAGACCTACACTGGTCAGGATAGGGAAACTGGCAGCTTCGGGAATTGATGAAGAGATCCGGATAAAGCCGGAATTTGCAAGCGTTGAAAATAACGCCATTATTGTAAAAGACTATATGAAGGCCAACCCTTTCCGTAAAATGCCCTGGCCGGAAGCTATTTAAAAATAAATATAGAGGTGTAAATTGGAAGGAAAAGTAATTGTCGTAACATCGGGAAAAGGAGGCGTTGGAAAAACCACTGCCACTGCATCCATTGGTGCGGCCCTGGCTTTGGAAGGCAAAAGGGTTGCCATTGTGGACATGGATATCGGCCTGAGAAATCTTGATGTGGTCATGGGTCTTGAAAACAGGATTGTCTTTAATATAGTGGATGTTGTCCTTGGAAAATGTAAAATCAGCCAGGCCGCCATCCGGGACAGAAGAATCGATAATCTTTTTTTGATCCCGGCTTCCCAGAGTGATAATAAGGATGTTTTATCTCCTGCCGGTGTCGAGCGAATTGCCAATGAACTTCGGAAAGAATTTGACTATATCATCATGGATTCTCCTGCCGGGATCGAACGGGGATTTCAAAATGCCATTGTCGGTGCCAATGAAGCCGTTGTCATCTGTACGCCGGATGTGTCTTCCGTCCGGGATGCCGATCGGGTTATCGGGATTTTATACTCACGCTCCCTGACTCCGAAACTGGTCGTCAACCGGATAGAGCCGTCCCGGGTGGAAAGAGGTGAGATGCTCAGTTATGAAGACGTACTTGAAGTACTTTCCGTAGAGCTTCTCGGGCTTGTTCCCATGGATGAGCATGTGCTGATTTCTTCCAATACCGGAACCCCGCTGGTTTTGCAGAATGATTCAAAGGCTGGTCACGCCTTCAGGCGGATTGCCCGAAGGCTTAATGGTGAGGCTGATTTACCCATAGAGATACCTTCCCATAAATCAGGCATATGGAAAAAAATCAGTAAAACCTTTGGGTTTAAATAATAAGGAGAATTGAATGTTCAACGCATTATTTAAAAGATTCACGAGTCAGAAACCCAGTAAAAATGCAGCCAAAAAAAGACTCCAGTTCTCTTTAATATATGACAAGCTTGAAGTGAACGACACGACATTGACAGACCTTCAGAACGATATTGTGGATGTGATTTCAAAATATTTTGAAATCGATAAAGACGCTCTTGAGCTAAAGGTTAAAAGAGACGATGATGTTTCTGCCCTGGTTTTTAACACTCCTATTTTACAGGTGAAACGAAAAAAAGCATCCTGATCCATTCGTTAATTTTATAAAAGTTTATTTGAGCACCCGGGCAGAATTGAACTCTTGGCCGGGTGCTTTTTTATTTTTTTGTATCGAAAACTTGAAAGAATTGTGCTTGAATGGAGCAATGACCCGGAAAATTTTAATTATCGAAGACAATCTTGAGCTGGCTGATCTTCTTTATCTCCACCTGACCGATCAGGCCTGGAAAGCAGATCCGGTCCATGACGGGATTGCCGGATATAAAAAAGCCCTGGCTGGCCATTATGATCTGATTGTCCTGGACATCATGCTCCCGGGAATGGATGGGATGGAAATTTTAAAACAGCTGAGAAGCCGCAAAGTTTTTACACCTGTTCTCGTGCTGACATCCAAATCTTCTGAAATAGACAGGATCCTGGGGCTTGAATTCGGTGCGGATGATTATGTGACAAAACCTTTCAGTATCAGGGAGTTGATTGCAAGGATCAAAGCCATATTCCGCAGGATAGAGAATTTAAAAAATCCGGAATTGGAAGAAGTAAAACCGGTCTTAAATTTTGAAAGCCTGACGATCGACCCTGAAAAACGAAAAGTGCTGATCAACAAAAAAGAGATTGATTTAACGGCAAAAGAGTACGATCTGCTCTATTTTTTTTCAAGACATCCGGGACGGGTTTTTACCCGATCCGAACTCCTTGACAAAGTATGGGGATACGGACACGATGGGTATGAGCACACGGTAAACTCAAATATCAACCGGCTGAGATCAAAAATTGAAATCAACCCGGCCCAGCCTGAATATATCCTGACCGTATGGGGTGTTGGGTATAAATTCAGGGACAGCCAAAATCTCAAAGATTATGTTTAATTCTCTGTATTCAAAGATTGCCGCAGGGCTTGCCGGTCTTTTTCTCCTGGTGGGGCTGATCTTTATTGGTGTCACTGTTTTTTCGACAGAGATGTACCAGCAGGAAGTCAACCAGAAGCTGAATGTCAACCTTGCCCGGCAAATTGTAAAGGAAAGGGTGCTTATGGCAGAGGGACGGGTCAGAGAAGATGATCTCAAAGATATTTTTCATATGCTCATGGTTATCAATCCCGGAATAGAGATCTATCTTCTGGATACCCAGGGAAAGATCCTGACTTTTTCTGCCCCAAAAGGAAGTGTAAAGCGTGAATCCGTCGGCCTTGAACCTTTAAAAAAATGGCTCGGCGGGGATATGACGGCCCCTGTTTTGGGGGATGACCCCAAAAATCCGGACAGGAAAAAAGTATTTTCCGCTGCACCCATCATCCGAGAGGGGAATATAGAGGGGTATCTTTATGTGATCCTTGGCGGGGAAGAGTATGACAGCATTGTTCAGAAGATCAAGGGAAGCTATATCTTACAATTAAGTGCATGGATGATCCTGGCCGGACTTCTGTTTTCCCTTGTGGCTGGTCTTATTCTTTTTGCACAGCTGACCGGCCGGTTAAAAAAACTGGCTTCGATTATGGACGCTTTTAAACGAGGGGAAAAAGGCCATTCCCTTGAACTTTCCATTCATTCTCAGGATAAGTCATCCGATGAGATTGATCGTCTGAGGGCCGTATTCAAAAGCATGGCAGAACGCATTGAAACCCAGATGGAAGAATTAAAGACAGCTGATACCCTGCGGCGGGAGATGGTGGCCAATGTGTCCCATGACCTTCGAACACCGCTGGCAACCCTGCAAGGGTATATTGAGACGCTTTTGATAAAGGATGGCCAGTATTCAACCGAGGAGCGAAAACATTATCTTGACATTGCCATTCAGCATTGCCGACGCCTGAATCAGCTGGTGACCGAATTGCTTGATCTCGCCAGGTTTGAATCATTTCAGATAGAGATTCATCCGGAAATCTTCAATATCCAGGAACTGATACAGGATGTCAGTCAGAAATTCCTCTTGACTGCAGAACAAAAGAAGATAAAGCTTGTCACCCGTTTTGAAGATGGGCTCCCGTTTGTAGAAGCTGACATTGCCCTGATTGAGAGAGCGATGGAAAATCTCATTGAAAATGCCCTCCGCCACACCCCTGAAAATGGTTCTGTTACCATCGAGATATCAGAGAGTGAAAATGTAAAGATCCAAATCCGGGACACTGGTCCCGGGATTTCAGACAAGGATATGGCTCATATTTTTGAACGATATTATCATCCGGATCAGGTTGGAAAAGAGGGACAAGGTCATTTCGGGCTGGGACTGGCCATTACCAGTAAAATTATCGAACTTCACCGTCAAATCATTGAAGTCTCAACTGACCCTGGAAAGGGAAGCTGCTTTTCTTTTACCCTCCATAAATCCGTTCCTGTTTAGATTTTTTTTCATTTTATTTGGTTTGTGATGAAATTGTGATTATTTTAAGATCAACCCGTGATGTTATGCATCTATCTTAATGGTCAGGTAAACAACATCAAACAAAAGGAGATGCAACATGAAACCTATAATAATAACAATTGTGATGATTTCATTGGCTTTTGTTTTTGGATATCAAGTCTTTGCTGAAAAACAGGGGACCATGGAAAACAAAATGGACAATACCACAGAAAATTACATGAAACCGAGGATGAATAACATGAATAAAGATATGAATCAATTAGAGACGGCAACCTTTGCAGGTGGCTGTTTTTGGTGCATAGAATCTGATTTTGAAAAAATCAAAGGGGTTAAGGAAGTGATCTCCGGCTATACCGGAGGGCAAAAGGCTAACCCTTCCTATGATGAGGTTTCCATGGGCGGGACCGGTCATGCCGAAGCTGTACAGGTACACTATGATCCCGCTATTGTAACCTATAAAGCGCTTCTGGACGTTTTCTGGCGGCATATTAACCCCACGGATCCCGGCGGACAGTTTGTGGACCGAGGCTCTCAGTACAGATCGGAAATCTTTTACCATGATGAGATTCAAAAGCAGGAGGCACTGGATTCAAAAAAGGCACTGGAAGCTTTGCGGGTATTTGATAAACCCATTGTGACCCAGATAACAAAATTTGAAAAATTTTATCCCGCAGAGGACTATCACCAGGATTATTATAAGAAAAATTCAAACCGGTATTCATATTATAGATGGGGTTCAGGAAGGGATAGCTTCCTTGAAACAACCTGGAAAGACGAGGGTAAAGATAAAAAGCCGGCTGTATCAAATGAAAATAAATCTTCTGAAATCGTTTCATGGAAAAAACCTGAGAAATCTGCGATAAAACAGAAACTCACCCCTTTGCAATACACCGTGACCCAGGAAAATGGAACTGAACAGCCCTTTCATAATGATTACTGGGATAATAAGAAGGAAGGGCTTTATGTGGATATTGTATCCGGGGAACCGCTTTTCAGCTCCAAAGATAAATTTGATTCCGGAACCGGATGGCCGAGTTTTACAAAGCCCCTTGTGCCGGAACACGTGGTTGAAAAAAAGGACAAAAGCCTGTTCATGGTTCGTACGGAAGTCAGAAGCAAGGTGGGTGACTCACACCTTGGGCACCTGTTTGACGACGGTCCGGCACCCACAGGCATGAGATATTGCATCAATTCAGCTTCGCTCAGGTTTATCCCAAAAGAAAAACTGGATGAAGAGGGATATGGAAAATATCTTGAATTGTTCCGATAAAAAAAAATTAAAAAAAAGGGGGCTTCCCTTAAAAAAGAGAAGACCCCTGTCGGAATTCACTATTTTTCTATTCCGTTCCAGACACCTTTATTCCAAGCTCCATCAACTGAGCTGCAGATGCTTTTGACGGAGCTTCCGTCATGGGGCAGGAGGCTTTCTGGGTTTTAGGAAAGGCAATGACGTTCCGGATGGAATCTTCCTTCATCAACAGCATGATGAGCCGGTCCAGTCCGAAAGCAATCCCGCCGTGGGGCGGTGCGCCCGATGCAAGGGCATTCAAAAGGAACCCGAATTTTTCATTGGCCTCGGTTTCATTGATGCCAAGACAGTTGAATACTTTTGTCTGAAGATCGGTGGAATGAATTCGGATACTGCCGCCGCCGATTTCAATTCCGTTCAGAACAAGGTCATAGGCTCTTGATTTGATGGATAAAGGATCTGTCTCAAGTTTTTCAATATCTTCTTCAAGGGGTGATGTAAAAGGGTGGTGAAGGGCCTGATACCGTTTTTCCGTTTCATCATATTCCACAAGGGGAAAATGGGTCACCCAGGTAAAGCTGAAGGTATTGTCGGAAATCAGATTAAGTCTTCTGGCCAGCTCATTTCTCAATTGACCCAGGGCTTCGTTTGTGATTTTAACGCTGTCTGCCACAAAAAAAACAATATCTCCGATTTCAAGATCAAGCCTTTGCCGGAGAGCCGCTTTTTCTGAATCCGTAAAGAATTTGGCAATGGGCGACTGCCACTCATCTTCTTTGATTTTGATCCAGGCAAGTCCCTTGGCTTTATAAATGGCTGCAAATTCCGTTAGCTCATCAATCTGTTTTCTTGTAAACCCTGAGCAGCCTTTGGCATTGACGGCTTTAACCATGCCGCCGCTTTTTACTGCATTGGCAAAGACCTTGAACCCGGTCTCTTTGACAATATCCGAGACATCACACAATTCAAGCCCGAATCTGATGTCCGGCCTGTCCACGCCAAACCTTGACATGGCTTCATCATAGGTCATCTGAGGAAAGGGTGTTACAAGATCCATATTCAGCACTTTTTTGAAAATGGTGACAATCATACCCTCAGCAATCTCCATGATATCCTCTTCCGTCACAAAGGAGAGTTCCATATCGATCTGTGTGAATTCAGGCTGGCGGTCGGCTCTTAAATCTTCGTCCCTGAAGCATTTGACAATTTGGTAATACCGGTCAAACCCGGCAATCATCAGCAATTGTTTAAAAAGCTGGGGAGACTGGGGCAGGGCAAAAAAATTGCCCGGATTGACCCGGGAAGGCACCAGGTAGTCTCTTGCGCCTTCAGGGGTGCTTCGGGTCAAAAAAGGAGTTTCAATATCAATAAACCCCTTATTGTCCAGATAATTCCGGACAGCCAGGGTAGCTTTATGCCTTGCAATCAGATTGTTTTTAAGCTGGGATCGTCTTAAATCCAGATACCGGTATTGAAGGCGTACCGATTCCGATGCTTCCATCCGGTCTTCAATAGGGAATATGGGTGTTTTGGCCTTGGAAAAGATGCGAAGTTCGCTGATAATGACCTCAACACTGCCGGTTTTCATATTCGGGTTGATCATGTCCTCGGGTCTTGCAATGACCTTTCCTTTTACGCCCAGAACATATTCGCTTCTGATGTCCTGGGCTTTTTCGTGGACGTCTTTTTCTATTTCCGGGTTAAAAACAATCTGGGTGATCCCTTCCCTGTCCCTCAAATCAACAAAGATGACCCCCCCGTGATCCCGTCGGTGAGCCGCCCATCCCATGAGGACAACTTCTTTGCCGATGTCGGCGGCGCTTAATTCACAGCAGTGATGTGTCCTTTTCATATTTTGAAGTAAATCAGTCACGTCAATATTTCCTCTAATTTTTAATGATTTTAATCAGCTCCGGAACCAAATGCTCAATGGTCAGTGAGATCTGCTGTGTTGTTGCCATGTTTCTTAAGAGAACGGCATTCTGAGCCAATTCATTTTCTCCTGCAATCAATACATATTTTGCTTTTAATTTATCCGCCCGTTTCATGAGCGCCTTCATGCTTTTTCCCCTGAAATCCAGATCGGTCTGGACACCGTTCCGGTTCAGCTCGCAGGACCAGAGATAGGCTTTTTCAACAGCCATAGGCCCTAATGATACGATGAACAGATCAAGGGGCTTCTCCTGAGGCGCCTCGATCTGTTCGAGCACCTCTACCAGACGGTCAAATCCGATGGCAAACCCAATGGCGGGTGTCGGTGGTCCTCCCAGCTCAGCCACAAGCCCGTCATACCTTCCGCCTCCTGCCACAGAGCTTTGCGCGCCCAGGGCAGTGGTCTGGATTTCCCAGGCTGTACGCGTATAATAATCAAGGCCCCGGACAAGGGATTTATCCACAATAAAATCCACCTTCTGTATTTCAAGCGTTCTTTTAACGGTTTCAAAATGACCGGTACAGGCAGGGCACAGATGATCCAGGGTTGCAGGTGCTCCCACAAGGGCTTCTTTGCATTCAGTCACCTTACAGTCAAGCGTTCTTAAAGGGTTTTTATCCATTCGGCGCAGGCAGTTTTCACAGAGTTTTTCTTTTTTGGATTCAAGGAATTTCAACAATGCCGCCTGAAAAGACGGTCGGCATTCGGGACAACCCAGGGAATTGATATGGGCGGAAAGCTCGGTCAGTCCCAGCCGTTTGAACAATTCATTGAGGATGAAAATCAACTCACAGTCGATATAAGCAGATTCAATGCCAAAAACCTCGGCATCAATCTGGTAAAATTGGCGGTATCTGCCTTTCTGGGGTCTTTCCCTCCGGAACATGGGCCCGGTCATGAATAATTTTCTCACCGGATCAGAGGCATACATTTTATGCTGGACATAGGATCTTACTATGGAGGCGGTTGCTTCCGGTCTTAAGGTCAGTTTGTCACCCTTTCTGTCGGCAAAGGTATACATTTCTTTTTCAACAATATCGGTGGCTTCCCCGATACTTCTGGCAAAGAGTTCAGTTTTTTCAAGGATGGGGATACGGATTTCCCTGAAACCAAAGGCTTCAAACAGTTGTGTAGCTTGCCTTTCCACTTTTTGCCAAAGCGAAATGGTTTCCGGCAGGATATCTCTAAACCCTCGTATGGTCTGCATCATTTTTTCTTCATCAAATATATTGTTAAAAAAAATACCAAACGCTATTTATAGATTAAAATCAAATCCTTGGTCAATATATAAAATCATATTTCAAAAATTGCCGTGTTTCCCACCCTTAACTTTTTCTATAAGAACTTGAAAACAGGTCATAAAGTGCATAAGATAGATTCATAAATAAACTCAATTTGATGTTTAACGGATCAGTATGAGCAAAAAACCAAGCTATGCCGAATTGGAAGCCCATATAAAAAACCTTGAAGACAGGGTCTCCAAATCCATGCGCACAGGGCTTATCAACAAGACGATTTTTGAAATTGCCAATTCATTTACTGCTACCTCCTCACTCAAAGAACTCTATGGGTCAATTCACAGGATACTCTCAAACCTGATGGATATGACCAATTTTTATATCGGCATTTATTATCCTGAGAAAAATGCAATCCAATTTGTTTACAGTGTGGATGAAAAGGATAAAGGCATAGTGGACTGGATTGAAAATTTTACTCAGAACCGGTCCCTCACCGGGGATGTTATCCTGGCCAAAAAACCGCTGTTTTTAAAAGAAAAGGATCTGATACGCCTGGATCAGGAGAAAAGGGTACGGGGCCCTGTGCCTAAAATCTGGCTGGGTGTTCCTTTGATGATCAAAGGGGAAGTGATGGGGGTAATGGCAGTACAAAGCTATACCAACCCGGAACAGTTTAATGAATCCGATGTCGAGGTTTTAAGTTTTGTGTCTGACCAGATTGCATTGACCATTGAAAAGAAAAAAGATGAAGAGCTGTTAAAAAAAACACAGGAAAAGCTGATTCAGGCCCAAAAACTGGAAGCCATCGGGACCCTGGCAGGGGGTATTGCCCATGATTTTAACAATACCCTGTCCATTACTCTCGGCAATATCAACCTGGCCCAGCTCCTGAATAAGGATGATGAAATGGAACGTCTCCTTGCCGATGCAGAGACTTCCATTATGCAGGCCAAAGAGCTGGCCTCCAAATTTATCGTGTTTTCAAAAGGGGGAATCCTTTTAAAAAATACAGTGACCATCGCAGAATTCCTTAAAACAACCATGGAAACCATTTCTGAAAAGAGAAATATTCAATATAAGCTCCGAATCGGTAATATTCCGGAAAAACTGGAGACAGATGCAAGGCAGCTCAAAGAAGCCATTGAAAATATCGTTGTCAATGCCCATGAAGCAATGGAAGGCCACGGAGAAGTGTCTGTTATCGGTGATTCCCACCCGATTCGTAAAGACCATCTGATGATTTCCATTATTGATACCGGCAAGGGCATGGAAAAAGAAAGCCTGGAAAAAATATTTGAGCCCTATTATTCAACCAAACCTTTTGGAAAGGATAAAGGAACAGGACTTGGGATGTCCATTGCTTATTCAATTATTAAAAACCATAAGGGTGAATTGCGCATTACATCCACACCAAAACAGGGAACCCGGGTAGATATCATTCTGCCTGCTTCTGAGAAAGAAAGAATAGAAACAAAGCCCCACAGGATTTCTGAGAAAGAAAACCCGGTTGAAGATTCAAATAGTAAAGCCTCTTCAAAAATTCTGGTGATGGATGATGATGACATGATCCGGGATATCTGTGCCAAAATTCTGCCCCGGCTCGGATATGACGCCATCGTTGCAAAGGACGGCCAAGAAGCCCTTTGGCTCTATGAAAAATATTTAAATGCCGGTGAAAAAATCAATATCGCCATCCTTGATCTTGAAGTCAAACAAGGCATGGGCGGTGCTGAGACTGTGGGAAAATTATTGGAACTCAATTCTGAGCTGAAAGCCATTGTGGCCAGTGGATATTCAACCGATGCCATCATGGAGTCTTGCCATGAATACGGGTTCTCCCTGGCGCTGGCCAAGCCGTTTACCATGGCAGTGCTGAAAGATGCCTTGGAAAAACTTCAGTATGTGCCTATTTCCTGATCCTGACAGAGTTGGCATGAGCACCCAGCCCTTCGGTTTCTGCCAGCAAGATCACATCATCTGCTTCTTTTTGAAAAGCCTCTCTGGAATAATGAATAAGACTGGTTTTTTTAATAAAATGATCAACACTTAATGCCGACGAAAACCTTGCAGTTCCGGCCGTGGGCAGAACATGGTTGGGTCCGGCAATATAATCGCCCATGGGTTCCGGGGTATAGGGGCCAAGGAAGAGGGCACCTGCATTCTGAATCCGGTCAATGTAATCAAAAGGATCTTTGACGATAAGTTCAAGGTGTTCCGGTGCCAGGCGGTTGGATAATTCTATCCCGGTTTCAATATCCGGGACCAGCATGACGGCACCGAATTTTTTAAGGGATTTTTTTGCAATCTCTTTTCTGGGCAGTTTTTCAATCTGAACTTCAAGGGCGGCAATGGTTTTTTCTGCCAGGGTCCGGGAGTCCGTCACCAGGATGGCCGAGGCCATGATGTCGTGCTCGGCCTGGGAAAGAAGGTCGGCGGCCAGAAAATCCGGGTTGGCATCCTTGTCGGCAATGATCAGAATTTCGCTGGGGCCTGCAATCATATCAATGCCCACGGTTCCAGCCACGAGTTTTTTTGCCAGGGCGACAAAAATATTGCCCGGTCCCACAATGACATCCACTTTTGGGATGGTTTTTGTTCCATAGGCAAGAGCGGCAATGGCCCAGGCAGAGCCTGCCTTGAAAACAGAAGTGATTCCTATTCTGTGGGCTGCTGCAAGAATATGGGGATTGATGCTGCCGTTTTCCATGGGTGGGGTCACTAGATTAATAGAAGGGACCCCGGCTACCTTCGCAGGAATACCGCCCATAAGGACAGAAGATACCAGAGGCGTTTTCCCGCCCTTGGCGCCAGGTACATAAATCCCTGCTGCGCCCACAGGTTTGACAAGCCGTCCCACCATGACACCGTTTCTGGGTGTGTCGATCCAGGAGTTTTCTTTTTGCCTCAAATGGAATTGCTCAAGTTGACCGGCAGCGCGGTCAAGGGTTTTTAAAAATGCTTCATCTACATTTTTCAATGCAATATCAAATTCTTTTGGCGTTACTTTTAAAGATTCTATCGTGACCTTGTCTGAATCAAACCGGTTGGTGTATTCAACAATGGCTTCATCCCCTCTTTTTTTGACATCTTTGAGATAAGCCTCAACCGCTTTTAAATCTTTTTTTGAAAATCCAAGGCCCCGCTCCAAAGTTTTTATGATTCTTTTTTCCGCAATTTTTGACGGATATGGATATAATTTCATAGGATTTGCCCTTCTCCCGGTTCAATTTTAACACAGAAAGTCAGGCCTTTTTATACCAGAAGCACATTGAGAAATCCATTCAAATAAAAACAGGGGCAGAAAACTCTGCCCCTGTGATCATGATCATAAAACTAACGGGTTAAAAGGATAATGTTTTGGAAAGCTCTTGGGTTGTAAAATCCCATGTTGTATTATGGGGCGGCAGGCTCTCCAGGAACATATCCGGGAGCTGGTCATCCAGTTCCGTAAACCCGGCCTTTTTGTTAAATTCCTTTTCATTTTTCAGGATGGATTTTCCAAGGGCCATGACATCATCCGGCGTCAGGGAAAGGCCATACTGGGCATTGATCATATCCACAATGGTGGGAAGCCCGTCCGGGTTATCCAGAACGGCAAAGGCCACAAAAAGGCACAAGCCTGCGGCATCAATGGCAGCCGTGGCAATCTGGAGGCCCTGGGACAATTCCACGTTACCGGCTTTTTTGTGCGGATCAATGGTTCCGCCGACCCCTAGGATATTGGCCGTGACACCGTATCCTGCCGTATGGTCCGCACCCATGGGAGTGGTGGCGTAGGTAACGCCAACCCCTTTACAGGATCTTGGGTCGTAGGCCGGAAAGGCCTGATTTTTACAGACCGGGACACGGTCTACACCAAGAGCGTCACCTGTGAAGGCAGCGCCGTTTCCGATGATTTTTCCTTCAGGTGCATATTTCCCGATTTTTGACAGGAGTTTAACAGCAGCCTTTCCGTCACCCCAGGGGATCATCCCCCCTTCCATGGTGGAGATGTGGTGGCTGAAAAACGAGCTGAAAC
>CAZWMY010000034.1:0-33901 GCA_964635025.1 uncultured Desulfobacula sp. | reverse complement strand
GGAAATGGCCGCGGGCCGGGGGGCCACATTGACCTGGATACCTCTTGCTTTCAAAGTTATTTTCTGCCGAGAAGGGATAAAAACAACCTGCGGTTCCCAACTCCTTCGAAATTTTGTGCCTCAGTACGATGGAACCGTGGTTTTAAAATTAAAGAACGCAGGTGCCGTCATCCTCGGTAAAACCAACCTGGATGAGTTTGCCATGGGCTCTTCAACGGAAAATTCATCTTTTAAAATTACCCAAAACCCCTGGAACCCGGAATATGTACCGGGCGGTTCCAGCGGTGGTTCTGCTGCGGCCGTGGCTGCTCAATTCTGCAGTGCAGCCCTTGGGACCGATACCGGAGGTTCAATCCGTCAGCCTGCCTCCCATTGCGGGGTCGTCGGGATTAAACCCACCTATGGACGGGTATCGAGGTTCGGCCTTGTGTCCTATGCATCCTCTCTTGATCAGATCGGTCCCATTACACGGGATGTTCGGGATGCCGCTATTCTTTTAAACGTAATCTCCGGTCATGACAAACGGGATTCAACCAGCGCCATGGTCGACGTACCTGATTTTACAAAGGCGCTGGATCAGTTTGAAAAAGGCTCTTTAAAAGGGATGAAAGCAGGAATCCCGAAAGAATATCTATCCACCGAAGGCATTGATCCTGAGGTTGAGACGGTTTTTAATCATGCAAAAGAGCTTTTAACGGACCTGGGTGTCGAGATAAAAGAAATTTCCTTGCCGCATGCGGAATATGTAGTGGCTGCCTATTATATCATTGCGCCCTGCGAGGCCAGCTCCAACCTTGCCCGGTATGACGGCGTAAAATACGGATTCAGGGACAGGTCTTCAGAAGATCTTATCGAAATGTACAAGAAGACCAAATCAAAGGGTTTTGGTCTCGAAGTTCAGCGAAGAATCATCATTGGGACCTATGCCCTTTCTGCCGGATACTATGATGCCTATTACGGGCGGGCCACAAAGGTTCGGGCCCTGATTACGGAAGATTTTTCAAAAGCTTTTGAAACCTGTGATTTTATCCTGTCTCCGGTGGCCCCGGCTCCGGCGTTTAAAATAGGGGAAAAGGCAGATGATCCCTTGACCATGTATCTGACGGATATTTTTACGCTTTCTGCCAATATGGCCGGAATTCCCGGCATTTCAGTCCCTGCCGGATATTCATCCAAAGGCCTTCCCATCGGTATCCAGATGATGTCTCGAAAATTTGATGAGATGTCCCTTTTACGCGCAGGATACGGGTTTGAACAAAATATCGGGTTATCTAAAAAATTTCCCGACCTATAATCAAAGGGAGACAAAGATGTCAACCATAATGCCCCAGGGCGATAAACTCAAACAGGCTGTTCAATGGATATCGGAAAAACGAAAGGAAAAACCGGATATCAATCCTGCAAAGCTTGTGGATGATGCAAGCTTCAGATTTGATCTGAGCCCAAAGGATTCTGAATTTCTTTTAAGATTTGTGAAGAATGACAACGGTCAGAATCCTTCCTGAGATTCTGTCAAACCAGATCGCTGCGGGTGAGGTGGTTGAGCGTCCCTCTTCCGTTGTAAAAGAACTGGTTGAAAACAGTATTGATGCCAAAGCCTCCGCCATTACCATTGAAGTCGAGAAAAGCGGGAAATCACTGATCCGGGTGTCTGATGACGGTATCGGCCTTTCAAGGGATGATGCACTTTTATCCATCGAACGGTACGCCACCAGCAAGATCTTTACAAAAGAGGATCTTTTTTCCATTTCCACCATGGGCTTTCGCGGAGAGGCCCTGCCTTCCATTGCCTCGGTATCAAAATTTACTATGGTGACACGGCCTGAAAATAAAGACACAGGAACCCGGATTGAAATCCTCGGCGGCAAGATTCACAATGTTTCAGACATCGGCGCACCGGTGGGCACCCTGGTGGAAGTGAAGGATCTTTTTTTTAACACGCCGGCCCGAAAAAAATTCCTCAAATCAGATAACACGGAAATCAGCCATATCAGCGACGGCATTGCCGGCATGGCCCTGGGGCACCCGGATATCAGGTTCAGGCTTTTTTCCAATAAGGTTCTCCAAAAGAATTATCCATCGGGCGACAGCCTTTTTCAAAGAACCGTCAATGTCCTTGGAACCGAGGTCTCCAAAAAAATGAATGAAATCCGCTATTCTGAGGATGGCCTCACCCTGAGCGGGTATTGCGTCCATCCCGACATTGTCCGGAACAGTTCATCAAAGATCTTCCTTTTTGTGAACCGCCGCCTGGTTTATGACCGGGGGCTTATTTCTGCCATTTTTCAAGGCTACCGGGGCAGACTCATGAAGGGCAGATATCCTCTTGTTGTTCTGTTTATCGACATTGCCTTTGATGAAGTGGATGTCAATGTCCACCCCACCAAGCGGGAAGTCCGGTTTTTTAACCACCAGCGGGTTTATGAAGCAGTCTCCGGGGCAATCGGAAGATCATTTTCAATGGCGCAAAAAAATATTTCAGGGTATTCGTCCTCAAACATTTCACAATCATCTATTCCACCTGCCTTCTATCCGGACAAACCTGTATATATCAGGGAAAATGATTCACCAAGGGTGGAACAAAGCATGATGACCTGGGGAAAATCCGAAAATAAACCCATGGATAATGAACCGGGCAGGAAGGAAATTTGCATTCCGGAGCCACTCAAAGGGCAACCCCCTGCTGAAAGGCTGTTTTCTCCTGACCCTCCCAGAATTATCGGCCAGATTATGGGAACTTATATCCTGGCTGAATCCGAGGCAGGGCTCATGCTCATCGACCAGCATGCAGCCCATGAAAGGATTGTATATGAGGCCTTGAAGAAAAAAATATCCTCTTTTGAAACCATCCGTCAGGAACTGATTATCCCTGAAACCATGGAGCTGAATTATAAAGAATCCGATATTCTTATAAGTCTTATGCCGGACCTTTCATCACTTGGGATTGAAGTTGAACCCTTTGGCGGGACTACCTTTGTGATCAAATCCATTCCTTCGATCATTTCCCAAAAAGAAATGAAACCAATTCTAATGGAAATCATAGAAAAAATATCAACGGAAAAAGATGAATTTTCGAAAGACGGATGGCTGGATGAATGTATCATTTTGATGGCCTGTCACAAGGCTGTCCGGGCCAACCTTAAGATGAATGTCATGGAAATGCAGGCTCTTTTAAGAGACCTTGAAACATGCGACAACCCCATGCATTGCCCGCATGGCCGCCCCATCAGGGTTATCATGTCCAAAAACGATTTGGAAAAGCTTTTTAAAAGGATTGTTTGAGAGTATTAGTGCTTAAGCCCTTAAGCCTGATAAGCTTTATCATGAGGTCCTATATCAATAAACTTGATCGTGTCATCAGTACATTCCAGACAGTCTGAACAGAGTACAATCGCGTCATCCCCTTTTTTTCGGCAGGTCGAACAATAGAGAAAAATGATTAAAAAATTGCGTCGAACCGGACAACTGTAATAACCTCGAAGATTGCCTTTTAGCGGCTCCCCCAGAGCTACCGGTGCCTCTGCAATCATATCCACTTTTTTTTGGACTGCTTCCTTTACGGCACTATGTTTTTTCAGGGAAGAAACAAAGCTGTCACTGAAGATGAGACGCATTAGAATACCTCGTCATATTCATGCCACTGGATTTTTCCCGACTTAATTTTTTCCATAGTCCGGAGGAGTGAGTCAGAAAAGTCCGGGTCAGAGAGAATAATCTCTGTAGCATTATTCTCCTTAAGACGCTTCAATTTTAATGCAAATTGGGTAAATACTTCAGAAACAGTGGTTCGCTGACTTTCTGCATATTCATTGATAAACTGAATCAGGTCAGCATCAATAGTGAGTTTGATTCTTGATTTTTGCATGGCATGTCCCCTTTTATTAGTCAATTGAATGATTCGATTATAATCATAATCATTCAACAAGACAACCCCGAAACCTTAAAAGGAAGCTTCCTGATCGACAAGAAAAGTTTGGTAAATTTTCAGAATTTTATTGCCCATGGCATCAATGGTGTGGTGGTCCTGTGCCATTCTGAAGGCTTTTTCAACTCTGTCAAGAGAGGCAACCTCATCGTTGAGGGTCTGTAAGAGTCTTTCCGAGAGTTCCCGGTCATCATCCACCCGGAAAAGAAGACCAGTGCTGCCGTGACTGATAATATCCGGTATGCCGCCGGCCATGGACCCTATGACCGGGCATTTGGCAAACATGGCTTCCAGGAGAGCTTGTGGAATCCCTTCAAAACGGGACGCGAGGATCTTGCAGTCTAAAGCCCTGTAATAAGGCCATACATCCTCCCGGAACCCTGTAAAATGGACCCTGTGTCCGATGTTAAGATGTTTTATAGAGGTTTTGAGCTCTGCCAGATATTCATCGGTTCCTGTACCGGTAATGACAAGGTGATGGGGTATCCGGCCGGAAACCCTGTGAAAGGCACGGATAACAATATCAATCCCTTTGTCACGGGAGACCCGGCCTACAAATCCGACAAACCGGGCAGCAGAATCAAGCGATAATTCCTTGACCAGTCGTTTTCTCGCTTCATCTTTATTCATGAAGGTTTCCGGTGGGATGATGCCTGAAGAAATGGTTTGAACCCTTTGCTCCGGAATGCCGAAGGTTTCTGTGAGGTGGCGGGTCGTATAGTCTGCCGTGGTAAAGATATGATTGCAAAGATGCCGGTAAAGAAGATTGTTATACCATGATTTTTTAACATGGGCGCTGATGTGCCGGGAGAGAACCCTTAAAGGGATGCCCGTGCCCAGAGCGGCAGACAATGCAATCTTTGAATCTTCATTTCCATGGGTATTCAGAATATGGGGTTGAAATTGTTTGAAAAGCTTTTTTAATGTAAAGAAATCTTTTGCAAAGCTTAGGCCTTTAAACCTTACATCATGGGTTATAAATCCTTGTTCCATGGCTTTATTGTATAACGGGGTATTCAGGGGTGCGGCTATGATCACGTCATGGCCTTTTTTAGCCATCCAGCAGGCCTCGTTGAAAATTCGTTTTTCAAGGCCGCCGAATTGAGTATGGCAAGTGGTGTGAATGATTTTTAAACCCATGGCACAGGATTCCGGTTTGTTCATAGCGTTACGGGTCTATAGGCGTTGAGGGCGGTTTTTGTCAACTAAAATATATAGAATCAAAAATTTATATAGTTAAAAAAACAACTTAATGATATAGAAACCAAGGGAATGTGTTAACCAAAATCAAGTGAAAGGAGTTGGATTTTGAAGATTACTGACAAGACAAGCAGAATTTTTTATTTTGCTGTTACCGCTATAGTGCTGCTCGGGTTTTTTATAACCCCTTCTTTTTCAAAAGAAGCTCAAAAGGTAGCCGTTCTTCCGTTTACGATGAACACAAAAGAAGATCTCGCCTTTTTGCAGAAGGGTATTTTTGACATGTTCTCATCCAGGATAGCTTATGGGGATGAGGTGATTGTTCTGACCCGTGAAAATCTTGAAAAAATGCTGAAAAAATATGACCCCATGTTTTCGCTTTCACAGGGCATAAATGAGGCAAAGGCCAAGGAATTGGGGAGTTTTTTGGGTGTGGATCATGTCCTTTTCGGCAGTTTGACCCTTTTTGGAAACAGCATGAGCCTTGATGTCAATATGATTGATATCAAAAACAACAATCCGGCTCTGACTTTCTTTAGAAAAGGAACAGAAACCGGGGCGGTTATTCCTGAGCTTGATAAAATTGCAGAAGAGATCAATTTTAAGGTTTTCGGAAGACAGACAGAGGAGTTCCAGGGTGCACAGATAGCCCAGGCACAGAATCAGGGAGCTAAAGAAAATTATGCAAGCCCGTTAAACAAATATGAAAGTATCTTTGAAATTAATCAGTTGATTGAAGGAATGGCGGCAGGAGATGTGGACGGTGACAAGAAAAATGAGGTGGTCGTTGTTTATGGCCATACCATAGAAATACTGGAAGTAACTGCAGCACGAAAACTTGTTTCCGGTTCAAAAATTGAATTGAGCCCGGCATTGATCATTGTCGGCGTTGATGTGGCAGATATGAATCATAACGGTTATGCTGAGATTTTTGTATCATCCATCAATCACATGTCCCAGGATGTAAAAACATCGATATTTGAATATAACGGAAGTAAATATAATGAAGCACCGGGGAGCTATCCCTGGTATGTCAGGGTTCTTGATCAGTCCGGACAAAAAGTCCTTTATGCTCAGGCGAGCGGCAAAGGGGGGCCTTATACTTCTCAACAGGTATTTAAGGTCAAGGCTGAAGGAAACAAATATGTTCCTGGAGAAAATTTGAAAACTCCCCCGGATTTTTCCATCATGGGGTTTGCTGCCGGCAAAATTCTTAAAAATAATCTTGAGGATAGACTTTATACCAACAAGGATGGAAATTTAAAGATTTTTGATGAATCCGGACGGGTCGATTGGTCCAGTGAAAAAGGCTATGGCGGCAGTCTTTTATTTTTTCGTTTTTTAAAAGAAAAACAATCAGACGATGAATATGTGGGCGAGTTTTTCCAACCCAGAAATTTGATCTATGAGATCAAGGGAGACGGCAAAAAGAATCTGATAACAATTAAAAACAATAATCAGACCACTGAATTGCTCAAAGGGTTCAGGCTATATAATTATGGTGTGATCGAAATCATGGAATGGAGCGAAATCGGGCTTTCACCCGTCAGCGCACCTAAGAAAATACCTGGTCAGATTACCGATATCAGCATCAGCGATGTGTATAACAATTCAAAAGAAAAACTTTTGGTTTCTTTTGTTAAGCAAAGACGGGAAATCCTGTCAAACAACCCCAAGAGTATTATCATTGCTTATGATTTGAATTAAATTCAATAAGGTTTTGAATTTTCTTAAATTATGGATGGGTTAGCTTTAATTGCGTTTAAAAGGAGCGTAATTAAAGTTTATTATTAATCAATATGTAAAAAAAGGAAAAAAGATGAAAAGATTTATGTTAGTCGTAGCAATAGCTGTGTTTGCAGCATTTGCAGCATCCGCCTTTGCAGGGGAATTTAAACTAGACGGCAGTTACCGTCTGTATGGAATCAGCACGGATACGGGTGTAACAGGAACCGATGCAGATGAGTCTCAATATTTCACACACAGGTTCCGGCTCCCTTTTTCCTGGAAAGTCAATGATAATGTCACGGCTTTCTTAAGAACTGACTGGGCCGAGCAGAATAGAAACGGCAATTATTGGGGCACGGAAAGCCTGTACGGTGGGAATTCTCATAATGGCGGCGGTGCAATGCAGGTTGACTATGCCTGGGTGAAAATTTCCAAACCTGTTTTTGACTTGACGGTTGGTATGCAGGAAGTCTGGTTGGGTGAAGGCAGCCTTTTTGATTCTGATCAGGAAGGATTTACCCTGGATCTTAAACTGGACCCTGTGACCATCACCTTTGCCTATGGAAAATTGAATGAAGGTGCTGCCAATATTCTTGATGCTACAGGGCACAAAATCGGAGGCGGCGCTTCTTTGAACGATGACGGCAATAATGCCGATGCCGATACCTATGCCGCCCAGATTAAATATACAGGAAAAGACTGGTATATTGGTGCGCTCTATGCAATGGCCATTGACCGGTCAGCTGCTTTTGACGAAAAAAAGATAGGCTATGGATTGTTCGGCAATGCAACCATTGGCGCCGTAACCATAAAAGGTGAATTGGATATTTTCGACGGTGATGCGTCTTTGACCGAAAAATATGATGGGATGAACCTTTGGGCGGATCTTTCCTATAACGTCTCGGACGCACTCATATTAGGTGTTGCCGGATATTATGCAAAAGGCAACAACAGCGCTACAAAAACCCAACTTACCAGCGTCAGTGCCACGGGTTGGAGTTTTGCCACCTTTGATTACCGGGGTGCTATGGAATTGGAATACGGATATGATGTTTTTGGCACGGCACTTGATGCATCTGCCTTTGACCCGGCGCCTGATTCAGGTATCCAGGCCATCAAGGGCTATGCAAGCTACAAAGCGACAGATGCGTTAACCCTGCACGCAGTTATAGGATATGCAGTGCCGGATGAAAATGTTACGCTTAACAGCCAGACTTATCTTATCGGTTCCCTGGATTATGAATGGATTCCGAATGTAACCCTTTCTATTGGTGCAGCTTATGTTGGTGTTGACTATAGTGACAATACCAATGACGATCCGCTGATTCAATATGTTGCTCGTCTTTTTGTGAAGTTCTAATTAGAGATATTCAGTCTGATATTTAATTGAAATTGTCAGAAAAGGGGTGGGCTTGATTTTTTGAATAATTAAACCCACCTCTTTATTTTTTCCCCCACACAAGATCCTTCCAAAACCGAACTGCCATTTTCCTTTACCGCCCATTCAAATCCATTATAAAAGGCAATCTCATTTTCTACTGATGCGATCATTTCCGGGACAATACCAAAGGCATTCATCATGCCGATATAGGAAATTGCGCTCACAATTTTTCTTGTTGTCATAGGAAAGGGTTGATTTGCTCAGGATGAAAGTATCCAGCGTTGATGCAATGGATCTATGCAGCGGCAGATACGGGTCGGCGCCGTATATACATGCCGATGATGCATCTCCGGCTCTGTTTTATACGAATTACAAAGGATGGAAAGATAGGATAACAACAAATAAAAACCGGGCCTTGATAAAGATCAAGGCCCGGTTGATAATAATCAAATCAGATAATCGTAAAATTTCCGATTAGAAGCTTACACCAAGACGTGCTGTAAACTGAACAGCTGCATCAACATCAGGAGTTGCATCAGTATTGATATATGCAGCACCTGCAGAAACAGTTACATTGGGCATCCAGGCATAGTCGAATGAACCAACAGCATATGTTTTGCTGTCAATTGCTGCGCTCTTGTCCGGAGCGGCATAGCCGAGCATACCAAACAGAGTTACTTCAGGAAGAAGTTTATAGCGTACATAACCTTTAACTGCCTGCATACCTTTGTTGGCACCGCAAACTTCAAAGTTATCTGAGGTCAGCTGCGGGAAGATAGAGATAGCGAGCGCGCTGTTGAAGTCATAATCAAAGATCTGATAGGAGAAACCGCTTGAGTCAACTGAGCTGAGCTGTTCTTCAGTAGTTCCGTTGTAACCTTTTGCGTAGTATCCGGCAATACCTAATGTAAGAGCATCAGATGCTTTGTATGAGAGATCGCCCCAGAGGTTAAACCCTTTGTAATCAACAGCAGCTGATTTTTCACCGCCTAAAATATCCATTTCACCCTTGAAAGATACTGCGCCCATGGTTACATCACCGAACACAGCAAAAGCATTTTTTACATTGTCAAAAGCAGCTGCTCTGTCAATTGCATAGGTATAAAAACCGCCAAGGTTCCATCCGCTACCGGCATATTTAACCTGAGCTGAGTAGGTATCTGCATCGGCATTGTCGCCATCATCGTTCAGAGAAGCACCGCCGCTAATTCTGTGGCCTGTGGCATCAAGAACATTGGCAGCACCTTCATTCAGCTTGCCGTAGGCAAGGGTGATGGTTACCGGGGTCAGCTTGATGTTCATGGTAATACCTTCCTGGTCGATATCCAATCCAGACCAGTGGCCCAGCATGATTTCCTGACGACCAAAGGTCAGATCAAACATGGGCTGGGTGATTTTTACCCAAGCATAGTCAATCTGAATTGCGCCGCCGCCGTTATGAGAATTGCCACCATACAGGCTTTCTGCGCCCCAGTTGGCAGCACCAAAAGTCTCACCGGTGATGCTGTTTCTGTTTCTTTCAGCCCAGTCGGTTCTCATATAGGCCTGAACATTGTCATTGACTTTCCATGCGAACGGAAGTCTGAATCTCTGGTAGAAATAAGAGGATTCATCCGTATCACCTGTTGTGTCTGTGCCATAATTAGAGTAAACAGCACCAACGCGATAAGAGCCGTTGAGTGTGAACTCACCGGCAAACGCTGGAGCAGAAAATGCTGCAATCATGGCGATTGCAAGAACTAATGCTAGTTTTTTCATCTTTTTTCCTTTTCTTAAAAAAAGTTAGAATTCTTTTTTATTGCACTCCTTTTAAATGCAATAAAAAAACTTTGGTTTTGCCTAATCTTAAAAATTGTTGAAAAGCCTTTTTTTCCGGCATCCCCCCTTTCTTTAGAGATTAATGCTGTAAGTGATAAACCATAATCCCGGATATGTGTCAATAAAAAAATCGTTTTTTTGCTAATTATCGACAAAAATATCCTCAAAAAAAGAACTACCAGATTTTCCACCAGGGTTTTTTTCGCTCTTTTGGCTCTTGAACAGGCATCATCCGTTCAGGATTCATCCTTCGTAAATCTTCCTCTGTGATAATTTTCTCATTTTTATATTTTTCATAGGAAACCGTTGTCCGGTCAAATATTTTTTTATTGATTTTAGCCGCCACAATATCCACTCTTGAGACCAGTTTGTTTAGGTCTTCAGACTTTTCATAAAAGGTAAGAAATGATTTTGTTTTTAAATTCCAGACCTTTGTATCAATGCTGTAGGCACCGGAAAATTCTGTGATAATCCCGGTGACCACAAAATCCGCGCCTGTTTTTTCACCTATTTTAAAAACAGCATTGCTTTCATAAATTTCTTTCATTCCGGAAAGGGATTGGATGACTGCTGATTGCTGAACAACAGCCACTTTGTTCTTCCAGGCAAGTCTTGATTCAAGCATGTTCAAAATCCCGGAGGTCATATAGGAGAGATCGTTTTCCGTATTGGTTTCAAAGGGAATGATGGCCACTGTTTTCTGGCTGTTTGACGCCGCAAGCCCGGATGAAAGTGGGAAAAACAGGATGATCAGTATGAAAAGAAGATTTCTTTTGAATGGATTTGATTTTTTCACTGGTATGCTCCGTTTTACATTAATTTTGTTTTTAATAATGGTGTAACGATTTTGGGATCTGCCTTGCCCTTGGTTTTTTTCATAACCTGACCCATAAAAAAGCTGAAAAGTTTTGTTTTGCCTTCCCGAAAGGCGGCTGCTTCTTCCGGGTTTTCTTTGATGACGGCCATGACAGCAGATTCAAGTTCCGATATATCAGATACCTGCTCAAGTCCTTTTTCTTTTACGATCCATTCCGGGTCTTTCTGAGTTTCAACCATAAGATCAAATATGGTTTTGGCTGCGTTGGCATTAATCTTTCCGTTTTCAATAAGAAGAAGCAATTTCGAAATCTCTTCCGGGGCGACAGGAGATTGAGTGATGGGGAGGCCTTTTGTATTGAGCATGCCCAAAAGGGTGGTCATGACCCAGTTGGCTGCTAATTTTTTATCTTTTAATGGCGCTGCAACGGTTTCAAAAAAATCAGCCAGTGCAATGGATGATGTCAAGACCTGAGCATCGGTTTCAGAAAGGGTATATTGTTTTATAAAACGGGATAATTTTTCATCCGGCAGTTCCGGCATTTCCTGCTCAACAGCCTTTATCCATGCTTCATCCACAATGAGCGGAACAAGATCAGGATCAGGGAAATACCGGTAGTCATGGGCTTCTTCCTTGCCGCGCATGGAAACGGTTTTGTTTTTTGCCGGGTCCCAGAGCCTTGTTTCCTGGATAACGGGTTTCCCTTCGCTCAGAACATAGGTCTGGCGCTCAATTTCATAGGCAATGGCTTTTTCAACATGTTTGAAGGAGTTCAGGTTTTTAAGCTCGGTACGGGTGCCGAATTCTTTTTGGCCCACAGGTCTTAAGGAAATATTGGCATCACATCTGAAACTGCCTTCTTCCATATTGCCGTCACAGACATCAATATATTTAAGGATGGCGTGTAGTTTTCTTAAATAGGCACCGGCTTCTTCGGCGGACCGGATATCCGGGTCGCTGACGATTTCAATGAGGGGGACTCCGGTCCTGTTGAGATCCACCATGCTTTTTGACCTTGCCGGATCATGGATGAGTTTTCCTGCATCTTCTTCCATATGGATCCGGGTAATGCCTATTTTTCTTGAACCTTCCGGGTTTGTTTCGATTTCGAGGTATCCATGTTCAGCAATAGGGGCGGCATACTGGGAAATCTGGTAACCCTTTGGAAGATCCGGGTAAAAATAGTTTTTGCGGTCAAACCGGCTTTCCCGGTTGATGTTGCAATGGGTGGCAAGAGAAGCCTTGATGGCAAAGCTGACGGCCAGCCGGTTCAGGACCGGCAGGACCCCGGGCATGCCGGTGCAGACCGGGCAGGTGTTGGCATTGGGAGATTTTCCAAATTCAGTGGAGCAACTGCAGAAAATCTTGGTTTTTGTTTTGAGCTGTGCATGGACTTCAAGACCAATGACCGGTTCAAACTGCATGTGAAATTTTTTTATCCTGTGGTTATTTCCTGATTTTCATTAAACAATAGCCTCTTTATATAGCCTTGATGTTTTCATTAATCAATATAATTTTTATTGCATAATTAGGGCTTAAACTATAAAAATGATAGCGGCTTTTAAAGCCGGTATTGGAATTGGAAAAAGGATTAGGATGGATATGAAGTTTTTTTTGTGCGTCATGGGTATGGTCATGATTGTGGAAGGTCTGCCATACTTTGTCTTTCCTTCGAAAATGAAGGAAATGGTTCTCATGATGGTTGGGCTTGATGACGAAAAGCTCAGAAAATTTGGGTTTCTTTTGATGCTGGCAGGCCTTTTCATTGTCTATTTTGCCATGAAAGGCCGGTGATGTTTCGTTTATCCGATTATTCCTATGACCTGCCGATTGAAAAGATTGCTCAGATCCCTTGCAAAAACCGGAGTGAATCAAAACTCCTGCATATTGTAAAAGATTCAGGACTCCTAACCCATCGTCATTTTAGAGATCTTCCGGAAGTGCTGAGAAAAGATGATCTTCTCGTGATCAACAATACCCGGGTGATCCCGGCAAGGCTTTTCGGGACAAAAGATTCGGGTGGCAAGGTCGAAGTTTTGATCATTGATTATGCAGGGGGCATGAAATACCTTGAAAAAACCGGCTTTTTCCAAAGCGATTGTCTTATAAAGGCTTCAAGAAAGCCCCAAAAGGGATCCCGGATAATATTTGAAGCCGGGGTTGAAGCCGAAGTGGTTGAGAATAAAGACAGCATCTCGGAGCTGAGATTTTTTTGCCCAAAGGGGTTTCTCCAATTTTTAAACCAATGTGGTGAAATCCCTTTGCCGCCATATATAAAAAGGGAAGATAAAAGCTTGTCACCCAGTGATCAGACAAATTATCAGACGGTTTATGCCGATCAGGAAGGTGCAGTGGCCGCTCCCACGGCAGGCCTTCATTTTACAGAGAATCTGATGGCAAGGCTTATGGAAAAAGGAGTTGAATTTGCACCCCTGACCCTTCATGTGGGGTATGGCACCTTTGTTCCGGTCAAGACCGATGATATCCGGGACCACCAGATCCATTCCGAATATTTTTCCTTGTCAAAAGAGACCGCTAATAAGATTAATTCGGCTAAAGAGAATGGTCAAAGAATAGTGGCCGTGGGCACAACCAGTGTCAGGGTACTTGAATTTGTCTCAGGTGATCAGGGCAGGGTCAAAGAAGAAACCGGGATGTGCGATCTTTTTATCTATCCGGGGTATCGGTTTAAATGTGTGGATGCCATGATCACCAATTTTCATCTGCCTGAATCAACCCTTTTGATGCTGGTATCGGCCTTTTATGATAGGGAAAAGATCCTTGCCGTATATAATGAGGCCGTTAAGACGGATTACCGGTTTTTCAGCTATGGCGATGCCATGCTGATTGAATAATAAAAATTATGCTTAAATTTGAACTTAAAAAAGAATCGGCCGAAACAGAAGGCGCTGAAACCTGCCGGGCAAGGCTTGGCAACATTACCACGGATCATGGGGTGATCGAAACCCCCATTTTCATGCCTGTCGGGACGGTGGGATCGGTAAAGGCGTTAAGCGTCGAAGATCTGGATCACTGCAAGGCAAAAATCATCCTTGGCAATACCTATCATCTCTATCTTCGGCCCGGTATGGACGTCATCGAACACATGCAAGGGCTTCATGAATTTATCCGGTGGAATAAACCCATCCTCACGGATTCAGGTGGATACCAGTTTTTTTCCCTGGCAAAGCTGGCCAAATTTTCCGATGAAGGCGTGGCGTTTCAATCCCATATCGACGGGTCCCGCCATGTTTTTTCTCCTGAAAAAGCCGTTGACATCCAGATGACCCTGGGCTCTGACATCATGATGTCTCTGGATTGGTGCATCGGATATCCGTCCAGTGAAAAAGAGGTCATGGATGCCCTGAACAAAACCACCCGATGGGCCAAAAGAGGGTTTGACTTCTGGCAGGAAAAAGGTTTTGTCAATAATCTGTTCGGTATTGTCCAGGGAGGGATGTTTAAATCTCTTCGTTCCCTTTCAGCCGAACAGTTGACAGAAATCGATTTCCCTGGTTTTGCCATCGGGGGCTTAAGCGTTGGAGAGCCCAAAGACCTTATGTATGAGATGGCCGATCATACCCTGCCGCTCTTGCCCCGTCATAAACCCAGATACATCATGGGCGTGGGTACGCCTGAAGATCTGGTCGAGCTGGTCGGCATGGGCTGTGACATGTTCGACTGTGTCATGCCCACAAGAAACGCAAGAAATGGGCAGCTCTTCACATCCCGCGGGACCATGAACATATCCAATGCAAAATACAGGCTTGACAAGGACCCGCTGGATGCCGAATGTAATTGTTATACGTGCCAAAATTATTCCCGGAGCTATCTGAGGCATCTTTATAAATCCAGGGAGATCCTTTCATACCGGCTGAATACGATCCACAATATTTATTATTACCTGGATCTGATGGAAAAAATGAGGGATGCCATAAAAGAAGACAGATTTTTTGAATTCAGGAAGGCGTTTTATTTGAAAAGGCAGAATGAGGCACAGGAGTTTGTATATCATGCATGAAATGGGAATAGCGCAGCAACTGGTGAAGATTGCTCTTGATTCCATTCCAAAGGATCTTAAGAATCCGAAGGTGGGCATCGTTCATCTAAAAATAGGGCAACTGGCATCCGTGGTGGAGCAGAGCCTCACCTTTTGTTTTGAGATTATTACAAAGGACACCCCTCTTGAAAATGCACGGCTTGAAATTGATTCCGTGCCGGTGCGGGTTCACTGTAAATCCTGTGACCAATCCTGGGAAGTGAAGGGGCCGGTTTTTCAATGCCCGTTTTGCAAAGACGGGGATGTTGAAATGATCAGCGGCCGGGAGATTGAAATCATTTCCCTTGAACTGGAAGAGGAACCTGACACACAATAGATGGAAAAATCATTAATCAGAACGGAAAAAGAGAGCAATGGAAATCAAGATTCAAAGAAAAGTGCTTGAAGTCAATGAAACAGAGGCTGAAAAAAACAGGAAATTTTTCAAGGAGAAAAATATTTTTGTGCTGAATATGATGTCTTCTCCCGGCTCCGGAAAGACGGAAACCCTCTGTAAAACCCTGACAAAACTCATGCCAAAGATGAGGGTAGGGGTCATCGTGGGGGATATCTGCACCACCAATGATGCGGACAGGCTTGTCAAAACAGGGGCCAGGGTCATCCAGATCAATACGGATCAGTTCGGAGGGGACTGCCATTTGTCAGCGCCCCTTGTCATGGGTTCGGCGCAAAAGCTTGGGTGTGAAGACATTGACCTTCTGATTGTTGAAAATATTGGGAACCTCGTCTGCCCGGCAGAGTTTGACATTGGCGAAGACGCAAGGGCAGTGGTCTTAAGCGTTACCGAAGGAGAAGACAAGCCCTTGAAATATCCCTTGATGTTCCGGGTGGCGGATGTGGCCATTTTGAACAAAATTGATCTTTTGCCCTATCTGGATGTGGACCGGGGTCTTGCTGTGGATAACATGAAAAAAGTCCATCCTCATCTGCCAGTGTTTGAGATGTCGGCCAAAACCGAAGAGGGATACGGACCCTGGCTTGAATGGCTCAAAATCAAAGTGTTTGAAAAAACAGGCAAAGGGCTCTAAGAAAAGAAGGATGACAAAGAAGGGGGAAATCATGGAAAAGAAAAATATGGCTTTTGCAGGTTCCTGGTATCCTGCAACAGCCCATGAATGCAGATCAGCCATAGAAAAATTTTTAAAAGAAAAACAAGGCCCTTTGAAAGGTTCTTTTATCGGCGGCATTGTTCCCCATGCCGGCTGGTATTTTTCAGGTTCCATTGCCTGTAGGGTCATCGCTTCTCTTCAATCCGATGAAAAAGTAGACACCATTATTCTTTTCGGGGCTCATATGCACAAGCAATCCGAACCTTTTATCCTGAGCCATGGGGCCGTTGAAACCCCTTTTGGCGATATTGAAGTGGATACGGAATTGGTGAATAAAATCTGTGATGCCATCAGTATCCGTAAAAGGCCCCCAGCAAAATTTCCGGATGAAAACACACTCGAACTTCAGAACCCTTTTATCCGGTATTTTTTCCCAAAAGCAAAAATTGTGGTCCTGGGGGTTGCACCTTCTTTTTTTGCATCCGTCATCGGGGCCATGGCAGTGGAGGAGGCCAGGCGTCTGTCAAGGAATATAAGGGTTATCGGCTCTACAGACATGACCCATTACGGGCCGGATTTTGGGTTTACAAATGAAGGCACAGGCGAAAAAGCCCTGGAATGGGTAAAAACTAAAAATGATCGGTCTGCCATAGACGCCATGGTAAACATGGAAGAAGAAAAAATTATCAGCGAAGGACTTTCCCATAAAAATATGTGTTGTCCTGGCGCTGCGGCTGCAGCAGCCGCAGCAGCAAAAAAAATGGGCGCAGTCAAGGCAGTTGAGATTGACTACGCCACAAGTTTTGAAAAGTCGGCTTCCTCAAGTTTTGTCGGATATAGCGGAATTCTTTATGCCTTACCCTGAATGAACCGAGTCGCTTTTTTGATTCTGTTGATTGTTTTTTCTTTTCCAAGTACCAGAAGCATTTCAAATATGCCGGGGCTGACTGTTGTGCCGGTTATGGCAACCCGCAAAGGCTGGGCGATTTTTCCGAATTTGAACCCGGTTTCTTCCATGATGAGTTTGAATTCGTTTTCAAGGGCTTCATGGGTGTAAGAGTCAAGTGTTTCTATCTTTTCCACGGATTTTTGAAGAACCGAAAGGATATCCGGTGTCAGAAATTTATCAGCCGCTGCTTTATCAAATTCCACCTCATCCTTGTAATAAAAAGAGGCTCCTTGCGCCATTTCGACCAGAGTTCTGCTTCTGGGCTGAAGGGTCTCTATAACGCCCTGGGTAAAGATATCGTTTTTTGCATCAATGCCCAGCTCTTTTAAATGAAAGAGCAGGGGATCAGCCAGTTCTTTCGCGGATTTTTTTTGGATATGCTTTGCGTTCAGGGCCATGAGTTTGTCCGTATCAAACATGGACGCAGACCGTCCCAGGTGTTCAAGATCAAATTTTTCAATGAGTTCAGCCCGCTCGAAAAATTCCTGATCCCCATGGGACCACCCAAGTCTTACCAGATAATTGATCATGGCATCGGGTAAAAACCCCATTTTTTTGTATTCCCCGACAGACATGGCGCCATGCCGCTTGCTCAGCCTTGCCTTGTCGGAGCCTAAAACCATGGGGACATGGCCGAAAACCGGCATATCCGCACCAAGGGCCGAATAGATGAGCATCTGTTTCGGGGTATTGATCAAATGGTCATCCCCCCGGATAATGGTATTGATGCCCATGGTGATATCATCAATGACCACTGCCAGATTGTACATGGCTGACCCGTCGCTTCGCCTGATAATGAAATCATCGATTTCAGAATTCTGGAACGCTGTAGGGCCTTTGACAACATCTTCGACAACGGTGGCGCCTGTGCCCGGGGTTTTCAGGCGGACAACGGTATTATCTCCTTTTTTCAGATTCAGGTTCCGGCATTTCCCATTGTACATGGGTTTTAGGCCTTTGGCTTTTGCTTCTTCCCGCATGGCATCCACTTCTTCCGAAGTGCAGGAACAATAATAGGCATGGCCGGATTCAATCAATTTTTCAATATATTCATCATAGATATGATATCTCTGGGTTTGAAAATAGGGACCTTCATCCCAGTCAATACCCAGCCATTCCAGGGATTCCAGGATGGCATCTACGGATTCACTGGTGGATCTGGCCGCATCTGTATCTTCTATTCTTAAGATAAACCTGCCTTTTGTTTTTCTTGCATAAAGCCAGTTAAAAAGGGCGGTCCTTGCTCCGCCGATGTGAAGATAACCGGTAGGGGACGGGGGAAAGCGTGTGACAATGGTTTTTTGTTGGGTTTTCATTGATTCTCCGTAAAAATAAATATTGTGTAAAATCGAGCCCTTAAGTATCATAAAACATTCATAAGGGCAACAAGGTTTAATTCCTTGACTCTTTTTTGAAATTAGGGTAATTAAGTGTGTTTTATTCCATTGGGACCATTATGATGGATAATCAATAAATTAATATAGTTAGGAGAAATCAATGCCAGTACCCAAGCAGCGGAGCTCAAAAGCAAGAGGCAGAAAGAGACGGACACACTACAAAATTACCGCACCCACAGTCGGTGTTTGTCCTGAATGCCAGGAACCCAAACTTCCCCATGCAGCATGCCCGGAATGCGGCGCCTACAAGGAAAGAAATGTAAAACCCCCGGTAGTTGAGAGCGAAGATTAAACAAAGGAGTCAGTCTCAAATTATGACTGTTGAAACAAAAATAAAAAAAGTGATCGCAGAAAAAATTCCCGGACTGGATATTGAAGACATCCTTCCGGAAGCCTCTTTGATTGAAGATCTGGGTGCGGATTCCCTGACCATTGTGGAACTGATCATGTCAATGGAAGAGATATTCGATATTGAAATTGATGATGAGGATGCGGAAAAACTGGTCACTGTCCAGGATGCCATTGATTATATCAAGGCTAAATCTTAAGGATCAGGAAAGAATATGGACAAAAACCAGCCCATTATCATTGGAAGCGATCATGCCGCCTTTGAATTAAAGGAAAAAATTAAGGCTTGGCTTCTGGAAAAAGGCTATTCAGTAGAAGATGCCGGAACGCACAGCACGGCTTCGGCCAGCTATGTGGATTACGGCAAGAAAGTGGCAGGAGAGGTGTCTCAAGGTAAATTTTCCCGGGGAATCCTGCTCTGCGGTACAGGCCTTGGCATGTCCATGGTGGCCAATCGGTTTCGTAATGTGAGGGCAGCGCTTTGTTCCGACATTTTTTCCGTAAAAATGAGCCGGGTTCATAATGATTCCAACATCCTTGTCCTGGGGGGGCGGATTCTGGGTGATATTCTGGCGTTTGAACTGGTTCAGACCTGGCTCGACACCGAATTTGAGGGCGGACGCCATCTCACACGGATTCAAAGTATTGATGCATAAAAAGGGATCATGACATGGGGTACATAGAAAAGACAGACTCTCAGGTTTCAAAGATCATCGAACAGGAAGCCGACCGCCAGGAATACGAGCTCAACCTGATTGCTTCTGAAAACGTGGTCAGCCGGGCGGTCATGGAAGCTCAAGGCTCCATCCTGACCAATAAATATGCCGAAGGATATCCGACCCGAAGGTATTACGGGGGCTGTGAATTCGTGGACCAGGTGGAAGATCTGGCCATTGAGCGGGCCAAACGGCTGTTTAATGTCGAGTATGCCAATGTCCAGCCCCATTCCGGTTCCGGAGCCAATATGGCAGCCTATTTTGCCCTCCTGAATCCGGGAGATAAAATTCTGGCCATGGATCTTTCCCATGGCGGTCATCTCACCCATGGCGCACCAGTGAGCTTTTCAGGCAAACTCTATCAATTTGCCCATTACGGCCTGTCATCCAAAACCGAAATGATTGATTTAAATGAAGTTGAAACCCTTGCCAAGAAACATCAGCCAAAGATGATTGTGGCCGGTGCCAGTGCCTATCCGAGAATCATTGATTTTAAGGGATTTTCAGCGATTGCAAAATCCGTCAACGCCTTTTTTATGGTGGATATGGCCCATATTGCAGGGCTTGTGGCAGCCGGGGTTCACCCTAGCCCTGTGGGGTTTGCCGATGTGATTACCACCACCACCCATAAAACCCTTCGGGGCCCAAGAGGCGGGTTGATCCTGTCTTCAGAAGAATTTGCAAAAAAAATATCCAGTCAGATTTTTCCGGGCATCCAGGGAGGACCCTTGATGCATGTCATTGCAGCAAAGGCAGTTGCCTTAAAAGAGGCCATGAGCGAATCTTTTAAAAATTATCAGCGCCAGGTGGTGAAAAATACAGCCGTACTTGCCGCCGTGATCATGGAAAGAGGGTATAAGCTTGTTTCAGGCGGAACCGACAACCACATGATACTGGTGGATTTAAGCAGTAAGGATATTTCCGGCAAAGATGCTGAAGAACGTCTGGGAAAAGCTGGGATAACGGTGAACAAAAATTCAGTCCCCAATGAAAAACGTAGCCCTTTTATTACCAGTGGAATCCGTATTGGAATGCCGCTGGTCACCTCAAGGGGGATGATGGAGGATGCGGCCCGCGACATCGGGACTTTTATCTGTGATGTCCTGGATGGCGCCTCGGAGATTGAGGCCGTAAAAAATAAAGTCAGACAGTTTTGTGCAAATTATCCGCTCTATAAAGAGAAACAGGCATGACCGAATTCCCTCCAGAGTTATCATCCGAAAGACCCACCTGGCACGAGTATTTTATAGGAATCTGCGATCTTGTCTCCAGCCGGTCTACCTGCACCAGAAGAAAGGTCGGTGCAGTTTTGGTTAAGGAGAAACGGATATTGTGTTCCGGCTATAACGGCGCTCCGGCCAATGTCCCGCATTGCAGGGAGACCGGGTGTTTAAGGGAAAAACTGAATGTACCTTCCGGAGAAAAACATGAACTGTGCCGCGGGGTCCATGCCGAACAAAATGCCATTATTCAAGCGGCTTTTCATGGCATTGCCGTAAATGGTTCCATCCTTTACTGCACCAACCAGCCTTGTTCCATCTGCGCCAAAATGATCATCAATGCCGGAATTCTGGCAGTGTATTACCGGGACGGATATGAAGATGCATTGACCCTTGATATGTTTGATAATGCAAAGGTAAAGCTGATCCGGCTTTCCACCTGAAAAAAAGAGAAAATAATGAAATGCCCATTTTGCGCAAATAAAGATACAAAAGTGATTGATTCGCGTCCGGGCAAAATTGAATTTGAGATCCGGAGACGAAGAGAGTGCCTCCAGTGCATCCGCCGGTTTACCACCTACGAGCGGCTCGAACAGCTTCCTGTCATGATTGTGAAAAAAGACAGCCGCAGGGAAGAATTCAACCGTGAAAAAATCCTTACCGGAATCATGAAAGCCTGTGAAAAAAGAGCCATCAGCATGGACCAGATTGAGGCTGTAGTGGATGAAATTGAGCAAAGCCTCCGGGAACGAAATGACCGGGAAATTCCTTCAAAAGAGGTGGGCGAAAAAATTGTCGAGGCACTAAAGAAAATAGATGATGTGGCCTATGTCCGGTTTGCATCGGTTTACCGGGAATTTAAAGATGTGGCGGATTTCATAGAAGAATTAAAAGGACTGCTCCCCAAAGACTGCCTGCCTGCCGAATTTGATACCTTTCCGGACAAAACCGATGACCGATCATGAATACATGCAAAAAGCCCTGTCCCTTGCAAAAAAAGCAAAGGGTTTTACTTCTCCTAACCCTTGCGTGGGTGCGGTGGTGGTCAAAAACGGCGTCATTGTCGGACAAGGGTATCATAAAAAAGCAGGGTTTCCCCATGCCGAGGTGGAAGCCCTTGATGATGCAGGTTCAAATGCTGACGGTGCAACTCTTTATGTGACCCTTGAGCCTTGCAACCATTTTGGAAAAACCCCTCCCTGCACCCATAAAATTATTCAATCAAAGATCAAAAAAGTGGTAGTGGGCTGCAAAGATCCCAATCCCTTTGTCAGCGGCGGCGGCATCCAATATCTTGAAGAGAACGGGATTGAAGTGGTGTCAGGGGTTCTGGAAAAAGAGTCTGAAACCCTGATTGAAGATTTTATCTGGTATATCAAAAATGATAAAAAGCCTTTTGTCATTTTGAAAATCGCCTCCACCCTGGATGGAAGAACGGCAACCGCAACAGGCGACTCCAAATGGATCACCGGAAGCTCATCCAGAGCCTTTGTGCACCAGATCCGCCATGAAACGGATGCCATTTTAATCGGGTCAGGAACCCTGCATGCGGATGATCCTTCGCTCACGTCAAGAATTGAAGGGGTTGGAACCAAAGATCCGGCCAGAATTATCCTGGACACCCATTTGAGCATCAAAGAAAATGCCCAGGTGCTGACCCAAAAAACCAATTCAAAAACCATTATTGTAACTCACTCTAAAGCCTCAAAAGAGAAAAGAGCCTCTCTTGAAAAAAAAGGGATTCAAATCATTGATGCGCCCCTGAAAGAAGATAGGCTTGATTTACATGAACTCATGATTAAGTTAGGTCAGATGTCGGTTTTAAGCGTTTTGATCGAAGGCGGAAGCACCGTGGCAGGCGCTGCCCTGCGAGCCGGGATCGTGAATAAGGTGATGCTGTTCATGGCACCCCGGATTCTGGGTGGCAGTGATGGAAAACCCATGTTTGAAGGAAAAGGACCAAAGCTGATAAAAGATGCCCTTGAAATGAAAGATATGAGTATTACCCGGTTTGAAAATGATATTTTGATCACCGGATATTTAAAATAAAGCATGAAATTTTAGGCTAAAAATAATTGTTTACCGGAATCATTGAAAGTTTTGGAACCATCAAACGGATCGAATCCAAAGGGGAGGGCAAAGTTCTGTCCATCGGGTGCGACCTGGATATGTCCGCAACAAAGATAGGGGATTCCATTGCCGTCAATGGGGCATGCCTCACCGCCGTCAGTGTTGAGAGACATGGATTCAAAGTAGATATGGCGCCCGAAACCGTCGAGCGAACCACCTTTAAACATCTCACGGTGGGCTCAAGGGTGAATATTGAGCGGGCCCTGAAACTTTCAGACCGGATCGACGGACATCTGGTATCCGGTCATATTGATGGAACCGGAACCATTTCTTCCATTGAAAAAAAGAGCAATGCCCTGATTTTCAGGATTGATGTCCCACCAAAGCTGGCCGATGATATGATCGAAAAAGGCTCGGTTGCGGTGGAAGGGATCAGCCTTACCATCAACCGCTGTACGGATAAGGATTTTGAAGTGAGTATCATCCCCCATACAGCCGATATTACCACCATCGGTCATAAAAAAGTGGGTGATGCCGTCAATATTGAAACCGATATGATCGGAAAATATATAAAGAAAATAGTATTTAAAAGAGACCCTTCAAAAAACGATGCATTGCCTGAAAGCAAAAACGGCATTAGTATGGAGCTTCTCGCAAGGAATGGATTTTTATAAGATTAAGGATTGAGAAACATGCCTCATTTGACAATAGAACAGGCCATAGAAGACATCAAAAAAGGTAAAATGGTTATCCTGGTGGATGATGAAGACAGGGAAAATGAAGGGGATCTGACCATGGCCGCAGAAGCCGTCACTCCGGAAGCCATTAATTTTATGGCCAAATTCGGCCGAGGACTGATCTGCCTTTCACTTGATTCCAGCATCGCAGACAAGCTGGATCTGCCCATGATGGTGAGAAACAATACCTCCCAGTATGGGACCGGGTTTACCGTGTCCATCGAAGCCAAAAAAGGGGTGACGACGGGGATTTCCGCAGCAGACAGGGCCACCACCATTTTAACGGCCATTGCCGATGAGACAACGCCTGCCGATATTGCCCGGCCGGGCCATGTGTTTCCCTTAAGAGCCAGGGATGGCGGGGTTATGGTCAGGATCGGACAGACGGAAGGCTCTGTGGATCTGGCCCGCCTGGCCGGGTTGAAGCCTGCCGGCGTGATCTGTGAAATCATGGATGATGATGGCACCATGGCACGCATGCCTTCCCTTGAAAAATTCGCAAAACTCCACGGTATTGGTATCTGCACCGTGGCAGACCTGGTCAAATACCGGCTGAAAACGGAAAGTTTCGTAAAAATTGCCGCTCAGACCGTCATTCCCACAAAGGTCGGTGGTGAATTCAAAATCATTGCTTATGAAAACGACATTGACCATTTAACCCATATTGCCCTGGTAAAAGGGGAAATCGACCCTGAAAAGGCAATTCTGGTGAGGGTCCATTCAGAATGCATGACCGGGGATATTTTTTCTTCGCTCCGGTGCGACTGCCAGGATCAGCTCCATAAGGCCATGGCCATGATGGATCAGGAAGGCAGCGGCGTTCTTTTGTATCTTCGGCAGGAAGGCCGCGGGATCGGTCTTGTGAATAAACTCAAAGCCTATGAATATCAACGCCAGGGAATGGATACGGTGGAAGCCAATGCAAAGCTCGGGTTTAAGGCCGACTTGAGGGATTATGGGGTTGGTGCCCAGATTTTGGTTGCCCTGGGGGTCAGAAAAATGCGGCTTATGACCAATAACCCGAAAAAGATGATCGGGCTTGAAGGATATGGGTTGAGTGTGGTGGAACAGGTTCCCATTCATGTGGAAGCCAATTGCCACAACAAGGGGTATCTGCAATGCAAACAGGCCAAGATGGGGCATATGCTCCATATGTAGGGCTTTAAGGATAAATGTAAGATAAGGACATAAAAAAATGCCAAAAATTATCGAAGCAGGATTACAGGCCAAGGGAAAAAAATTCGGGATCATTGCCTCACGGTTTAATGATTTTATTACGAGCAGACTCATAGACGGCGCACTGGATGCCCTCATCCGAAGCGGGGCGGAAGACAAGGATATCACGCTCTTAAAAGTACCGGGCGCCTTTGAAATTCCATTGGCTGCCCAGAAAATGGCTAAAACAGAAAAATTTGATGCCCTCATCTGTCTTGGGGCCGTCATCCGCGGGGCCACTACCCATTATGAGTATGTGTGCGCCGAAGTTTCCAAGGGGATTGCCTCTGTCAGCCTGGAATCCGGGATTCCGGTCATGTTCGGGATTCTCACCACGGAAACCATTGAGCAGGCCATTGAAAGAGCAGGTACAAAAGCCGGCAACAAGGGGTTTGATGTGGCTCTCGGGGCAGTGGAAATGGCAAATCTTTCCGACAGCCTGAAAAAGGCGAAATAAGATTATGGGTGACCGCAGGCAGGCAAGGGAGCTTGCACTCCAGGCGCTTTTTTTTCTTGATATGGATAAATCCGCTCCGGATGAAAACCTTGCAGCCTTTCGCCTGAATAATAAAGATCTGCTTACGGAAAGTGTGGAACCTTTTTTTCTGGATCTTGTAGAGGGGGTTCTGGCAAACGGATCTGAAATCGATGCCCTGTTAAACAAATATTCCAAAAACTGGAGGCTGTCCAGGATGCCTGTGGTGGATAGAAATATCATGCGGATTGCCACCTTTGAATTTCTAAAACGCCCGGATATCCCTTCCAGTGTAACCATAAACGAAGCAGTTGAAATCGGCAAAAAATACGGGACAAAAGATTCCGGCTCTTTTATCAACGGAGTCCTGGACCGTATCAGATCCCTTGAAGGGATTGAATAGCTATTTAATTATCCGGAGGTTGTTGTGATTATAAAGAAACTTGAAGTTGGCCCTATTATGGCCAATTGTTTTATATTGGGATGTGAATCTACAAAAGAGGCGGCAGTGATTGATCCGGGCGACGATGCAGACCGGATTCTGATGACGCTGGCCAAGTCCGAGCTGAAAGTCAAATATCTGATCAATACCCACGGACATTTTGACCATGTGGGCGCCAACAAGCGGATGAAGGATGTAACAGGCGCGCAGCTTGCTGTTCACCCAGATGACGAGCCCATGTTCAAAGAGCTGTCACGGTCTGCCATGATGTTTGGGTTGTCTGCGGAAAATTCACCCCCGGCCGATATTTATTTAAATGACGGGGATGAGATCAGTTTCGGAACAATAACACTGAAGGTGATTCATACGCCGGGCCACACCAAAGGCGGTATCTCCCTTTATACCAAAGGCCATCTTTTTGCCGGGGATACCTTGTTTGCCGGGTCCATCGGCCGGACAGACCTTGGCGGCGGAGACTATGATACCCTGATCGCCAGCATCAAAGAAAGGCTCTTAATTCTTGACCCTGAAACCATCGTGTATACCGGACACGGGCCTGAAACCACCATCGGCAATGAAAAGAGAATGAATCCTTTTTTAAGATGAATGGTCTGAATGACCCAAAAATGGGCGAGTGGCTGAGACGTCTTCCCATGATTAAAGAGGTCCGGCAGGAAACCGTCCTGCCGGACCGGTCTTTTCCCGAGATTGCAGCGTTATTTGCCCATGAGCCCGGGACGGTGGTTTTGTTATCCGGGTCAGATCTGGATTGTTCACAATATCATATTCTTGCCGTCAACCCCTGGTTTGAAATTCAAACTAAAAAAGAGGCGGTTTTTTTAAGATGCTTCAATGAAAAGATACATCTTCAAGCTGATCCTTTTACCGTCATCCAGGCGGTTTTAAAACAATTCAAATTCATGTCCTTTCCGGCGGACACCCCTGTATCATCCGGTCTTTTCGGATATTTTGCCTATGATTTGAAAGACAGAATTGAAAAACTGCCGAGAACCTCCATGGAAAACCCTCTTCCGGACCTTATGCTGTATGCGCCATCCCTTGTCCTGATCCAGGAAAAAAAAACAAAGAAGACAAGGCTTTTTATCCCGGTTTTCTCTCATCCGGGAGGTGTGGAAAAAGCAGAGGACAACGCACGGGAAATAAAAGATTATTTTTATCATAAACTGAAAACCCGGGCTCCAAAAGAATCGTTCTCCATAGATGGCTCAGGCTTTAAATCAAGTTTTACAAAAGATGAATATATTTTTAGCGTAAAAAGAGTCATTGAATATCTCAAAGCCGGGGATATTTATCAGGCCAATCTGTCCCAGCGCTTTGAAGCGGGCTTTTCCGGGGATGGCTATGCGCTGTTCCTGGATCTGTTTAACCGCAACCCTGCTCCGTTTTTTGCTTATATCCATGCCGGAAACCATACCATTGTCTCAACATCTCCGGAACGGTTCATCAAACAGACGGGCCGTCATGTTGAAACAAGACCCATCAAAGGCACCATTGCCAGGGGGAAAACACAAAAAGAAGACCGGGAAAACGGGGTCAAATTATGCGAGAGTGTAAAAGACAATGCCGAGCTGACCATGATCGTGGACCTGATGAGAAACGATCTGTCCCGGGTTACCAGACATGGATCTGTCATTGTTAAAGAGCATAAGCGTCTTGAGCCCTATGAAAATGTGTTTCACCTGGTGTCCATAGTGGAAGGAGAGCTTGAAACAGATAAAACCGCCATCGATCTGATCCGAGCCACCTTTCCCGGCGGCTCCATTACCGGATGCCCCAAGATCCGTTCCATGGAAATCATTGATGAGCTCGAACCGGTAAGGCGCCATGTGTATACCGGGTCCATCGGATATATCAGTTTTCATGACACCATGGATCTTTCCATAGCCATCCGGACGGCTGTTATTTCGGACGGCCGGATAAAATTTTCCGTGGGTGGCGGAATTGTCTATGATTCAGACCCTGAAAAAGAATTTCAGGAAACCCTTGATAAGGGGAAAACTCTCATGGAATCTTTAAATGCAACTTCAAAATCAACCGGGCCTAAAAAAGTCAAAGCCTGGGTGGATGGCAAACTCATTGACCAGGAAAAAGCCTCCATATCGGCCTTAAGCCTTGGGTTTCAATATGGAGCCGGTCTTTTTGAAACCCTTCGCGCGGACAATGGAACCGTTTTCCGGCTGGACGATCATATTTCCCGGCTGAACAGGTCCTGGGAAAGGCTTTTTTCCGAGCCGGCACCTGATATCACCTGGAAGGATGTGATCTGCCTTCTGATAAGGGAAAACAGTCTGAAAGAAAAACAGGTTGCCGTTAAACTGATCATGGCCAAGGATGAACAGGAAAACGGAAAAAAAGTATTTTTGGCAGCTTTTCTAAGAGAATACCGGCACAGGCTTGAGGTGCTTGGGAAAAAAGGGCTGGACTTAGTGACTTATCCATTCCCCCGGCAATCTCTCCTGGCAGATCATAAAACACTGAACTATTTTTATTATTATCAGACAGGGCTTTATGCAAAGGCCCATCAGGCAGATGAGGCGATCATCCTGAACCCTGACGGCAGCGTTTCGGAAACAAACACCGCGGCTATATTTGCCATTGAAAATAAAACCGTTATGATCCCTGAATCCGATCATGTTCTCGGTAGTGTGACCTTAAACTCCGTATTGACGATACTGTCGGACAAGGGGTATGATATTGAAAAGAAAAAAATGGGCCATGAAGGGTTTTATTCATATCCAAATATTTTTCTGGTCAATGCCCTGATGGGTGCGGTAAAAGTTTTAAGTGTGGATGGAAAAAAAATAGAGCAGGAAAAAGGAATCTGTTCCATGATTAATGAACAGCTTTTTAAGACCACTCTTTGAATCTAAAAAAAAGTGTAGGAGTAAATTATGACAAAAAGGACAATCCTGATAGCGTTTTTTTTCTTTGCATTAGCCTTACCATATATGGCCTTTGCACAGCAAAAGGCTGAAATTGCAAACCCGGTCCATACCTTTGACCCTGTTCCCGAAGGCGTTCATATCGACCACACCTTTATTGTGAAAAATACAGGGGACACGGTCTTAAGGATTGAAAAAGTCTCGCCTCCCTGAGGGTGTGACAAACACTCCTTTGACAGTGAAATTCCCCCGGGCGGGGAAGGAAAGATCAGCGTTGGTTTTAAAACACAGGGATACGGCGGCAAGACCATGACAAAAACAATTCTGGTTAAAACCGATGATCCTCAAAACAATACGATTAATCTGGTTGTCACAGGTCAGGTTGACCTGATGGCAGAGATTAACCCCCAGGCGGTTTATCTTACCGGAAAAGCCGGAGATACGCTTGAATCGGTTATTTCCATAACCCCTTCTGAAAAATATGCCTTTACCATTCTGGGTCTGGAAAAGAAGAATAACAGTAAAATTGAGGCGAAACTCATTCCCCCTGAAAAAGGAAGGAAAGCTTGGCAGATCAAAATCAAATGCTGGTCTGATAAGGCAGGGGATCTGTATGAGGAATTGATCTTAAAAACAGACAGCAAAACCGTTCCAAGCCTTGGAATCAGAGTGTCTGCTGTATTTCTGGAAAAAAAAGCCAATTAACCAAACCTTAGGATACATGACGTTCCAATGATGGATATTTTAAAGATAAAGGCCGTGGTGTTTGACTGCGATGGTGTGATGTTCGACACTGCCCTTGCAAACCGGAAATATTATGATGAAGTGCTGACATTTTTTAATAAGCCGGTACTGAATGAAGAGCAGTTTGTCAATGTCCATATGATGACCGTAAAGGAAGCCATTGAATATCTTTTTTCGGAACTGAATGATCTTTCAAGGATTTATGAATGCCTCAGCCAAATCGGGTATCACAAATTCATTGATTATATGGTCATGGAAGAAGGCCTTAAAGAACTCCTCGGCCGCTTGAAAACCAAAGGGTATATCCGCGGCATCGCTACCAACCGGACCAATACCATGGAAAAGGTGCTGGAAGACTTTCATCTCAAAGATTGCTTTGAGATAGTGGTTACGGCCGCAACCGTGAAAAACCCAAAACCTGACCCGGAACAATTGCATTTGATAATGGCAAAATATCAATTGAAACCTGATGAAATCCTTTTTATCGGGGACTCTGAATATGACCGCCAGGCCGCTGTTGCAGCAAAGGTATGGTTTGCAGCATTTAAAAATCCAGAGCTCAAGGCTGATGTGAATGTGGTGTCCATGAATGAAATTGCCGGGATTTTACAGTTAAATCAATAAAAATCTTGACAAAATTTTCAATCATCATTAAATGTTACGAGATTTTATTCGTTAAAATGCGTGATAAATGTTTGGAAAAACATTTATTAAAGTTGAAACATAAACAAGGAGAATAGTGAATATGTCTAAATTAGTAGCACCTCATGGTGGAAAAGGCCTCGTCATTTGCAAGCTCGAAGGCGCAGCTCGTGATGCAGAACTGAAAAAAGCAGCAGGTCTCAAGAAAATCGAGATTTCTTCCCAGGTAAAGGGCGATCTGATCATGCTCGGTATTGGTGGATTCAGCCCGCTGAATGGGTTTATGACAAAAGCAGACTGGAAAGGCGTTTGTGCAGATTTCCTTCTGGCAGACGGCACATTCTGGCCCGTTCCTGTGATGCTGGATGCCTCCAAGGCAGAAGCAGATGCAATTAAAGTTGGTGATGAAATTGTCCTTGAAAGAAAGGGTGAAATCTATGCCACCATGAAAATAACAGAAAAATTTGCAATGACCGAAGACGAGAAAAAATGGGAATGTGAAAAAGTCTATAAAGGCCATGGCGAAGAATCAAAAGATGAAGTTTTCTTTGAAAAAGCAATGAAAGATCACCCAGGCGTCCAGATGGTTATGGCCAGAAAAGAATTCTGCCTTGCCGGTCCTGTAAAAGTGCTTTCAGAAGGTGAATTCCCGACAAAATTCAAAGGCGTTTACCTGACCCCAGCAGAAACCCGCGCGGTTTTTGATCAGAGAGGCTGGGCCAATGTTGCAGCCCTTCAGCTGAGAAACCCCATGCACAGATCCCATGAGATTCTTGCCAAGATCGCCATTGACGTTTGTGACGGCGTTCTGATCCATTCTCTCATCGGTAACCTGAAACCGGGCGATATTCCGGCCGATGTCCGTATCGAATGTATTGATGCCCTGATCAAAGGCTATTTTGTTCCTGAGAACATTCTCAATGCCGGCTATCCTCTTGACATGAGATATGCAGGCCCGAGAGAAGCTCTTCTCCATGCAACATTCCGCCAGAACTACGGCGTTAACAGAATGATCATCGGCCGTGACCATGCAGGCGTTGGTGACTTCTACACATTGTTTGAAGCACAGACAATTTTTGACACCATCCCGACTCCGGCAGCACCGGGCAAAGCCCTGCTGTGCCAGCCGCTGAAAATCGACTGGACCTTCTACTGCTTCAAATGTGACGGCATGGCGTCTTTAAGACACTGCCCGCATGGAAAAGAAGACAGGGTTGTTCTTTCCGGAACCAAACTGCGTCATGCGCTTTCCAACAACCAGCCGGTTGTGGATCATTTCGGCCGTGAAGAAGTTCTGGTTATCCTGAGGAAATACTATGCATCTCTGACAGAAAAAGTTGAAGTCAAACTCCAGAGCCATGCAGAAGGAACCAAGATGTAAGATAGCATTGCCCTAACCGGCAATATTTTTTAAGATAGCACAAGCGGGCTGCTCACCGATTGGTAGGCAGCCCGCTTTTTTTGTTCAAATTATCCGGACATTTCTTCTTTGGCTATATTGATAAATTGATCCAGAAGAGGAGAACGCCATTTTTGGGCATGGGTAATCATGATCACGGAAGTCTCCGTAGCTGACATATCCCATACCAGTTTTACAAATTCCCCGGTCTTGATTTCGTTTTGAACGCATACTTCAGGACACAGGGTGACGCCCACCCCCAATTTCATACAGGCCTTCATGCTGTTGATGCTTGAAAATTCAAGGATCACAGGAACAATATTCTGTTTTTCGAGCGACCGCTCAAAAGCCCGCCTGTAACTTCAGTCGGTTTTTGGTAAAAGAAGGGTTTGCCCATGCAGGTTTTCCAGCGATGCTGTCATGTCCTGTGAAAAAGGGTGAGTTGCCCCGGCCACCAAGATTAGGGTCTCGGTTTTCAGCAAGCGGACATGAACATCTTTAAAATGAATTGAATCCGTCATTAAAAAAGCAAGGTCAATCCGGCCGGAATTGAGCTCTTCCCGAAGCTGTCTGTCAGTGCAGTTCATGAAAGTCAGTTTGACTTTGGGGTGGGTTTTATGGAACTGATCAACAATCTTGGGCATATAAACAGCCGCCAGGGTTTCCGGGACCCGGATGGTAAGATTGCCTTCTGAATAAGCGCTGTCCGATATTTCCGAACGGATTTCCAAGGCCATATCTTCCATGCACCGGGCATATTCATAAAGTTTGCGGCCGGATTGTGTCAGCATGACCCGTCTTCCGATCCGGTCAAACAGTTTTGTGTTCAGATCATCCTCAAGCGCTTTGATCTGGGCTGAAACAGAGGACTGGGCCATGAAAAGCTTTTCAGCGGATTTGGTAAAACTAAGATTGTCCGCAACCTCCCTGAATGTTATCAAATGCCGAAATTCCATATTTTCTCCTTTATCGGCTCTGCCGATGGCTATAATCGAAATAAATCGTTGGACGCGATTTGAATTTTAATTTAATCGATTGTTCAGATGTAAACAACTCAAAAAGAGGAAAAGAATGATGAGGAGCAAAAAAGTAATCAGCCGGAATGCAGGAAAATATTTTGAGAACGGATACCATTGCGCAGAAGCTATAGTTGCATCGGTGCTGGAAGGGATGGGGAAGGATGCCTCAGAGGCAGTTGCTCACGCCACACCATTTGGCGCAGGCATGGGGCGGACGTTTCAGGAGGCCTGTGGCGCCCTTTCGGGTTGTCTGATAGTGATCGGGCATATTCATGGCCGCCGTCAGCCAGGTGAATCATGGGATATGCCGGCAAAATTGGCGGCATATATCCGGCAAATTTTCCTGGACCGATATGAAATCACCTCTTGCATTGAACTCAGGAATCGTTTTGGAGAAGAAATGCAGCAAAAAGAATGCTGCAATATAGTTAAGATCCTTGCAGCAGACCTTGTGGATTTGCTGCAAGAAAAGCTTGGTTGATATAAGAAAGAAAATTCACAAAAGTATATAATAAAGTTCATAATTTATGTAAATTTTTTCCTTTTAAAATTGGTTGCTTATGGAATCGAAGTTGATATATAAAATGCCAAAATAAAATGTTTATATTCCCATGAACTTGAAAAAGTAATTTACGCCATATGGGCCAAAGGATTCACTTCTAATGTGTGGCTAAGTTCTGAAGAAAAGATTAAATTCAGTTGGCAATGGCTTTAAATTTGCATAACCATCTGTCAGTAAAGAATGCTGATTGGAGACTGTTATGAAAATTCTAATCAAAAAGGACTTAAGCTAAGGTGAAAATATGAAAAAACTATGGAAATCAGCGATACTAATTTTAGCAATATTTCTGACTGGAAGCATGGTATATGCACTTCCGGTTCTGCAACTGGACACCAGTGGCGGGTATTATATAGGCGGGGAAGAGGAGACTATTACTGCCAACAGCAACCAATTTACCCTGTATGCATTGTTGAGTGATCCAAAAGATAGTATTCTTGACAATGTTTTTTATATTTCAGCGGCACTCGTACCGAAATCCTCTTCCGCCACAAGATCAGGCAGTTTTTCGTTCGGTGGCACTACAATTAATTTAGCTACTATGACCTCCGGCACACCATTAGGATTGCCATCACACAGTATATATGAAACCCATTATTCGGAGTTCGGTTTCACGTTTTCTCCTAATCGCAAAGCCACAAAATATAATTCTCAAGATCATCCAGGTAGCTTCTTTGCTAATCCAGATGGTGGATTATACTATACAGCCTTTAATATTGATCTAAGCAGTATGAATAATTCCGGATATTCCATTCATTTTGATCTTTATGATAAAAATACAGGTGGCAGTGTCGATAAAAATGCTCCTTTTTCCCATGATGCTCAGGGTGTTCCTATCCCCGATGAGCCTCCTCCCAGTGGTCATGTCCCTGAGCCAGCTACAATGATGCTATTAGGTTTCGGGTTGGTTGGCCTTGGCTGGGTTGGAAGGAATAATAGGCTGTTCAATGTTAATAAATAGTTGATAACTAAACTATAATAAAAAAATCTTATAAATGGCAGGGTTGATTTCAACCCTGCCATTTATAATTTGTGAGCCTGTAAATAATTCTGTGTAACTGCAATTTTTTCTATACATGAAATCTGCC
>CAZWMY010000033.1:12926-33993 GCA_964635025.1 uncultured Desulfobacula sp. | reverse complement strand
AATATTCGCTCAAGCCAGAGCTTCCTATGGCAAAGTTACTTGCGATTACCCTGCAGCAACCCGCTTGTAAAGGCAAATGCGTTTTCCACCGAAACCGAACTTGCACTTCATCGGTAAATTTAGAAGTTTTTCCCTGTCTTCTGGATACGGAAATGGCCGTACAGCAATGCCGGATGAATCATTTAAAATCCCTGCATGATTATAAAGCCGCCAGCACTCGGCTTTCTCTATCGGCGGGGAGTATGGATAAGATATAAAAAATCAGGTGTAATTCCGCGCTGTTCAAGCGATATATTGGGCCGCTGAGTTGGTTGAATGAACTGCTTTTGCGTGCAATTTTATTCCAAGCGCATGTATTATTTTCAGTATGGTATCAAAATTGGGGCTTCGCTCTCCGGATAATGCCTTATAAAGGCTTTCCCGGGATAAACCGTCATCCCGGGCAACTTGTGACATGCCTTTGGCTCTGGCAATATCGCCAAGAGCTTTTGCAATAAATGACGCATCACCTTGTGCTTCATCAATGCAGGCTTCAAGATAGGCTGCCATTGCTTCCGGTGTGCGAAGATGTTCTGCAACATCGAAACGGGTTGTAATTGTTTTAGCTATATTTAACTCCTATAAATTTTGTCAAATTCCTCTAAACTTATTCAAACGCTATTATTTAAAGTAGCTGTTGTCAAATTCAGGGTAGAAAACAGGCTATTTTTTGCAAAGAACGCCTTACTCAGCCGGAGCTTTAGCAATTGGCTGAAATTGTCATGCACCCGGTCGTTTTCGGCTGGGCGGTAACGTTTTTTGAAGCGCCTGTTGCTGCAACTCCAATTTTTTGAGTTTTGCCTCCAATGCCTCTATTTCGCGATCCTTGAGGGTGATTTTATCTTTGAGCGCATCCATTTTTGCCTGCCAATCATTTAAGTCTTTATTATACTGCGGATTGTTAGTCGTACTGCTCCCAGGAGGGAGGACCGGTCTGGCCTTATTTAATGCCTGCATATCCTGTTGCAGCCTTTGTCTCTCTTTTTTGGCTTGCTCCAGCTGCTGCTGCACTTCCTTAATCTGTTCATTGAGAGCCGAGATCTGCTGCTGTATTCCCTCTGCATTGGGTTGAGATGCACCGGGTGATGCCGGTATAATATTTCCGGCATGAGCTGTAAAATCCGTGGAATAAAGAACGGGCATGATAAGAAGGGCCATGCCGGTCAAAAATGCAGTGATGAAATGTCTTTTCATATCCTCCCCCTGTTGTTTGTGAATCAAGTCATCTTTATTCAAAAAAGCGAATTCCTGCAAGCGTTAAAGATACAAAATCAATATCCCGCCTATCCTATTCTTTTGTGAGTTTAAAAAAGAGTTGATCTATTGACTCAATTATGTAAAATTAAGTCAATATGATGACGGAGTTATCGCTATATGTACATTAGGCAGAAGCATTTGGACAATCTTGGAAGAGCCCTGATTCCCGGCAAAGCGGTCATCATCTACGGCGCTCGCCGGACAGGCAAAACAACACTGATACAACAATTCCTCAAGGGTGTCGATGAACCCTATCTTCTCGTCAGCGGTGAGGATATTACAGTTCAGGGGTATCTGGCCAGTCAATCCATTGAGAAACTTTCCGCCTTTGTGGGTAAAAATCGTCTGCTGGTCGTGGATGAGGCGCAGAAAGTACCAAACATAGGCGTGAATCTGAAACTTATTGTCGATCATATCCCCCAGATACGAGTGATTGCTACCGGGTCATCGTCATTTGATCTTGCACGCTCTATTGGCGAACCTCTTACCGGCAGAAAGACAACTCTGAAACTCTTCCCCCTGGCCCAGTCGGAGATCGGGCAAATTGAGGAGCGGCACCAGACTGATGCAAATTTGGAGAATCGCCTGATCTACGGGGTTTATCCGGAAGTTGTCCTGACCAACGATAATCGGTTGCGGGAGCAGTACTTACGTGAGATTGTCGCTTCCTATTTGTACAAAGACGTCCTGGAGCTTGATGGTATTCGTCATGCGGCCAAGATCAGCAGACTCCTGCAAATGATAGCCCTCCAGATCGGAAAAGAGGTCTCCTATACTGAACTTGGAAGCGGTCTTGGTATGAGCAAGAACACCATAGAGCGCTACCTTGATCTCCTGGAAAAGGCTTTCGTTATACAGAAGCTTTCGGGGTTCAATAGAAATCTCCGCTCGGAAATTACCAAGAACAGCCGCTACTACTTCCTTGACAACGGGGTTCGCAACGCCCTTATCAACAATTTCAACCCCCTTGATCTCCGCAACGATGCGGGTGAATTGTGGGAGAATTATCTTATCATGGAGCGGCTCAAGAGACAGGAATATCTGGCTAAGCCCGCCAATAATTATTTTTGGCGAACTTACAGTCAACAAGAGATTGATTTTATTGAGGAGCGGGAAGGGAAATTGTTCGGTTTTGAGATGAAATGGGGGGCGGCAAGTGGTAAACCGCCGAAAGGGTGGCTCGAAGCCTATCCCAACGCAACATGGCAGATCATCAACCGGCAGAATTATCTGGAATGGATTACGTAAAGGGCTGTTTTAAGCTCTCTGAGTTGATAAACAATATTAAATTTTGAAAGAGGACCATGAAAAAGAAACCAACTGTGATAAAACTTAACGATATCGGCCATATTCTGGTTGAACATTTCAAACACCGGGAAAACATCAACTGCTATATCGGCTCCAATGCTGCAACCCCCACGGCCAGCATCGAGGCTTTGACGGACGCCATAAAAGAGGAAAGCGCCAAGCTGCCGTTTATGAAAATGTTTCATATTCTCTTGCACGGCAATATTCCCTATCTTGAAGAAGGGCTCCAGGACAGGGTCAAGGCCTATTCCATCTTTTCCGGGGAAGCGGTCCGCAAGGCTGCCAATGAAGGGCGGGCCTATTATCTTCCCTGCACCCTCGGCACCATTGACCGCCTGATCGGAAAAGGCTGCGCCTATGAGATGGACGTGGTCATCATGAAGGTCCGGCAAAACGAAATCACAGGCGAATACAGCCTTGGCCTTTCCGTGGACGCCATCCACTCCGCCCTTGAGACGGCAACTGTGGTTATTGCCGAGCTGGACCCCACCATGCCCTTTACCCAGGGGCAAAGCGTCATTGCCGAAGACGACATCGATTATATCATTGAATCCGGTATTCAGCCGGTTTATACCTTTGATGCCCCGGATTTTGAAAACCTTTCGCCGGAAGAAAAGCGGATCGGCGAGCTGATTACCGGGCATTTTCTGAGAGACGGCATGACATTGCAGGTGGGGATCGGAAAGATTCCCGATGCTGTTGTCGGTACCATTGCTTCGGCCGGGTTCAAAGATCTCGGGGTCCAAACCGAGCTCTACAGCGACGGGCTCATGTTTCTCCAGGAAAAGGGGATCATCACCAATAAGATGAAAAAAATAAATGCGGGATATAGCACCACCAGCCTGATCATGGGTTCAAAAAAGCTTTATGACTATGTCAATATGCGGTCCCAGGTCCAGATGCGGCCCTGCATGTATACCAACTCAGCTCAAACCGTTAGGGACTGCGCGCCGTTTCTGGCGGTCAACACCGCCATCGGTGTGGATCTGGCCGGCAATGTCTGGGCGGATTTTGTCAATCCCACCACCTATTACAGCGGTGTGGGCGGCCAGCCGGATTTTGTAAGGGCGCTCAGCCATAAAAAATACGGCACCCCCATCATTGCCATGCAGAGCCTTGCCGGAAACGGAAAATCAAAAATCGTCCCGGCGCACCCGCCCGGCATTACCCTGACGGCTTCTGCCTATGACGGGGTCGTCATTGTCACGGAATATGGGATTGCGGATTTAAGGGACCTGCCTATGGGGTTCAAGAGCCTTGCCCTGGCGAGCATTTCACACCCCAAATACAGGGAGACGCTGATAAGAATGGTTTACAATGACCCCATGATGACAAAACCCAAAGGGTTCTCCCTGGATAAAATACCGCCCGGGGTTATCCTTTACAATGGCAGGACAATGGTATAAGGCTTTTAGAGAACAATAGTTAAATCCGGATACTTGACTATGAAGCGCTTTGCATTTTTGTGGGGCATTATTTTTTTGTCATGGGTGTTTATCTCCTGCAGCAGTGAAAAACCGGCGCAGCCTGTACCCACTGCGAAAAAGGGCGTCATAGACCTAAGATCCTGGGATTTTTCCATAGCCGGGCCAGTGGATCTGAAGGGTGAATGGAAATTCTATTGGGAAAACTTTCTTGGTTTTGATGAGTTTGCAGAGCATCCGGAATTTGCGCCAATCTATATCCAATCCGGAGGCGTGTGGAATAATACCGTTGTCAACGGCAGGGAACTGCCCGGTACCGGGTATGCCACCTATCGGCTGAAAATCATGACATCCGGGGCACAGACCCGGATGGGTCTCAAGATCCTTGATGTGTCATCGGCCTGCCGGGTCTATATCAATGAGACACTGGTTTATCAGGCCGGTGTGCCGGGTGAATCAGAAGAGAAGGAAACGGCCTCCTATTTCCCTGCCGTGCTTTTGGTTACGGTTCCGTCTGATGAATTTGAAGTGATTGTCCATGTATCGAATTTTCATTATTGGATGGGCGGGATGTGGGAAAATATCCGATTCGGCAAAGTATCTGACCTTCAGGCCGAAAGGGAAAAAAGCCTTGTTGTATCGTCCATGCTTTTTGGTGCCATCTGGATTATTGGGTTTTATCATATCAGTCTGTTTCTGCTGCGCAAAAAGGATAAGGCACCGCTTTTTTTCGGGGTTTTCTGTTTATTGATCGGCCTTCGGGCCATTCTTCATGATGAAGAGTATATCCATATCCTTTTTCCGGGAATGTCATTCGGCCTTCATGTCGTTCTGGTCTATCTGACCATCTATCTGTCCTTGCCCGTCTTTATCCGGTATATGCGCATGCTTTTTCCGGATGAGGTATCGGATAAGGTGGATAAAGGCGTATGGGGCATCAGTTTGATTTTTTCTTTGATCGTCATCATTTTCCCGCCCCGCTGGTTTACTTTGACCCTGCCCGTGTTTCATGGAGTCATGGCTCTGCTATCCGTGTATTGCTGCTTTGCCGTCATTCGCACGGTCTTTTTGAAAAGAGCGGGAGCATTGGTTTTTTGTATTGGGTTTCTCATATTGGTCAGCACGGTTATCAATGATATCCTCTACACCCGCATGGTTATCTTCACCGGATATTATATCCCCGTAGGGATGGTGTTTTTTTTATTTGCCCAGGCATTTCTGATTTCCCAGAGGTTTTCAAAAGCGTTTGAAACTGTGGAACGCCAGGGTCATGAATTGGATGAAGAAAACCGCCAAAGACGGATGATTGAAAACGATTTAAAAAAAAGCGAGGCAAAATACCGGCAGATGATCGATCTTTTGCCCATTCCTGTGGCTGAATATGATTTTGATTATAAAGTTCTGTATGCCAACCAGATGGCCCTTGACTGGTTTGGATTTGACAGAGAGGAAATTGTTGCCGGAGTGAATATAGCCGACCTGATTCCAAGAGAATCAGCAGAGCTGGTTGCTTCACGGATGGGAACAATGGCCAAGGGTGAGATTCCAGGTCCGATTGAAGTAAAAATGCTGAGAAAAGACCGGACTGAATTGTGGGTAGAGGCTACACCGTCCGTCATTTTTAATGATGAAATACCGGTTGCGGTCCGGACCTGTTTAGTGGATATCAGCGAGCGGAAGAAAAACGAGCAAGCCCGCCTGTATTTTGCTGAACAGGAAAAATATGCCCTGGTCGGCCAGGTGGCCGGGAAAATGGCCCATGATTTTAATAATGTTCTGGGTGCCATCATGGGCATTACGGAAATCACGCTCATGGACTGCCGGGATGAGGCTGCAAAAGAAGCATTAAAAATTATCCTGGAACAGTCTGAACGGGGAGCCACGCTGACCCGGAATCTGGTTGCCTTTGCCAAGGATCAGGAACTTAAAGAAGAGTTTTTTCAAATCAATGACAAAATAGGCCTGGTGCTGAACCTCTTGAAAAAAGAGCTTAAGGATATCCGGGTCAACCTCGCCCTCGGTAATGACATCCCGCAGCTCTTGGCTGATCCGGGGATGGTGGAGCATGCCCTGGTGAACCTGATGCAGAATGCCGTTCATGCGGTCAGCAAGGTGCCTGCCCCTGTAATTGACATCAAAACCTATTCAGATGACAAATCGGTTTTTGTGGAGATTGCGGATAATGGATGCGGCATCCCGGAAGAGCACTACCATGACATTTACACCCCGGCGTTTACGCTTAAAGGGAGCCGGGATGAAAGAAAGGCATATCAGGATGATATCAAAGGGTCCGGGTATGGAATGGCCAATGTCAAAAAATATATGGACCGGCACAAGGGGTCCATTGACTTTGTCAGCACGGAAAACAAAGGCACCACCTTTGTTATTTTCCTGCCCATTGTTGAAAAGGAATTGACGGCCAGAGAAAAGGAAAACATGGAAAAACGTCCCGTCATCAGCGGGAAAAGAATTCTGGTGGTCGAAGATGAGACGGCCATATCCGATATTCAGACCCGGATATTGACCAGTGAACCTTTCCGGCATTCGGTGAAGGTTGTCTCAAGGGGGCAGGAGGCCATGGCTGCTTTTGATGAAGAGACCTTTGATCTTATCAGCCTCGATTACATGCTGGATGGAAAACAAACCGGTTTTGATGTATACCAGCATATCCGGAAAATGCATCCATCCATTCCCATTGTCTTTGTATCGGGCAATATCCGATTTTTAAAATCCATGGAGACATTAAAGGCAAAAGACCCGTATATTGACCATCTGCCAAAGCCTTACCGAAATATGGCCTATGCCCATATGATCAATGAACGGTTGACCAGGGCAGCCTTAAAAAAAAGAGAAGCCGGATTTTAACAGATTAACGAAAATGAAATCATGATTGAAAATATTTAAGGAGAAAAAAAGATGAAAAAGCTATTGATTGTTATGGTAACCGGGTTGCTGCTCTTTTTATCAACAGATGTGTTTGCCCAGGCTGATGCGGCAGGCTGTAAAGATCATTCGCTCTTTCCGACCCGCATGCCGGATTATCGCATTGAAGCATGCAAGGTTGAAGATTTCGGCCGTTATGAATTCCTTGCCGTAAAAGGCCCCAAAACCCCTGTTGAAGGGAAATTCACCTTTATCACCTATGCCTATACCGGGCTAAAGGGAGCCGAGCCCAGCGGTCTCGCCATCGTCAAAAATTATGAAAACGCCATGACATCCGTGGGAGGAGAGGTCCTTCAGAGTGATCCGAACCGGTGGATTAACGGCAAAATCGTCAAGGACGGTCTGGAAGTGTGGGCTCAAATTGAAAAGGGCAACGGCAAGATCTGGCTGAGGATCATTGAGAAAAAAGCCATGGAACAACACATTGTTGCAGACGCCGTCGCCCTGGGAAATGATATCCGGTCCACGGGCCATGTGGCGGTTTACGGCATCAATTTTGATACGGCCAAAGCCACCATCAAACCCGAATCTGCCCAGGCCATCGCCGAGATTGGAAAACTTCTGGCCGCCGACCCCGGTCTGAAAATTTTTGTGGTGGGTCATACCGATAATGTAGGAGGCATCGACAGCAATATGAAACTTTCACAGGACAGGGCTGAAGCCGTTCTCCAGTCCCTGGTCAAAGATCACCAGATTGCCTCCGGCAGGTTGAGATCCGCAGGATGCGGGCCTTTTGCCCCTGTTGCCCCCAACGATACCGAAGATGGCCGGGCTAAGAACCGAAGGGTGGAGCTGGTCAAGCAATAAAAAAATCAGGGTATCATGTCAAAAAAGTCTGCTGTCTTATTCATCCTGGCAGCAGACTTTGTCCCGGCCTGTTTGCTTGGCCCGGTAAAGGGCTTCATCTGCTCGTTTCATCAGCCCTTGAAGACCATCGTCTCCTTTGGAATACTGTGCCAGACCGATGCTGGCAGTAATCTTAATCGGTTCACCCTGGCTTGAGATCCCAACTTCATGCAAAGCCTGGCGAAGGCGATCGGCTGCCGGTTTGGCTTCGTCGAGACCAGTCTGGACAAGAAGCGCACCGAATTCTTCACCCCCGAGGCGGCCTATGAGATCGGTATTGCGCATAACAACCGCAAGAGCAGTGGCAACAGCTTTTAGAACCTGATCGCCAATGTCGTGGCCGTAGGTGTCATTGATGGTCTTGAAATGATCCAGATCGAGCATGAGAAAAGTCAATGGCTGGTTATATCGTTTGGCCCTTTGGGTCTCTTCCTCTGCTCTGCTGAGAAACCGGCGGCGGTTGGCAATGCCGGTGAGAGGGTCTGTAGCAGCCAGGATATCAAGATCCTTGACCCGTTGTTCCAATTCCATCTGGGCGATTTTCAGCTCTGTCACGTCTGAAACCAGGGCAAAAAAACCAAGAACCTTTCCTCCCTCAATATCCGGGATATATTGGGCCAGGGTATAACCGGTCCGACCGTCAGCTTTGGTCAGGGTCCGCTCAAATCGCTGCCGTTCGCCAACCAACGCAGCACGGATAAAGGGTTCGTTTTTATTGAAGAGCGTTTCCCCCATCAACTCCTGCATGGTGATTCCCTGCATTTGGTCCTGGGTTTTCCCAAACCATTCAAGATAGTCTTTATTGGCATATTTGCATTTCAATTCCAGGGTCCAGTAGCCAACCATTCCGGGCATGTTGTCGGTGAGAAAGCGCATAAATCGTTCCTGGTCCTTGAGAATCTGCGAGGCCTGATCAATTTCTTGTTGCTGGCGTTTTTGCCGTCTCTGAAAGAAGGCGAGCCCAAGAGCTGAAAAAATGACGGCAAACCCATATAATGACCCGTACAGAATTATATTCCGATGCCAATCTCCAAGAATGACTGAGGGATCGCGACCGACAGTGATTTCCAGGGTATTGTCCAGGTTGAGCCCGGAAGGTTTTATGATTCTTGCAGCCAGCAGCCTTTCCATCCCTGTTGCAGCCGATTTTCCCCAATAAATTCCAGCCTCTTTTCCGCTTTCAAGATGTCTTGAAAAAAAACTTCCCGGTACTTTCAGGTTTGTTCCAGCCATGTTTCCTTTATCCGGAAATATCAAAAAGAGAATACCGCTGCCATGGGTCAGGGTTGCGCGCATGTCAGGAGCATAGAGAACCGTTTGCAGCAGGGGGATAAAAAATTCAGGGTCCAGTGCTGCTACAGCGACTCCGGCGAATTCACCCGATGGCCCAGGGATCATCCTGCCCACTGTCATGGTAAAAACATTGAGGGAGGTCTTGAATGGCTTGCTGATAAAGAGTATGTCCGCATCAGAATTTTTTTTTACAGCATAAAAATACTCCCGGTCACTGAAATTTTTCCCAATCAGCTCTTCCCGGTTGGATGCCAAAGCATTGCCAAGCCTGTCAAAGATGGCAATCGTACGCACACCTGCCATGGCATTGGCAAGAAGACCGAGCTGATGGCTGTTGATGTTTTGATGACCATCTGTCTGAGGGAAATGCGCTGCCAAATATTTTAAAACAGTATTGAGGTCAAAGAGGCTCTGATCGATAATCTGTTGAACGATCCGGGTCTGGAGCAACAGGTGTTCTTCCTCACTTTGGATCAGTTGGCTCTTCTGTTGCAGCAGATTGGCGCTGATGACCATACCAATTGCCGCGAGTGCGAAAATGAGAATCGTCCATTGAGAGAAAAGGGGGGAAACTCGAATTTCCTGTACCGCTTTTTTGCTGCTGTTTTTCTGCGGCATGTTCATTTTCCAGATTTCCCCTTCAGGTTTTTAAAATTCTGTCAGGCCCGATGAAATAAACATTTTCCCATAAATTGAGTCCCCTATATTTTGAATATCTCATTTTTTAAAACTCTGCAACTTAGTTTTTAATCGGTTTGTGCTTTTGGCGGTTTATTTCTGTTTCCCTGTCTATTGTCCCCTGAATTCCCAAAGCTTTCAGGGGGCGTTATCTGCCCGGCATTTTCAGGGAGAGCGCCTTTGCCGAACATAAAATCGGTATTGGGTATGTCAGGCATGGCAACCGGCGTTGAAAACCGGTATGCACCCTGGGGCTGAGCATCAAGGTTTCTGAGCTTCACAAGACTTGCCCGCTGTTCCGGTGTAAGGGTCTTATTGACGGCGGAAAACCGGGACGCATACAGCGCAGACATCTGCCCGTCCAATTGGCCGTAACGTTTGATAAGAGAATAGACTTTGCCTTTATCAACACTTCCCCCGGTCATGGCTTTGCGCAGTTCTGCTGAAACATCCGTTCTGATCTGTTTTATTTCTGAGAGGGCAGGCCGCTGTTCATCGATAATCCCTGTGATGAGGCTTCTTTGCCGGGGGTTCAGCGTATTGAGAAAGGCTTTTCCGCTGTCACCGGTAATGGAGGTGCTGATAAAATAATTGGGGTTGTGCATGGCCGGATAATCCTTCATAAAAAAGCCGCCAAAATAGGTGCCGTGACGCTCGGGGCAAAAATATATGTCAGCCTCTTTGCCGCCTTTATACCAGGAGAAAAGCTCGCTGGCATAGGTCATCACCGCTACAAACTGGGTATTGTTCATGCTTCTTTTAAGGGTTTCATCTTCAGCCAGATCCGGCCAGGTTGCAGAATTATTGAACTTCATTTTTGCCAGATAAGCTTTTTGCTGATCCGTAAGTGAATTAATGATTTCGCCCATCACCAAAGCGCGGTTATAGCTCAGATCGGCGTCGTTTTGATACAGCCCTGCGGTAAAGCCGGAAACCGCCTTGCTGTCAAGATCTGTTGTTCCGGCAGGGGTTTTTCCTTCCAGGTTCCGCCGGAAAGCATGGGTCAGCAAAAACCGGTTGTACGCAAATGTATTAAAAACCGGTGCCTGTTCTTTGGCCAGCGCCACCAGCTTGGCTTTTTGGGCATCGCTTAAGATATGCAGCACATTGCTGGCGGCTTTTGTAAGGAAGGTGGTGTTGTGCCCGTATCCGGCCGTATCTACATCCCTCATATACTGGAACCCGAAGAAATCCGCCACCTTTCCAGGCGGGAAAAAGGTATCTGCTCCGGCACTTCCGGTCAAAAATGCAAGCCCGCTAAAGGCAATGGTGGATAGCTGGGCATTGTCGCTCATGGCCTGCTCAATGCTGTAGTTGCCTCCTTTTGAATCTGGTTTGGGGCCATCTTTTTTTAAAGGTTTTTCCCTCTTCCCATCATTATTTTCAGCCTTGCTATTGTCATTGTATAAATTCTGCAATGTATCTTCATCAATATTATTATCATTTCTATTCAGAGGTGCATTGTTTCCTTCATTACGGTCCCTATTTCTGCTTTTTTTGTCACCTTTATTATCACCGCCAAGCTTATCAGGCGGAGGGTCCAGCTTTTTCAGAATTTCCACATCAATTCCGGCTGACTCGATGATCTTATCCTCTGCCGGACCTCCGTGTATGCCGATGTCCCGCATGGCCTTATGAATCGCTTTGGCATCTTCGGCTGACAGTTGGGTTGACTTGTATTTCGAAAGAATGCGCAAGGCAGAGGCTTTTTGATCTTCGGTAACGGATTGTGAATCGCCCCGCCCGGTTCCTTTATCTTCTTTATTGTTGTTCTGGGCATAAGAAATGTCTGCCCAAAGAAACCATGTAAATAGACCAGCGATTATTAAAAGCAGATTCTTTTTCATATGCCCCCTTTTTTTATCTTAGGTTTTTATTTTTCTCCGGAACCAAACAGGAAATCGGTATCAATAACATCCGGCATGCCGACCTTTGATGCATATAACCATGCTCCTGAACAGTCATATATATCAGAGTTTTCTTGATAATCAGGAAAACGTGAATAGTAACCCTTACGAAGGCCCATTAATGAATCTGTCTGTGTTTTTGTCAGAGTGTTTCCCACCGTTGCAAAATGGGTTGCATAATAATATATCATTTCTCCTTCATATTCGCCATACTGGCGAAGCAAATGATATACCTCATTTTGGTTTGCCGATGAACCCTTGATAAAAAGCCGCAATTTTTCAGATATGGCTTTCCGGGCTGCAACAATATTGTTTAAATCGGTCTTTTGGATATCCACCAGGTTTGTTATGTAAGTTTTCTGAGTGGTGCTGAGGGCATCAAGGAATGCCTGCCCCATTTCTGCAGTAAGATTAGTATCAATGCTGATGCCCTCATCAGAAGTTATCGGAGGGATATCTTTCATGTAAAAGGAACCAAAATACGTGCCGTGCCGTTCAGGACAGAAATATGTGTCACCTTCCAACGACCCTAAATACCAGCTGAATAAATTTGTCGCATAAGTGCTGACCAGTACATGTCCATCATTGGCTATAATGCCTGACAAATCTACCTTGGTGGCTGTCGGCCAATCTTCAGATCGAATCGTTCCGCCTGCCCCGGCTTTTTGGAACAAGGCTTTCAAAGTAATGAGCAACTGTCCCATTTTAGTTTTTTGAACATTTGTAAACCCCGCCAAAATGCCACCCATCACTTTTGCCTGACCATAACTGATTTCAGCATCTATCTCATACAAATCCCCGGTGAATTCGATGACGGCACTTTTATTCAATCCTTTGGTCCTGTCGGGAAGATCATTATCTAAAAGTTGTTGGAATGCCTTTATCAGCGCGAAACGTTTATATCCGAAGGCTTCGATTTGATCCGCCTGAGTATTGGCCAGAGCCACCAGCGCCTGGACCTGTTCGCGGGTTAGAATAGATAATACACTGTCGGCAACTCTGCCTGCAAATTCCGTATTATGGCCAAATCCGTTAGGCATAATGTCACGCATATACTGAAAACCAAAAAAATCAGACACTTTCCCTGGCGGGAAAAATGTGTTTGAACAGAAATCACCGGTAAGAAAGGCCAAGCCGCTGAATGCGATGGTTTTCAATTGTGCATCATCTGAAATGGCCTGCTCTATGGAAATGTTATTCTTAGCGATAGTCTGATTGCCTTGCTTGTCTTTGTCAGGAGGTGGAGCAAGTGCACTGATTTTTTGAGGGTCAAAGCCGGCTGCTTTAATAGCCTCTTGTTGTGCAGCCCCTTGAAGAATACCGGCTTCTTTGAACGCAAGATTTATAGCTTTGGCATCTTCTGCCGTCAGTGATGATGGATGATATTTGGACAGGATTGAAATTATTTTTGCTTTGAGTGCATCGCTGAGCTTCTGATTTTGATCGGAAGCAAGTTGTTTTTCTGTTTCTTGTTTTTTTACAGGTTGAACCGAAGCTGCAAAGGCATCGGTCATTGACAGGCTGAAAATCACCGTGATGCTGAAACCTGCCGCTACTAAAAGACCAATCATTTTTTTAAGAGCTTTTTTCATATAACCCTCCTTAATTCCGAATATTTCTGACCCATACTCAGTCATTGTGCCCATCATAGGAGCAAAAAATGAACGCCAGATGAACAAAAAATTATTTTTTCAATTCATTTTCAATTCATTTAGATGTGCTAAAGTTATAACTAAAATTCACTAACAAGGGTTAAGGATCATCATGAGAATCCTTTTTGCAGACGATGATAAAAAATTATGTGATACCGTCAAGCGTGGGCTGGAAGAAAATGCCTATTCAGTGGACTGTGTGAATGACGGAGAAGATGGATATTATTATGCAACAATGACTCCGTATGATTTGATCATACTGGATGTGATGATGCCCAAGAAAAACGGTTTCGACGTCTGCCGGGAACTGCGCTCAAAAAAAAATTTTACCCCTATTCTGATGTTGACTGCAAAGGATGCAATTGAGGACCGGGTTAAGGGTCTTGACACCGGAGCAGACGATTATCTTGTAAAGCCATTTGATTTTGCAGAACTGATCGCCAGGGTTCGTGCTCTTTTGCGGCGAAAGGGGGGCACAAAATCATCAATTCTGAAACTTGGAGATCTGGTGCTTGATACGGCAACACGGGAGGTAAATTGGAAAGGCAGATTGATCGAGCTGACAAGCAAGGAGTTTGCTATCCTGGAATACCTGATGCATAACCCCAATGCCGTGATCACAAGGACTATGATTGAACAGCATGCCTGGGATTATGATTTTGAAGGTATGTCCAATCTTGTGGATGTATTTATCCGCCGTATCAGACAGAAAATTGATCCTGAACAGGGCAAACAGATTATTACAACCATAAGGGGAGCAGGATACAGGATCAAGGTGCCATGAAGTTTAAAGACAGTATCAAATTTAAGTTTACACTTTGGTATCTGGCTGTTCTTGGCAGTGTCTTAATTGTTCTGGGAAGCGGTGTATATCTGTCTTTTTCCCGTCAGCTTCATCAGAACCTTGATAAGTCATTGATGGCACGAGCCCATCAGCTTTCAAACTTCAGAGACATCATCGCTATAGTTGCCGGAGGAACATTTGAGGAAGAGCCCGGAGAATTCATTTCTTTCTTTTATTATGACGAGAACGGCTTAAGGGATATATCTCATAAGGGAAATAAAATTTCGGTTGATACAAAATGGATTGACGGTATTATCAATGGAAACCCTTCTTTTAAAACCATAACGGATGACAAATACGGGCTCTTAAGGATTTATGCCATACCGTATTCACCGGAAAAACCTATAATTAATATAGATCAATTTTTAGGAAAAAGCAGAAGGCCTCCTCCTGCTCCGGAACCAGGGAAAGGACCGGAAGATCATTCCAGACAAAGAAACAGACCTCCTAAGCAACCTTTACCCCCTGAAGAGGTTGAAATTCACCGGTCGGCACTCATTATTGCAAGATCTGCAGCTGATGTGAAAATAGCCCTTGACAGACTTTTTCATATCCTCTTAATGGCATTGCCCCTGACCCTAATCTTATCTGGCGGCGGCGGAATTTTTTTACTGCAGCGGGTATTGAATCCTGTGTCCCGGATTGCAAGAACAGCCAGAGAAATCGAAGAGACTGATTTGAGCCGGCGTATTGATGTCAGAACAAAAGATGAGTTGGGAAATCTTGCAAATACCATCAATTTAATGATTGAGCGGCTGGAAAAAGCCTTTCAACGACAGAAAGAATTAACGGGTGATGCCTCGCATGAATTAAGGGCGCCGCTGGCCGTGATTCATGCTGAAGCGTCACTGGCACTTCAAAAAGAAAGGGACACGGCGTCCTATCAGAAATCTTTGGAAATCATTGTTGCTGAAGCTGAGCATATGTCAGGTGTTATTAAACAATTGCTGTTTCTTGCCAGGGCAGATATGGGAAAGGAAGACGAAGCATTAAAAAAATTAAACCTGACCCAACTTCTTTCTGCCGTTTGCAATGATGTGAATATACTGTTTCTGGAAAAAAAATTATCTTTTAATTTAAAAATTCATGAGCAGATAGAAGTTATGGGAAATGAAAAATTATTGAGAAATCTGATATTAAATCTTTTAACCAATGCAATCCGGTATACCCCTCCCGGAGGAGAAATAATCGTTGCCCTTTTTCAGAAAAAAAAAGAAGCCATCATATCTGTTGCCGATAATGGCATTGGTATTCCGGCTGAAGCATTGCCAAAGATATTCGATCGCTTTTATCGTGTCGATAAAAATCGTTCAAGGGATGCCGGCGGCAGCGGTTTAGGACTTGCCATCAGCAACCAGATTGTTCAAATCCACGGGGGTAAAATCGAGGTTGAAAGCAAAATTAATCAAGGCACCACCTTTTTTGTGAAATTGCATCTTGCTTGAATCACTTTTTCAAACCCGCCCAGCGCCCCAAAACCATTTAAAAAACACGCCTGGAGTCACTCTAAGATAGATTAATGTTTTAATATCTTTTACTTTCCTATATTCATTTTCGATTCATTTGGATTTGCTAATAAAAGACCATGGTTCAGTGGCGTAAGATTTTTTTTGACAGAATCGAGGATAAAAAAATGGTTTATGAGATCAGATGTGCCTGGTGCGAAAAATCCATGGGCGTAAAAGAATGTGAAAGCAGTAATCTTGCTGTTGAATTGGAAAAGATGGGGGTCCCGGTTATCAGTCACGGCATCTGCATCCAATGCCGCGACCACGCGCTTGAGAACATTGTCACAAAATATGAAAAAAGACCCAATAAGAATTTCGCTGCAATTGACTTGCCTGAAAGTATTAACCCGGCATCACACCAAGCCGGGAATTGAATCGGCAGATCATATGGTTCCGGCCGGTGAACCCGCCCCTGGCCGATGTATTGACTTTTCATTCTTTATTCATGGCAGCCCCACATCAGAAAAAGACAAAATGCCTCAGGATGGATATGGTGGCAACACCTGTGACCATGACGGCGATGAGGTTTTTAAACACCAAAGAGGCGGCCATGCACACTGCCGCGGCAATGAGGCCGGGTTTTCCCCCGGATATGATCTGGGGGGCAATAATGGAGATGATGATGGTTCCGGGGATGTATTTCAGGGTTCGGGCCAGGCCCGGCCGAAGATCGGAAATCCGGTTGGAAATATAGAACCCGGAAATCCTTGTCAGATAGGTCACAACCGCCATGCCGAGGATGGTCATATACACATGGATATCATTTGTCATGGATCAGGGCTCCTGTAATGCTCCCGGAAAGACTCCCGGCCAGGATATACCATTTGCCGGGAAAGGTTTTTGACACGACGATGGCTACAATGGCGGCAATGAGCCAGGGAAGGATATCTCTTTTGCCCTGCCAAAGCCCGACGGCCAGAAAAATGAAAATGGCGGTAAAAGCAAAATCCATGCCCCATTTGGCCGGGTCCACCGGGCCGGAGCCTATGATATTGCCCATCACTGTGGCAATATTCCAGGCCAGAAAAAGGCAGAATCCCGAACCTGCAAGCAGGGCGGCATTGGTGTTTCCCTTTCTCCATTCACTCAGGGAATAAGCCCAGGTTTCATCCACCAGGAAAAACAGGGACAGGTATTTCTGGAACCGGGTCATATCCTTGAATTTTTCGGTCAGGACCGCACCCATGAGAAAATGCCGGATGTTGACCACAAAGGTGGTGATAATGAGGGCAGCCACAGGCAGCGGGGTAACCCACATGTCCAGGGCCACGAACTGGCTGGCTCCGGCAAAAACAAAGGCGCTCATGCACAGCGACGGCAAGAGATCAAGCCCCGCCTGTCTGCTGAGAATGCCGAAAACAAGGCCATAGGAAGCAACCCCTATGGCAATGGGGATTCCTGATTTGAAACCCCTGATAAACCCCTTGAAGGTAAATTCCATTCCGCTCTTATTACTGATTCAGGTTCATCCTGTCAGGATGAGGGATCTTCAGCCTTTTTTTGGGCCACGCAATAGATGCCGCCCTTGGTCATACCCGGAATAAAGCATTTGTTGCAGGAAATACAGTCTGCCTTATCGGTTTCATTGTTTATCCATTTATTGGGGAGATCCGGTTCCCGGATCAGGGGACGTGAAAGGGAAATAAAATCCATACCGTCTTCACCAATGGCTTTTTTTGCAACGGACAGGGATCTGAATCCACCCACAGGAATTACAGGACAGGACACCACTTTTTTTATCCCCAGCGCAAGGTCAAGATTATAGGCTTCTTTTTCCGGGGCATTGATTTTTGTGCGGGCTGGTCCTTTTTCCCCTGAGGCGGCATTTCCTGAAGAGACTTCAATGGCATCAATGCCGGCAAGCCAGAGTTGTCTTGCGATTTCCAGGGCATCTTCCCGCGTCAGCCCGTTTTCAAGATGATCCTCTCCATTGAATTTAATAAACACAGGATATTTTTTTCCTACCCGGCTGCGTATTTTTTCATAGACATCAAACAAAAACCGGGCCCTGTTTTCAAGGCTTCCGCCGTATTCATCAGTTCTTTGGTTGGTCAGGGGGCTTAAAAACTGGCTGACCAGATAACCGTGGGCGCCATGGATCTGTATGGCATCAAAGCCCCATTCCTTTGCCCGGCCGGCTGCCTTGGCAAAGGCATCGGAAATGTCTTCGATTTCCAGGATGGGAAGGGCTTGCGGGATTTCCGGAAATGCCGCAGCCTTGATGGCCGAGGGCGCAACCGGTTTTTTCCCCAATGCTTTTAAATCGGCCTGGCCGCCTGCATGCACAAGCTGGACGGCAATTTTTCCGCCCAGGTCATGGACGGTGCGGGTCAGTTTTTTAAAATCTTCGGCAAAGGCATCGGTATATATTCCCATTTTGCCGGACAATTGTTTTCCATCGGGCCGGACATAGGTATACCCGGAAATAATGAGCCCGATCCCGCCCCTCACAAGATCAGCATAATAATCCATGAGTTTTTGGGTAGGCCTGCCATCCTTTTCGCACATGCCTTCCCAGGTGGCGGATCGTATCATCCTGTTTTTCAATTTCATCGGTCCGATAAACCCGGGGTCAGATAGTGATGCCATTATTTTCTCCTGCCGTGTGGTGGTTTTCTAAAAAAATCCTGTTCATTCCCTGTTTTTCATTCTCATACCGGATAAACCAAGGTGAAGTCAAGATGGAAGCTGTTTAGCCGTATATTTATCTGATCATGGCGCTTCTGAAACCTCATTTTTGACAGCGTTCTTTACATTAAATGCGGGGGTATCCTTCTCCATCAGACGAAAAAAACCAGCATTGAATATATGCCGGGTCATAAAGGTCATCAATGGCCATTTAAATCTGAACAAAAAGGGTGTAATCTTGAGTATGATATTTGTTATGAAATCAAATTTAAGGGGGAGGTTTTGCGAATGACTGATAAAGACCGGGAAAAATGGGACCAAAGGTATCAAAAAGATTTTGGGGATTTGAAGCCTTCTTTGCTTTTAGAGCAATATGTTTCGTCAGCGCGCCTCGGCAAAGCCCTGGATATCGCCTGCGGAAACGGCAGGAACAGCGTGTTTCTTGCCGAGAAGGGATTTCAGGTGGAAGCTGTCGATATTTCAACCAGGGCGATGGAACGTGTGAAAACATTGCATTCGAGGATCACAGCCATGTGCCTGGATTTGGATTCCTGGGTGATTCCGGAAAATGAGTATGATCTGATCGTCAATATCCGGTTTCTGGACCGGCGCCTTTTTCCCATGATCACGCTGGGGCTGAAGCCGGGAGGGATGTTGATGTTTGAATCTTTTGCCGGTGGAGAAGATGACCGGTTTTGTCTGAAAAAAAATGAATTGCTGCATGCGTTTTCAGCATTGGATATTGTCTTCTATGAGGAAAAAAAACTTGAAGACGGCGTCCGATTCAAAGGAATGGCTTCTCTTGTGGGCGTTAAATCCGGTGACGAACCACGACATTAAATGATTGCAATTCAAAAAATCTTGTGAAACAGTATTTTAAAGCCGGACATCAAAAAGGAGACAGGCATGGAAAAGAAATTTCACTACGGATGGATCGTCATTTTCATGGGGCTTATCACAACGGTTGCGGCCCACGGGTTCGGCCGGATGGCCTATACCCTTCTTTTGCCTGCCATGAAGGACGGGCTTTCCTTTGACTATACCCAGCTTGGGCTTCTCGGGACGGGTAATTTTATCGGGTACCTGTCCATGGCCATTATCGGCGGATTTCTGGCAGCCCGGTTCGGCACCCGGACCGTGATTGCCATTGCTCTTGTTCTCATGGGCATTACCATGATCCTGACCGGGCTGGCGCAGTCTTTTAAATTTGCTTTTGCCATGCGGCTTTTGACCGGTCTTGGGAATGGGGCTGCCTATGTTCCGGCCATGGCCCTCGGCTCTGCCTGGTTCAGCATTAAAAAGCGGGGGTTTGCAACCGGTATTGTGTCCGGCGGCATCGGGCTTGGCATGTTTTTATCCGGGGTTATCGTCCCCTTTATTTTGAAATCCTATCAGACTGACGGATGGCGGTATTCCTGGTATATCCTGGGAACCCTTGTCCTGGTGGTCGCCGTGATTGTATTTGTTTTTATCAGAAATCAGCCCGCAGAAAAGGGGCTCTTGCCCGTGGGCCAGGAGAAGAAAGAAGACTCCCCGGCGCCGGCAGTGCAGGGCAAGGTGTCTTCCCTTGACTGGGGCAAGGTGTATAAGATGAAAGCCCTCTGGTTTCTGGGGGTGGTGTATTCTTTTTACGGTATGTCCTATATCATTTACGTGGTGTTCTTTGCCGCCTATCTGGTCAAGGAAATGGGTCATACCCAGGCCTGGGCAGGCGGGCTCTGGGCCACGGCTGGTGGGCTCAGCATATTCTGCGGGGTAATCTGGGGAAGTATCTCCGACTGGATCGGCCGGGGAAAAGGATCAGCCTGCGCCTATCTGGTGCTGGCCGCATCCTATATAGTGTTTGCCCTCATCAAGGTTGACGCCGGGTTTTATATCTCCGCCTTTTTATTCGGGCTCACCGCCTGGAGCATCCCGACCATCATGGCAGCCACGGCCGGGGATTTTGTGGGGCCGCGTCTGGCACCCGCAGGTCTTGGATTCATCACCCTGTTTTTCGGCATCGGCCAGTCCATTGGCCCGGCTCTGGGCGGATACCTGGCGGATGTGAGCAAATCCTTTACCCTTCCGTTTCTTGTGGCAGGGGGCATATCGCTTTGCGGCACGGTGTTTTCACTGTATTTAAAAAAACCGGTTCAGGACATGTAATCAGGATAAAAAAAGATGGATGAAAAAACCCGGGAAAAGACAATAAACGATCATATTCAAAAAGACGCCTTTGCCAACCATCTGGGGGCCAAGGTGGAAATCGTAAAGCCGGGACACAGCAGGGTGTCTTTGACAATTACGGAAAACATGACCAATTTTCATGGCACCACCCACGGCGGCATTGTTTTTTGTGTCAGCGATATTGCCTTTGCCGCTGCCTGCAATTCCCACGGCAGGGTGGCCGTGGCCCTTAACGTCAGTATTGCGTTTTTAAAGCCGAGCTATGCCGGAGACCGTCTGGTGGCTGAAGCAAAAGAGGTGTACAACGGCCGGAAAACCTCATTGTATGACATCAGCGTCTATAATGAAGATACCGGCGATCTCATTGCAAAAAGCCAGGATCAGGCCTACCGCATGAACCAGTGGATCGTGCCTGAAGAATAGGGTGCAATACCTGGGGGGCTTCAATGGCGAGCCCCAAATAACATAATGGATAACAGAACAACCAGATGAGAATATGGGATATTGATCCGGGGTATTTAAACCGGCAAAGCCTTTTGGGCGAACATCGCGAGCTGCATGGCATTGTTTC
>CAZWMY010000033.1:0-12826 GCA_964635025.1 uncultured Desulfobacula sp. | reverse complement strand
GGAGATGGGACGAATCCCTCTGCCGGAAAATGAACAGCAGCTCTGGAGCCAGCACAAATATTCGGTCCTTGCCCGGGATCCGAACATATACAAACAAATCGGGAAAGAGGTTTCCGTAAAGAATATAAATTTTGCCGGGCTGGCAAACCTTTTGGCCGGGTTATTAAGAACACCGCCCGGCAGGGGCGGAATCAGGAATGCGGCCCAACACATGTGGGGCTATGTTTCTGATGATCCGGTTCCCGGGAAAACCAATGTGAATTCCTGGTCATTGCCAAGGCTTTTGCAGGAAACGCAAAGGCGCGCAAAGACAATGAATGTATCATATCTGCTGAATTCGACTGCCCTGGGTGAACTGATGGCCTGGTTGCCCGGGGTGCTGCCTGCCACATACGATATGCATAATGGCGGCAGCGCAATACCTGGAGGGTCTGACCCATCAATTTTTATTCAGGATCAGGTTTAAATTTTTGTTGTTTATCCCTATTTTCCATGATAGCTGCTATTTATCATTGTGACACGGAAAATTTTATCTATTAGTACAGTTGCAATTCAGTACAAAAAATCAAAGGTTCTATAAATGACTTTAAAAAAACGCTGGAAAAATCATCCCGCATTCCCTCAGCCAGAATCAGAAGCTGTTAAATTATGGCGCTACATGGATTTCTATAAATTTGAATCTCTTCTAAAAAGCAAGAGATTGATATTTCCAAGAGCTGATAAGCTTGGAGAACCCTTTGAAGGGACAAGACCAAAAGGCGATATTGATTGGTGGAAACGAAAAGCTGGCAGTGCTGATCAAAACAAAGATGTTATAGAACATAACAGCAGATGGATATCAGATACCGCAAAATTTCTGAAAGACAAATATTATGTATCTTGTTGGCACATGAATGAATTTGAAAATCGTTTTATGTGGGACTCCTATACCAAAAATGAAAATTCAATAGCTATACAAACCACCTATTCTCTTTTAAGTGAAATCACTCATCCTTCGGTCCCATTAGGGGTTGTCCGGTATATAGACTATTCTAAAGAGAGATTGCCATCAATGAACATGTTCGAATTCATAATGCATAAAGAGGTATATTTTAAAGACGAATCGGAAGTCCGGTCTATCTGTTTTTCTCTCCTACATTCTGAGGATTGGAACCCTCACTTTGAATCGAACTTTTTTGAAATAGAGAATAAACCAGGATTCAATTGCTATGCCCCCGAAGTTTGTTTGCAAAAGCTTATAAAGGAAGTCGTCTTACATCCACGAATGCGAGAAGACCAACAAAATACAATAAAAAAGCTATGTGACGATTATTGTATAGTTCAACCAAAAGAATCACGAATTGGTATTCGAAATACCCCAATATTTTAAATCATGAAATGTAACCCATCACTGGACGGGACTGCGGGCAGATCAGCCGTCTTTTTCAAGTGCTGTGGTGCGACCTGTCAGTTCAACTGTTATCAGCGTTTCCCCTATTTCAAACGATAAAAAATCTAAAAAAAGTGTTGCGGGCTGCGCAATACGTTGTATGATGTATTTATGATAAAAACGTTTAAGCATAAAGGGTTGCGGAAATTTTTTGAAACAGGCAATTTATCAGGTATTCAGCCAGATCACAAACAGAAATTGAGGCTTCGGCTTATTGCGCTTGATACCGCAACGTGCATTGAAGACATGCAAACTCCTGGCTGGCGGCTCCACAGTTTAAAAGGTGATCGTCAAGGACTCTGGGCGATTGATGTTAACAAAAATTGGCGTATCGTTTTTGAATTCAAAGATGGTAATGCCTATATTGTAGATTATGAGGATTATCATTAATGGCTATGTATAACCCGCCCCATCCAGGGGAATTTATTAAAGAAGTGTATTTGGAACCGCTTGGGATGTCCCCCAGAAGCGTAGCCTTAAGGCTTAAAGTATCGCCTTCCACTTTTTCCAGGCTTATTAAAGGGCAAAGCTCTATGAGTCCTGAAATGGCTCTGCGTCTTTCTAAATGTATAGGCCGCAGTCCTGAGAGCTGGCTTCTCATGCAGGATACTTATAATTTGTGGATAGCCAGAGAAAGTATCGATTTAGCTGAAATCGAACCTTTAACAACACCAGCGTAAGCAATAAGGGGTTACGTCATTATGGGCGCTCGTAACCTTTTATCGCACAGGCTCTCAGGGCAGTTCAAACCCTTCGCTGCTCTGGATGGCGTCTGCATTGAGCCTTTCCTGAGCATAGAGGGAAAGGGAGTGGCTTGGTCATAGACCCGGCCAAAATGATAAAGGTAAAGCCAAAGATATCTGGAACCAATAGCAACCAAAAATTTTAGTGGTAAGTTTATGGTCCGTGTACCTCCTGATGTTCATCCGAAAGTGGCTATACAAGCTGCTGAATCAGGTGTAAGTCTTAATCGAATTGCAAGTTCCAAACTTAGCCAATAGCTACAATATTGAACACAACAAGCCCCTTGCACCGGACGTCTGAACGGCGCCGGTGAAGGGCAGGGTTAAAACATTTGACAATTCGTACGGCATGACGTACTTTAAAAGAAAAAATTGAGGTATAGTATGTCAACATTATCAGCGACAGAAGCCAGAAAAAGATTATATCATTTAATTGATGAAACTTCAGCAACCCATGAACCAATCGTGATTACCGGAAAAAGGGGGAATGCCGTTCTTGTATCTGAAAGTGACTGGAAAGCGATTCAAGAGACAATGTTTTTGGTCAATATCCCTGGAATGAGAGAGTCTATTATAGAAGGTTTAAAAACACCGGTTGAGGATTGCAAAGAGGATCTTGATTGGTGACTTGGAGCGTGGTTTTTACAAAACAAGCTCAAAAGGATGCAAGGAAAATAACCTTTTCCGGGTTAAAAGAAAAAACAGCTGCCCTGATTGACGTCCTTAAAGAAAATCCCTTTCAAGCTCCCCCTCCATATGAAAAACTTATCGGGGACTTATCAGGAGCTTATTCTCGCAGAATAAACATCCAGCATAGATTGGTATACCAGGTTTTAAGCGAGGAAAAGATTGTAAAAATTCTTCGAATGTGGACACACTACGAATAGCCCCGTATAACCGTCATTGCAGTGGTCCACATATGGCTAAAACCCTTCGCTGCTCCGGATGGCATCGGCATTGAGCCTTCCCTGGACATAGAGGGAAAGGGCGGCTATGGCCCGGTCACAGACCGTGAAAACCGGGATATTGGCTTCGATCAGGGCATCCCGCAGCGGGTCATAGAGGCGTCCGCCATCCACCACCGCCACCACGGGCGTGTCTGAAGTTTTTGCAATATCAATGAGCTGATGCCGGATGCTGGTTTCCTGGTGCATGTCAAAGCCTTTGATGGTGGTGTGATCCAGGGTTTTCATTGCCGGAGACAGGGGATCGAGACTAACGATAACTGCATCTATGCCTTTGTCCTGTGTCAGAATCCGGGTGATTTCGGCATGAGCCTCATCATCTGCCGCAGGGTTGATATCCAAAGGATTTGAAAGGGTGACAAAGGCGGACAGTTTTTTCATTTTTAAGATTTCTGCAATTTTTTCCTTTGTTGTGTCTTCAAATTTTGCCAGCTCCATGTGAAAATCGTCGGATTGAATGGAATCGGCCATTCCCACGGCCTCAAATCCGGCGCCGCTGACGGCGGCCAGGCGGTTGCCCTTGATGGTTTTTTGGCTCAGGGTTTCGGATAAAAACAAGAGATCCTGGAATTCGGAAAAAGTCCTGGCCACAATGGCTCCTGCCTTTTGGACACAGCTTTCACAGACCATGTAATCACCGGCCAAAGAAGCCGTATGACTTGAGGTGGCGGCTTTGCCTTCAAGGGTGCGGCCGGCTTTATAGAAAATCACTTCTTTCCCGGAAAGAACAGCTTCCCGGACTGCCCTGCAAAATTCAAGACCGTCCAGGTCATTGAACCCTTCGGCATAAACCGCAATGACATCCACCTGGTCCGAGGTCTTGAAATAGTGAACCATATCTCCCAGGGTGAGATCGGTCTGGTTGCCCATGGAAATCATATAAGCAGGCCTGATTTGTGGATACTGGTGGCTCCGGTGCAGCATGAAGGCCCCGCTCTGGCTGATGAGGGCTGCCCTGTGAAATTTTGCCTGCCGCTGTTTGGGCAGCTTTTCCTCGGGAATGAACCAGGTGTCATACCCGCCCGGTTTTGAAATCACGCCCATGCAGTTGGCGCCGAGGAATACCGGGCCGCCGTCAGGGCTTTTATGAACCTCGTCGATTTTTTCAATGACTTTTTTTGCCCGCTCTTTGCTGTCAAGGGTTTCCCCCATGCCGCCAGGGATGAGCATGACGCTGTCAGCCACATCAAGGCGGATGAGGTCATCCACCAGTTCCGGCACTTTTTCCGCGCCCACGGCCACGACAAAAAGATCCAGCTTTGGATGGCCTTGCTGCTTAAAAGTCTCAAAATCCTTCACACATCTGACGCCGCTCGTGTCCTCTTCCCCATCTCTGAAGATGAAGATATCCTCTTTTTTAAATCCTTCGGCCAGGATATTGTCGAGAATGATCCGGCCAAAATTTTTCCGGGTGGCAGAAACCCCGATGATGCCTATGGATCTTGGGTGCAACAGCTTGCCGATTTTTATGACCGGCCGTTTGGCCGCAATTTTTCCGGGTTTTCCAAACCGGCACAGGCCGTCCAGGGGCACCATGAGATAATCTGAGAAGGCAAAAGGATTGATTTCCAGTTCCTCAATGACAAAGGGCGCATCCGGGTTGGTCGCAGAATAGAAATTTCCCATGCGGATAAAGGATTCAAAACATTCGATAAGCTGCTCGTCCGTGACAATGCGGCGCTGGCCCCGGGTAAGACCGGCCAGTTTTTTATACATGATGGTCTGCTTGAAAAGCTGGAAAAAGGTTTCGCCATCATTCATGGCTACGGACGCCGCCACAATGGCCTGGCCTTTTCTGAACCGTTTGGCATAAAGCTCGGTATCGGTTCCGCCAAGACCGGCGCTGATGATGGTGCCAAATTCCCGGGTATAGCGAAGCCCCACAATGAGTTCATTGCCAAATGCGCTGGAATCCGGGGGCATGAACTGAACCTGCAAGATTCCTTTGATATCCCGGCTGATGGCGGCGGTAAGGGCATCACCGGACAGCCCCTGGTATTCTTTGGGTGCTGCTTCCGGATGGCGTTCGATCCAGGCTGCATAATTTTCCGGGACTTCATAAAACATCCGGCGAAGGCCGGAGCGGACCGCATTGGTTTCCTTGTCCACGATTCTGACGCCGCCCACCTCGGTTTTATGGATAATGGTGGGGGAGACAATTTTTAAAACCGTTTTGTCACCGGGAAGCGATGAAAGAGTTTTGTCCGACGGTTTGGAGCCCCTGGGGATAAAATTGCACTGGGGCGGGGTCTCGGCCCCGGATTGAGACAGAAGCGAATACACTTCATATTCATACAAAAAATTTCTGCCCTCTTTGAACGCCGCATCAAACATGCTGGTGATGGTGTCAAAATCGATGGAAAGGTCCATGGTCTTATTCCTTATCAAAAAGGTTTTATCAGGGTTTATATCAAGGGATTATATCAGTTTGATCCCTGCATGGAAAGCCGCATAATTGCTGTTCCAGACCGATTGCCCCGGGCTCACGCTTTTCAGGGCCTCAAGCCAGACTGCCCTGGGGATGGCGGAAAAGGGCGAAAGCGCACTCAGGGCGCCCAGCATGACCACGTTGGTGGTTTTTCCGGCTGTGTCACCGAGTTCAATGGCAATGGTCAATGCATCCACAGTAATGACCTTGAAACCTGAAACTGCTTTTTTGATCACGCCGTCATCCGGGTAATCGGATGCACAAAGCCCCTGGGGAACGATTTTTGTGTTAGCCATGAGAATGGTGCCGCCGGGTTTGAGGCTGGACAGAAAGCCGGGCCTTAAGACCTCGCTTTTTTCCATGACAATGAGACAGTCGGCAGAACCGGGCAAAAGCGCCGGGCTGAACACATTTCCGCAGGCAAAGGTGGAGATGACCGGGCCGCCCATCTGGGCCATGCCGTGGGTTTCTCCCTTGACAATGTTTTCTTTGCCGTATCCGGCCAGAAAGGCCATCCGGGCCAGGGCTTTTCCAAAGAACAGATTGCCCTGTCCTCCCACGCCCCGGATGGCCAGGGTCAAACGTTGTGGCCGGTTTTTCGGATCAAGTTTGGGAATTTCAATGGTTTCTGGCGCTTCATCAACAAGAACCCGCGTTTTTTCTGCAGCCGGGAAGTCCTTTTTGTCTGCTATCCGGATGGCCTTTGTGGGGCACATCTGGAGACAGGCCGGGTTTTTTGAGACACAGCCGGAGCAAAGATTGTTCCATACCGGTTGATTGTTCTCATCCATGTCGAGACCTGAACAGATATTGCAGGTGGCGCACGCCTTGCAGACTTCCTTATCCACCGTGAGTTTCTGGCCAAAGGCGGTTTTTGGCATTTTTTTAACACAGGTGCCTTTGATTACGATGATGGTAAAGGTCCCGGTTTCCGCCGCTTTCAGGGCAGCTTTCAGTGCAGCCCTGATGGCTTTTCGATCATAGGCGTCCACTTCCACCACAGGCGCGCCTTCACCTTTCAAGGCAGACACCAGATCAAATTTATTGGCATCCCCCTGAAAATTAATGGGGGATGCGGGAGAATTTTGTCCCCCGGTCATGGCGGTCCATTCATTGTCCAGTACCACCTTGACGCCGGGAGAATTCCTATAAATGGCGTTTCTTGTGGCATCCATGCCGCTGTGGCATTCGGTGGAATCACCGATCACGCTGATGCATTTTGAAGCTGATTCAGGCTTGGACGCCACATAGCCGATGCGCTTGCTTTCGCTGGCGCCCATGGCAACGCCCGTGTCCAGGGCCTGGAGAAAATAGAGCAGGGAATTGCACCCGATATCGCCGAACAGGGCTTCGAGGGCCCCTCTTTGTTTCAGCTTGCTCACGACTTCGGCAAACAGGGCATAGGGGCATCCGGCGCAGATGAGAGGCGGTCTTGGAACAGGTTTGGCAGCAATGTCCGAGGCCCTCACCGCATGCCCCAGGAACCCGGCAATGGCTTCCGGGGACCATTCCGTAATATTGCTGTGGATATCTTTTCCTTTGACCTTGAGTCCTGCTTCCAGGCAGGCACTGTGGATGAACCGGTACCCGTCTTCAATCACATAGACATCACCGTCAATGCTATGGCAGAATTCTTTGATCAGGTCCATGGGAAGGGGATTGGTAAAGGCCAGGGAAAGAATATCCAGGTCTTTTTCAAAAAGCGATTTGACCTCTTCCATATACAGCGTGTTTACGCCATGGGTGATGACCCCTTTTTTGCCTTTGCCTTTGATCCATTTGTTTAAAGCAGATTTTTCCACCATGTCGGTCAGTCCCGGCATACGCTCTGCCTGGATGCTGTTGTAGCTTGGCCGGGCAATGCTGGGGAGACAATTATAGGCCTTTAAATCATCCATTTCCACCGGTCCCCGGCTCTGTTTTTCCATGAGGGAAATCAAGCCCTCGCTGTGACAGAGGGTGCCGTTGGCAAGGATGACAAAGGAGGTGTTGAATTCTCTTGCAATGTTTACTGCAATGGCGGCAGCTTCATGCATCTCCTGGTGGCTGCGGGGTTCAAATATAGGAACAAAACAGCTTTTGAGCATATATCTTGGGTCAATCACATGCTGGGTGGAATTGGGAACAAAATCGCTGGCCAGATAATAGATGAGGGCGCCCCGTTTTGAGGTGAACTGGGAAGCAGAGGTGACCACATCGGCGGCCTGGAAAAGACCAGGGATTTTCATGGTGACCACGCAGTCCCGGCCGGCCAAAGTATGACCATGTCCCACACCGGCGCTGACCGCTTCATTGACAGACCAGTTGGCATCAATCAGATCCTTTACGTTGGAAAGCCCCTTGTCAATGACCTTCGTGCTCTGGGTTCCGGGATAGCCGTCCACGCTGTGGATGCCTGCGCGGACACAGCCCACGGCAAAGGCAATATTTCCCTGTAAGACATTTGTTTTTCCCGTATCATCCAGACACATTTTCCTGAAATCGTTCATAGGTATGCTTCCTTTTTCCGGCCCGACCCAAGAGAGGTTGGGGTTAAATTTTAAAAGTCATACTTTTATATCAAAAGCCTGAATATTTTGTCAATAACGAAAAATATAGATAGAACCATAAGGTACCATTGCGGTTCCATATGATTTATGGTATGGATGCCCCATGAATCAGACTGAAAACAAAGAGAAATCTGAAAAGCTTCCGCCACCCCGATTTCAGGAAATCATTGCCCGGATCAAAAGGGATATCCTTTTGCAGCATTACCGTCCCGGAGATGCCCTGCCAAAGGAAGAAACCCTTGCAAAGGATTTTGGCGTGGGAAGGGCCCTGGTCAGGGAAGCATTAGGCCTTTTAAAAGCCCAGGGCTATCTGGAAGCGCGGAGGGGCAGCAGCGGCGGGACCTTTGTCTGCGATCTTCTCCAGTCCCAGGGCATGACAACCCTTCTGGCAGACCTTATTGCCATGAGGTCCATGAGCATCAAACATGTGTGCGATGTCAGGATTCTGATTGAACCGGAAGCGGCAAGGCGGGCGGCCCTGGAAGCCTCACCCTCGCAGTTGCAGCGGCTTGGGGATCTGGTGTATAAAGGTAAGACAGTTAAGAATGTCCGGGAACGGATTAATCTTGATTTTGAATTTCACAACCAGATCTGCGAGCTGAGCGGGAATCCTTTTTTTTCACTCCTGATGCGGAGCCTCATGGGGTTTTTAAAGCAGTTTCTGGAGGTTCTGGACGAAAAAACAACTTATCTGCATGACAAGGACATCCACAGCATCCTTTATGAGGCTGTTTCGTCCCGGGATCATCAGAAGGCTTATGAATGCATGTTCTCTCATGTGGTTATCATGAAGCAGCGGTTCTGTGATCTTGAAAAGGATTACCTGGATATCCAGGCCATGCAGTTAAAAGACTAAACTCTTTTGTCGGACTTTTAAATCTCATGCTCTAATCTCCGACCTTTAGTTGAATATTGTGGGATTCGATGGTGGCATTGACTGCCTCGGTCATCTTGCCCAAGGTCACATTGGATGTAAACGTCTTTCCGTTGCTGACTATTTTTATATCACGGCAATTATTCTTGGTGAGCTTTAAAAGCACGCCAAGGCCGAAAGTTTTTTGTATCTCAAAAGGTTTTTCTTCGTTTGTCATAATTTTTCCTCCTTGCCGGATCCAGTCTTTTTCTGTTATCAGAATGAATCATTAAACATTATTATCGGCAATGAAAAAGAAAACTGCAATACTCATGCCGGATAAATTTGAGACAGGGGGAATATCATGAAAATAGACTGGGCTTACCTGAGAAAGGGCTGAGTGTCCTGCAACAAGGCTCAAACGTTTTTTGAGCAGAACTTTACAAAACCGGACCTTGTGGCAGATACAAAAAAGGAAAAAATTGAAAAAGATCAGGCCTGGGACATCATCAGGAGTAAAAAAAAGATTTATATAGCCAAAGGGAAAACGGTTGTCTCATTTGCACCCGATGAAAAGAGCAAAAAAGAAATTCTTGCGGCTTGCATGGGCCGTTCAGGTGCGCTCAGATCTCCGGCTATCATCGTGAAGGATGAAATGTATGTCGGGTTTAATGACAGGATATATGAGACAGTTGTGTCTTGAAACAATCCGGTATGTTGCAGAGCCTGGATATGCCTTTCCCGATCTTGTTTCAGGAATATCCTGGTGAAAGATGAATTGACTCAATATCAGGCTTCGTAAATACGATTAGCTGTGGCAAACACCTTCATGCTTTTGCTATGGCAACACATCAACCGTTTTGGCCATTCGTACACTATTTGTTGAATTGTCGGACTTGATCAAGGTTATATATCAATGATGTACATATAGACCCCCGGAGACTTGTCCTGACGAAATTTCAAGTCTGCCGGACTTTCATACCTGAACCCCAGATCAAGGTACATCCAGCTCAATTTCTGGTTGTTGGTGAGTGAGACCACCCGGGAATATCCGTCGGCCTTCATTTGATTTAAAAAAGACCGGATCAGCAAAAGACCGATCTGCTGATTGCGAAACCGGCTTGATATGGCAAGGGCGCCGAGTTCTGCCGTTTCAGGATCAAGCTGGGTTTTTTCCGCACATCCCACTACAATGCCGTCAATCCTGACGATATAAAAATTATTGCGCCGGCTTTGGATGTATTCCCGGGAACGGGTCTTTAAAAACCCCTCTTTCTTATAAATCTTTAAAATGCCGTCAATGATCTCGACATCATCGTCGGAAGAGACACAGCTGAAGGTCTCAAAAAAGTTATTGGCTATAAGGGTTCCGGAGCCTTCAATGGTAAAAAGTTCGTTCTTGATAGCCTGTTTTGCGGCGGACAGGATATGAACGCGCCCGATTTTCCCTTGTTCGATTTTCCGGCAGATCTGATCCAGGTTTCTTTTAAAATTGATATTGGCGGTCAGGGTTTCAAATGTGACGGCCTTTTCCCTTGCTTTTACCGTTGATATGGCGTTGATCCTGTTCCCTTCATGGTCCACCAGGAATTTTCGTTCCAGGAAAAGAATCTTTTCAACTCCTGCTTCATGATTCAGCACATCATCGTAAAAATCGTGATCACTTGGGACCCGGACAATTTCAGAGCCGGGCAGTTTTACCGCCAGCTCTTTAAAATGCTTTTGATTGGCAAACCGGTTGGACATATTGTGAAACAGAACCGGCCGGATGCCCTGTTTCTCAAGGAATTTGAGATCAGCCACGATTTCTTCAAAATGATCCCGCAAAAGCCCTTCCCGGCAGGCCACAAAAATTCTTTTCCCGGTAAGCTGCTTTCTGTATTCCTCAAGGTAAAGTTTCGGCATATGGGCTCAAGTTTTTCCCCTGTATTTAATGGGCCTTATAGAACGGGCGCGGCTTTTTTGTCAACGTAAAGATTGAAAATTTGAGAAGAAAAGGGAGGAGCAGGGAGGTTATCTCTCTCGATCCTGTTTGGCAGCCCAGATATCCAGAGTGATATTGCCGATCAGTAATTCAAGCCGTTTTTGTATTCCTGGCGGCAAATCCCTGAATTCAGCCCCAAAGGAATTGCCATGCACATTGCGGACAACCGCTTTTAATTGGTACAAGGTTTTTTCTATTTCAAGGTGAAGGGTGAAAACGCTGCCGATGGTGAGATTGACGCTTTTGCCTGTTTCGATCTGTATTCCCAGACTTGTAAAATCTTTTAAAACTGCCATGAAAGACTGTTTAGGGGCTTCACAAAAGCACTGGACATGGATAGGGTCAGATGAAATTTTTTCAGCCGATACTCGTTTTTGGATTCTGTGTTCCTGGCCTGTATAAAGTTTTTTCTTCCATTCATCAATATTGAAATTGGCCGGATCAAATGAGATGGTGCCATCGCTTTCTTCATTTTTTTCTTGCCGGGGCTTTCCTGATTTTAGCTTTTCAGCTTGAGCTTTTTCTTCCCGGAGTTTTTTTTGCAGTGATAAAACGCTGTCAATTTCACTGGGTTTGATAAGGGGTTGTCTTGCACCGCTTAGGATTTCACCTGCTTTATAGTGCTTTTTCCCTTCCAGTTCATGTTTTTTTGAATTTCCAGAACCTGTTCGCTGATCTTGGCGGTAATCAGCCCGATGACTTCTAAAATGCGCAGAAATCCAGTTTCTCCTTTTAGTGCAATCTTTTGTGCACGATTGCATTCCAGCGGTATTTGCGGTCTTTTTTTTGATGTTTCCAAAGCTTTTCACACTTACAAGTTCATTTTGCGTCATGTTCCCGGATTCTCATAAAAAAGTCAAGGCGTTTTATATTGCGGTTCTTCATGGCTAAAAAACAAATGTACTATCCCTACGGTTCTGACAAGCTCTGAAGAATCGCTTCCTGTTCATCCAGGATTTCATCCAGGATATGGCTGTTGGTCATGGGATTCATCATGACAGATCTTAAGACCACAATATTGTGGGGATCAGCCGGGGATTTTCTGAGCCGGGTTCTTGAGACAAAGCTTTTCCCGGCCTCCCTCTGGATTCTCTGGATTTTGATATTGATCTCATCCAGCTCGGCATCCAGTTTCTGCCGCTCTTTTAAATCCGCTGCCTCCAGTTTTTTCTTAATATTCAAAGGAATCAACCGGTAAGTCAGGATATTGAGCTTGGGTTCCGTCACAAGCTGGAAAAGCGGCCGCTTTTTGATTTTTCTTGCAAAGAGTTTTGCAGTTTCAATGCCGTGCTCGATCATCAGGGCATAACCTTTTGATCCCATGATTTTGAGGGCGCTGTCAAGGATCAGGGAATTGGCTTCCCTGGACCCTTCCAGGGTTTTGATGCCCAGATCCACGCTACCGGGCCGGATCACATATCTGGCGTGATAGACAATGGCGTCAAGGGCTTTTGGGTCTTTGAAATACACCATGCCCGAACTCATGGGCATGTAAAATTGTTTATGGCAGTCAATGGTCACGGAATCGGCCTGTTCAATGCCTTTTAAAAGCTTCTTGTATTTTTCCGACAAGAGCACAGGCCCCCCCCAGGCCGCATCTACATGAAAATGAATTTTATGCTGTGCAGAGATATCGGCAAGTTTTGGCAAGGGGTCTATCACGCCTGTTTCCGTAGCACCGGCAATGCCGATGAGGGCCATGATTTTTGTTTTTTTATCAGCTTTCAGCTCTTTTATTTTGGCTTTGAGTTTTTTAAGATCAATGCTCCGTTTTTCATCCACATCAATGGGGATGACGTTCTGATTGCCAAGGCCCAGGATGCCGGCGGCCTTTCGTAAGGAATAATGGCCGCGCTTGGAGACCAGGATGACCAT
>CAZWMY010000032.1:0-34587 GCA_964635025.1 uncultured Desulfobacula sp. | reverse complement strand
AGTGCGACCTTGCCAAGGTCGAAGTCGCGGGTTCAAATCCCGTTTCCCGCTCCACACGATGGCGGCTTGGCCAAGTGGTAAGGCGACGGCCTGCAAAGCCGTTATTCTCCAGTTCAAATCTGGAAGCCGCCTCCATAATAAAATAAGGGGTCTTGGAATTATTTTCAGGACCTTTTTGTTTTTAATACCAAAAAATTATAAAAAATGATAAAAATCAAAGTTCAGGATGAGGTTCAGTCAAATTTAATAAAATTGAGGGATGAACAATGAAAATTCTGGTAGGATATAAAGGAACCAATGTGGGCAAAGATTTAATGGATATTGCAGTAAAACATGCCAAAGCATTCAATGGTATGATTTATATTGTGACATCATTGATTGGCGGTGACAAAACAGAACAGCAGGAAATCATTGATGCAGAACAGAACCTTGAAAAGGCAAAAGCATATTTTGACAGTCTGGGTATTAAAAATGAAACTCATCTTTTGATCAGAGGGTTTGAACCTGGCGAAGATATTGTAAAATTTGCAAAAGAAAATAAAGTTGAAGAAATCATAATCGGTGTCAGAAGCCGTTCAAAAGTAGGGAAATTGCTTTTTGGATCTACCGCCCAGGCAGTTATTCTAGATGCACATTGTCCTGTAATGACGGTTAAATAAAAAAGATGAGGACCGCCAGGGATGCTGACCGGTCCTCATCTTTAAGGCAGAGTGAATTATTATTTAAAAAAATCTTCCAACCCATCCCTGGTAGGCTTCATGGCCTTATCTCCTGAACTCCAGTTGGCAGGACAAACCTCTCCGTATTTTTCCGTGAACTGAAGGGCATCCACCATTCTTAAAGTCTCAGACACGCTTCGTCCCAAGGGCAAGTCATTGACCACCTGATGCCGGACCACGTGTTCCTTATCTAAAAGAAAGAGCCCTCGATAGGCGACTCCTGCTCCCTCAACCAGAACATCATAATCTTTTGAAATTGTTTTATTCAGATCAGATACGATCGGATATTCAACGCCTTCAATACCGCCCTTGGATTTTGGGGTGTTTAACCATGCCAGATGTGAAAAATGAGAATCAACACTTATGCCGATGACTTTGACATTTCTCTTTGTAAACTCGGATAATTTGTCGCTGAATGCATGTAATTCGGTGGGGCAGACGAATGTAAAATCAAGAGGATAAAAAAACAGGACAACATATTGTCCTTCAAAATCAGACAGTCTGAAATTTTCAAAAATTTCTTTATTCACGACAGCAGTTGCTGTAAAACCTGGTGCTTTTTTCCCAACAAGTACGCCCATTTTTGCTCCTTAAAATTATGGTTGCCGGTCTGAATATTTCATACCGTATAATAATTCACACGGATCATACATAGTATTGTTATCAAAACCCATGCCAGATCCGTCACAATTTTTTTATAATTTTTAATATGGTGTTATCAAAGCATTAATTATATGTTTTGCGATTGCCGTTAATAGTTTTCAAAAAACAGCAAATTGGTTTTTGAGACAGAATTGTCTTTTTTATGAGACAAGTACGAAAAATACTGTTTCAAATGATTTAAAGGTCTTTGCTTGAGATTTCTCAGGATTATGATAAAACACATTTTAAAGTTCAAAACAAAGGAGACTGATATGAAATTACAATATTTTTCACATTCCTCTTTTTTAGTTACACTTGATAATGGCATCAGGATTTTGATGGATCCCTTTTTAAACGGCAATCCGACCTCACCGGTTGGTGCAGATCAAACAGATGCCGATTATATCCTTGTTAGTCACGGGCATGGAGATCATTTGGGAGATACCCTAAGCATAGCAAAAAGATGTAATGCCCTTTGCATATGTGAAAACGAATTAGCGGGGTATTTGTCCTCCAAAGGAGTCAGAGTCCACAATATGCACATCGGCGGAACCCGATCTTTTGATTTTGGAAAAGTGAAACTGACCCAGGCCCTTCACAGTTCGGTAACTCCGGATAAACAATGTATTGGTGCGGCAACGGGATTCATCCTGTTCATTCAGGACAAGATTCTCTATCACATGGGGGATACAGGATTATTTTTAGATATGAAACTTACGGGTGAATTATATGCTGTGGATTATCTTCTGGTTCCCATCGGAGATAATTTTACCATGGGAATTGAGGATGCCGTCAGAGCTTGTACTTTTATTAAACCCGGATGCAGTATTCCCATGCATTATAATACATTTGATGTAATAAAGGCGGATCCACTGGTTTTTAAACAAAAGGTTGAAAGCCATAGATTGAATTGCCGGGTTCTTGAATTCGGTCAGGAAATTCTTATGTAGCAAGGATATTGAGAATCGTTTAAAATGGAACTGATCAAATGCTTCAAAGCACTATCCGATAAGACCCGTCTTAGGCTTTTGTATGTGTTGCGGCGGCATGAACTCAATGTGAATGAGATTGTCATGGTGGTTGAAATGATTCAGTCCGGTGTCTCACGGCATTTGAAAATCCTTCTCGAATCCGGGCTGTTAACAGCTAGAAGAGATGGCAGCTTTACTTATTATTCCGCTGCAAGAAATGATTTTATTAATGCATTTATGGTGCTGACGGATAATAGCATGGAAATGGAAGAAATCAGAAAGGATGTCATCAAAGCCCAAGAAATGATAAAGATTCGTCAGAATATGACCAGACGGTTTTTCAAAACTGTGGCGCCCCTTTGGGATCAGCTAAAAAAACAGGTTCTTGGAAATTTTGATTTAAATTCAATTGTCCTGGGAAAAATATCATTACAGGGGAGCATTTCTGATCTGGGATGCGGGACTGGAGAATTGATGGAAAAACTGACCGGGCAAACCCGGTTCAAGGTCATCGGCATCGACAGTTCTTCAGAAATGCTTGAACAGGCAAGAATAAGGCTCCTTGGAAAAGAAAACGCTGAATTGAGACTAGGAGAGCTTGAACATCTTCCCATGAGAAATAAGGAGATCCATACGGCAATTATGAATATGGTCCTGCATCATATCTCAGAACCTGAATTGCCACTGCAGGAAGTCTACAGGATTCTCAAACCCGGCGGGATGTTTATCTTGTCCGATTTTGATCTCCACAATGAGATAAAAATTCGGGAACAGATGGGGGGCGCATGGTCTGGATTTGAAAAGGAAAAAATTAAAACCTGGCTAAAAGAAACCGGATTTCATCTTCAAACAATCGATTCATTCCCTGTCAATCAGGGCTTGATCATTAATATTTTTACAGCAGAAAAACCAAAAGCATAGGAGACTCTCATGATCGTTCCAGTTATTCTTGCAGGCGGATCAGGTACAAGGCTCTGGCCATTATCCAGGGAGTTGTTTCCAAAACAGCTCATCAATATTGAAAATGCCAATACCATGCTGCAAAACACCCTTTTAAGGATTAAGGGCATCGAAGGGATGGGGTCACCCATCATCGTCTGCAATGAAGCACACAGATTCATGACGGCTGAGCAATTACGACAGATAAAAATTGACCCCCAAGCCATTATCCTGGAGCCGATGGGAAAAAACACAGCGCCTGCCATCGCTGTTGCCGCCTTAAAATCCATGGAACATAAAAAAGATCCCATACTGCTGGTCTTGCCTGCCGATCATGTGATTGAAAAGATACCGGAATTCCATGTGGCAATAAAAGCAGGATATCAATATGCCCTCAAAGACAAATTAATCACTTTTGGTATTGTGCCGAATTCGCCGGAAACCGGTTACGGTTATATAAAAAAAGGAGATTTGCTGGACACCGCTACTGAGGCATCCGGCATTGATTCATTTGTTGAAAAACCGGATTTTAAAACCGCAAAAAAATATCTTGAGTCAGGCGCATATTGCTGGAATTCTGGAATGTTTATGTTCAAAGCATCGGCCATTATTAAGGAAATTGAAAAATATGCATCAAACCTTTTTAAACCCTGCAAGGAAGCCATCGCATCCGGAAAACAGGATCTTGATTTTTTAAGGCTCGATAAAGATATATTTAGCAGTATTCCTTCGGATTCGATTGATTATGCCGTCATGGAAAAAACTTCAAATGGAATTGTTATTCCCTTTAACGGGGGATGGAATGATCTTGGATCTTTTGACGCCCTTTGGCAGACAGGCAAAAAAGATGAAAATCTTAATGTGATCAAGGGAGATGTTTTGCTTAAGGATGTAAGAGAGTCCTATATTTCTTCAGAAAGCAGCCTTGTCACGGCCGTGGGGCTTGAAAATTTTGTTGTTGTGGAAACCAAGGATGCCATTCTGGTCTGCCCGCGTGACAGGGTACAGGATGTAAAGAAAATCGTATTGAAACTTAAAGAGCAGAACAGAAACGAATCCGTGACCCACCGGAGGGTGTACAGGCCATGGGGCAGTTACGAGACCATGGATATTGAAAAAAGATTTCAGGTAAAACGGATTACGGTTAAACCCGGAGCCAAACTGTCTTTACAAAAACATTTCCACAGGGCGGAGCACTGGACCGTGGTATCCGGAACCGCCATTATAACAAGAGGCACGGAAGAAATGCTGTTAAAAGAAGATGAATCCACTTATATTCCTCTTGGCACCCTTCACCGGTTGGAAAACCCGGGGAAAATACCGCTGGAGCTCATTGAAGTCCAGTCCGGGTCTTATCTGGGTGAAGATGATATTGTAAGATTTGAAGATGTCTATGGGAGAAAAGAAGATAAGTGATCTTAATCTGCAGAGGATCATAAAAATATTGCAAATCCAGGTAAAATATTTCAAACTGAGTCTTCATGAAAGTTATGAACTCAATAAGTCTTGACTCAAAAATAACTACGGAGCTGGTCCATGAATGATGAATTCTCACAGAGCATGAAGGGGAAATTTCTTCTTGCCATACCCGGGCTTCCTGATCCGAATTTTGCTCAGACCATTACATGTATATGTGAACACAATGAATCCGGAGCGCTTGGATTTATAGTGAATAAAGTACATCCGCTTCTTACGGGAAGGGAATTGTTTGAAGATCTGAAAATAAATTGTGATCCCATTGTTGATAAAATTGAAATTTATCTAGGCGGTCCTGTCCAGCCCAGCGGGGTTTTCGTCCTTCACGGCCCTCCCTTTGACTGGAATGAAAGCCTTAAGGTGACAGATTGGCTTTCATTAAGCAATTCACGGGATATCCTAGAAGCCATTGCCGTTCAAAAAGGTCCTGAGTTGTTCATGATCCTGCTGGGATGTGCCGGATGGGGGCCCATGCAACTGGACAATGAACTGGAGGACTCCGCCTGGCTGACCTGTCCGATTTCAAAAGAAATTATTTTTTTGACCAATACTGAATTACGGTATGAAAAAGCAATGATGATGATATAAACTTGAACCCTGCCGGTATAATGACAATCCTCAAATCCAAAAAACCTGTTGAAGAAATCATAGATGAAGCCGGTTCTGTTTTTAAAATTGCCGAAAGCATTCCAGGTCTGCTGGAACCTTCTGCCCAACATCGGTTGTTTCTTAAAAAAATACCAGAACACATCCGGTCTGATAAACTGAAAATCGCGGTAGTGGGTGTTATTAAATCGGGTAAAAGCACATTTGTGAATTCCTTTTTGGGCAAAGAACTTGTGAAAAGAGGAGCCGGAGTTGTCACATCAATTACCACAAGAATACAAAAAGGGAAAAAAAATCAGGCCCTGCTGTATTTAAGATCATGGGATGACATCAATGCAGAACTGCGTAAATTGCTTAAACCGGTTTTGGATGATTTTGTCAAAAAAGGGGGCTCAGAAGATTTTGATATAAGACGCAAAAATGACAGGAATATTCTGGAAAAATTTTATCAGCATCTTACCAAGACCTTCCCCCAGGGTAAGACGGCCCTCTTTCCTGAAATTCTTTCCTTCCGACATGCCCTTCAGGGATTTGAGGCCGTAAAGGACCTGGTTCAATCCGATGAAACCATCATCAGTCTTGAAGCAAAGGAATATGAAAAACATAAGGACTACACAGGCGATCCTGATAAAGCATTTTATATCAGGGATGTTTGTCTTTTTACTCCTGCGAAAAATCTTGACCCTCATATTGAAATTGCAGACTGCCAGGGGGCTGACTCAACCGATCCTTCTCAGCTTTCAAAGATATTGACCTACCTTGAATTCTCCAACCTGATGATTTACTGTATCAGTTCACGGACCGGGGTCAGAGAATCCGATGTGGTGTTCTTGAAACGGATAAAAAACCTGGGATTACAGGATAATATCCTTTTTATCAATAATTGTGATCTGACAGAGCACGAAAACCTTGAAGATTTAAAAAAAGTTGAGACCAGTATTCGTGAAGAGCTGTCTTTGATGGGAATACAGCCTGAGCTTTATTCTTTTTCCCTTTTATATAATCATTTCTCAAATATAAAACCAAAGATTTCCAAAAAGGATTTATCCCGGTTTGAATCCTGGCAAAACGAAAAAAAAATGGTCGGATACTGCGACCGGCAAACCAAAGAATTTAATCTTTGTTTTAATGATAAGATAGAAAAAAACCGTCATGGCCTTATGATTTCCAATCGCATGAACCGTCTTTTTCTCCTTCTTTGTGATTTAATCTTCAGGATTGATATTTTTCTGGATCTTCTTTCTAACGACATAACAAAGGAAGAAAAGGCAAAAAAAATAGTCTCGGAATTTTATCAAAAAGCATATCACCTCGAAACTATGGTGGCTAACTCCCTTGAAAATGAAGTATTGGGCCTGAAAAAAGAAATCGACACCATTCTTCATCAGATGTTTTTTCAGGACAAAGAATCTGTTTTAAAAGATCTGATAGAATATGTTCAATTGCTTTCCATTGATGTGGAATCCTATAACTTCCATGAAAAAGAGACCGGATTGAATGAGGCATTGGTCTTTATGTTTAAGGAATTTCACAGGAGAGTGGATCTTTATGTTCTTGAAGCAGTCAGCCCTTTGCTGAAAAATTTCATACAGCTACAGGAAGATAAAATCAATGGGTTTTTTCAATCATTCGTTGATTCATGCCTTGGGACTATCTTGCCTGCTGATCCATATCCCGATCTTTGCGGCTCGGCTGTATCAGAAAATCAGAAAATGATAGCACTTGATTCTGTTGATATGGATGAAATAATAAAAATACTGGGTATTAAATTGCCGGACAAAATTGTCGAGGCACAGTATACATCCAAAATAAAAACAAGAACCATTACGGAATTCGGTTTAAAAACACTCTCACAGTTTATATCTTCATTTCTTGATAAACAATCGCAGTTCTCTTTTGTTCCGGCTTTGAAAAATGCAGTCATAAAAATGAAGACGGAAAATTATAAAATCTTTAAAAGACAATTTGAAGAATTTGGTACTGAATTGAAAACTCATTATTTATTTCCGCTCATCGATGCAGTTGCAAGAAGGGTTAAAGAAAAAATAAATGAAAGACTAAAACAATATGAGACATTTAATAAAAAAACAGAGGAGTTGTTTTCTCTTAAACAGTCGGAAAAAGAAAATAAAAAAAACATGGCTTTTTCACTGAAACAAAGAATTGACGGGCTGATAGCTCGAATGGAATCCCTCACTCCATTTTAAAAAAACAAGTAATAAAACAGTTGATATATTCAGCATATGTGATATGACTGGTTAACTGTTTTTTAAGGATTCACTTTTAATAAGAAAAGATGATGAAACGATTCGGCGCTTCAAATCTAAAGATGCACGAAACAGATGAAAATGAGGTTTTTTTGATGAATCTTCATCTTCTTATTGTGATTATCAAGGCCTCATTGAAAGGATATCCGGCTGGTGAATTTCGTAAAACAGCGGCTTTGAACACAGCCACTGCGGTTCACAGGCTCATTTCAAAACTGGATTTATCATTCCTTGGATCAAAAGCATCATCATACCTGTTCCGTGAACGTGTTAAATTGTTAAGCGTCATGGCGGCCGCCATTGTCAGCGAAGATTATCCCTTGGGCATTCACAGACGTGAAGCCGTTATGGATAATATAGAAATAATAACAGAGCATGCCTTTCCCAACAAAAACCTTGACCTGTTCCATGAGGTATTAAAAGTCGCTTAAGATAATCCCAAGGAGGTTTTGTCATAATTAACAATGTCAAAATACTGGTTGTTGATGATGATAAGCTTATCAAAGACCTTACTGTAACTGCATTGTCCTATTGTGTAAACCGGGAGGTTAAATCCTTTGATAACGGTAAACTCGCCTGGGAATACATCAAGAACGGCGGAGAGGTGGATATTGTTATCTCCGATGTTGATATGCCTGAAATGAGCGGGTTTGAATTAATGGAAAAGTTCAGGACCCTGTATCCGGATAAAATTTTTATCATTATGTCCGGAGTTTTGGATAATGAAAGTAAATCTCAACTGGCCGGGGCCGATGCATTCCTGGCAAAGCCATTTGAAATCAATGATCTTTTCAATATTGTGCAATGTTTTGTTGTCGATTGAATCAAAGATAGTCCTCTCTTTTTATTTCATTTTTAACATTTACCGATAAAAGATCCGGTTCGATATCAAGATGAAGAAAGATTTTGTTTTCCAGGGTTAACGTGTTTTGACTCATGACCCGGATACGATTTTCAAATTCCATGGTTTTACCATATCGTTCCTGTATATATTCAAGCCGTTCGTCCAGAGATACGATTTTGTCATGCAACACCCTTTTATCCGAATAATTAACAATCTCCTGTTCTGAAACTTGGCAATCGACAATATAAGAATCCAGGAGTACATGCTGACGAATAATACTCCCGATTTCAGGATATCCCATATCCGACAGCAAACGACCGCCTGTGACGGAATGATTTTCTTTTGTGGAGAAACTTCGGGTTTTGGTAATGTCATGGAGCAATGCGGCCGAGGTTGCAAGCTCTGTATTAATATCCGGCAAGGTTTTTTTTAATTGATGACATAAAAAAAGCGTTACATTGGAAACCATAACTGAGTGATCGATAATATGATCCATCATATCCATGGTTTTGATCAGTTTAAAACAGTCACTTCTGGAAAGCGTATTCATAAACCGCCGGTTTTATGATCAGATAAAAAATGCTATTGAACTTATGTTTCATGCTGTTATTATAGAAAAGGTTTGATTTAAAGACAAGAGATACGATTTTGATGTTAAAAAAAATAATTTCCGGCGGACAGACAGGGGCAGACAGGGCTGCCCTTGATGTTGCCATAAAATTTAATATTGACCATGGCGGATGGATTCCAAAGGGTAGAAGAACTGAAGATGGACGTCTGAATGGGAAATATAGACTTATCGAAACCGAGTCTGAGGATTACAGGGAAAGAACAAAGCTGAATATCATAAATTCCCATGCTACAGCGATTATTTCCCGGGGTGATCTGTCCGGGGGGTCAAAGTTTACACAAACTTTTGCAAAAGTGGTGGGGAGGTCAAACTGCCATATCGATCTGACGCAGTGCGAAGAATTTGAAGCAGCAATCATTTTAAAATCATTCATCCTTGAAAATCAAATTCAAGTCTTGAATGTGGCAGGCCCAAGGCAAAGTTTTTTACCGGGCATCTATGCAGATGTTAAAACCGTTCTTGAAGTAACCCTTTATCTTTTGTTTCTGGATACTCAAAAGGACAAAATGACCCGGGCATATATCCCTTCCGGGCAGATCAGGGAAGATTTCCCCGAAGATCTCAATACCGCAATTGATTTGCTCTATCATGACCTGTCTTTAAAAACGCGGAATTTTATTGCAAGATCTGAACAAACCGACATTTCTGTATTGTATTTTACCTTTTTGGATTATATCCGGCACAGGGTTGGATTTGATGCGGAAAATAGCCTGCTTTTAAAGGACTGTGCAGCGATCATCGAGAATCCGGAGTTCTCCATTGAAGATGCGGTAATGGTGATTCTAAAACAACTCAAACATGAACTTGAAAAAGATCATATTTTAAGGGTGGTTCAATGATACCGATCAGAGACACCCAGCCTTCTTACAGTGTTCCGGTTGTAACGTATTTTCTCATGGCAATCAATCTTCTTGTTTTTATTCTCCAGATTCAGGTCGGATTTGACAATGAAGCCTTTTTTTATACGTTTGGCCTTGTACCGGCCAAGTATACCGTCTTTGAAATGTCCAGACATTTTTCTTTTGCCAATCAAGTGGTATCCATTTTTTCCTATATGTTTCTGCACGGTGGTTTTTTTCATTTTATAGGCAATATGTGGAGCCTTTATATCTTTGGGGACAATGTTGAAGATCATTTCGGTTCATTCAGATTTTTAGGATTTTATCTGATCTGCGGAGTTATTTCAGGTTTTTTTCATTTTATCGTAAATCCGACATCCTCAATGCCGACCATTGGTGCGAGCGGTGCCATTGCCGGTGTTATGGGGGCTTATTTTCTGCTTTTTCCTAAATCAAGGATATTGACCGTCATCCCCATTATCATCATCCCCTGGTTTGTGGAAATCCCGGCATTTATTTTTCTTGGTATCTGGTTTTTTATGCAGGTTTTGAATGCTGCCGGCAGCGGTGCCGGTGCCGGTATCGCCTGGTGGGCACATATCGGCGGGTTTGCTGTGGGATTTTTGATGATAAAATTCAATAAAAAACTCCCAGAAACAGGGTTAAATACGAAGATCAGTCAATATACCGCAAGAAAAACCATGCCAAAGCTTCAGATCATTACAGCCACGAATGCAGCCGGGGGCCCGGATCTCTACGGGGATATCGATATTACAACCATTGAATCTATAACCGGTACCCAGAAATTGGTCACGATTCCCTGGGGGTTTTATAAACCATTATACAATGTAAAAATTCCCTCAGGCGTCAAACAGGGTACAAAACTAAAATTGAAAGGGATGGGAAAATCAACTCCTACCGGATTAAAAGGGGATATGTATCTGACTGTAAATATAAGAAATGCGATATAAAAATGAATGAAAAAGAAATTGCAGGAACCTTGAACAAGGTCATTGAAATTGACCTGTCATCAAAAACAGTTTCTACGGTCTCGATCTCAAAAGACCAAAGGCGGCATTTTTTTGGAGGAAAGGGGCTTGGCCTTAAATTGTTGTATGACAGGCTTAAACCCGGAATTGATCCTTTAGGAGAAGATAATATCATCATCCTTATGACAGGAGTTCTGGCTGGGACTTCTGCACCTTGTTCAGGAAGATTTCATGCTATCTTTAAGTCTCCTCTCACAAGCATTATCGGTTCTTCATCCTGTGGCGGGTCTTTTGGAAGAATGCTTAAAACCAATGGCTGGGATGGTATGATTCTCAGGGGCAAATCCCCATACCCCATATCTTTGCAGATTCATCACGACAAAGTTGAGTTTTTAGATGCTGAAAGCCTCTGGGGAAGCGATATCTCAGCTACCCTGGGGCAAATCGGAGGAAAAGAAAAAGAAGCGCTCGTAATAGGCCCTGCAGGAGAGAATCTGGTTCGGTTTGCCAATGCTGCCTCCGGTTACAGATATCTGGGAAGAGGCGGGCTCGGAGCGGTTATGGGTTCAAAAAATCTGAAAGCTCTGGTTGCTTTGAGAGGACAATATAAGGTTGTTCCTTTTTCCCTGGAAAAATTTGAAAAATTGAAAAAAAAGGCCAATCAATATATTAACCGTAATCCCATGAGTTTATTAATGCGGGATTACGGGACAGCAGCCAATACGGAATTTGTTATTAAAAACCGGATGCTGCCGGTCAATAATTTTTCATTCGGCAACCATGAGAAGGCTAAAGAGATTACAGGCCAAAACATTAAAACCCGCCATAACACAAAACATCATACCTGTAAGCCCTGTTCCATTTTATGCGGACACAAAGGAATGTTTAATGATACTGAAAAAAGTGTTCCGGAATATGAGACACTGGCGCTTATGGGTTCAAATCTTGGGATATTTGATCCTGATTTTATCTCTTTATTCAATGATATCTGCAATGAAAAAGGAATGGATACCATATCCGCAGGCGGAACTTTGGCCTGGGTGATGGAAGCCGGTCAAAAAGGGCTTGTTAAAACCGACCTTGAGTTTGGCAAGCCGGATAAAATTATTCAAGCATTGAATGCCACGGCACATCTTGAAGGTTTTGGAAAAGAGATTGCCACAGGATCAAGAGCGCTTTCTAAAAAATATGGCGGAAAAGAATTCGCGATCCAGGTAAAAGGCCTTGAAATGGCAGGGTATGATCCGAGAGGGGCTTACGGTCAGGGGCTTGGCTATGCAGTTGCAAACAGAGGGGCCTGTCATTTGTCTTCATTCCCGGTTGCGTTTGAGAATTTCCTCGGGTTTTTAAAACCGGATTCCATTCGGGCCAAACCTGAATTTGTAAAATTTTTTGAAAATTTTTATTCTGCTCTGAATTCAATGGATATCTGTCAGTTTACAGGGTATGGATTTACCCTGGAAACATTTTTAACAAGACTGACTCCCCGATTTGTTCTTGCTCTGCTAATGCAGAATCTCCCTTCCTTTGCGCTTTTTCTGGTTGATTTTTCAATATATCCTGATTTTTTTGAGGCAGTGACCGGAATGAAACTGACTTCCAGGGATTTTTTAAAAGCAGGTGAAAGAATTCATATGCTCGAGAGGTTGATGAACACCAACGAAGGGATCAGAAAAGCCGATGATACACTTCCGGATCGATTCGTTTTTGAATGCCGGAAAGATGATCCTGAAAAAAGGCGTGTCCCTCTGAATTCAATGATCGCGAAGTATTACAGATTGAGAGGATACAACACTGAGGGTATTCCAAAACCGACTTTTCTGAAAAAGCTTAAACTATGATCAGTATAATTCAAATCAGGCTTTGGGCAGAATTGCGGTAAGCTCTTTTTGAATACAAAAATAGATATCTTCATCGCTGCCGAAGATATCAATAACATCTTTGTGATTGATAAGTTTTTCTACAATAAAGGCAGTCAGGTAGAGGCTTGCAACATTTGGATTCGGCACAATAGTCCGCAAGGGTGCGATCATATAGTCAATATCGAAATCTTCGGCTTTACAGAGGGCGTCCAGGCACCTTGCAATCTGATTTTCAACGCTGGATTTGGAAACCGTTTCAACCAATCCTTTTTCAATCAGTTTCATGGCAACCTTATTGGAAAAAACATCAACATTATCCCGGATGGTGCTGATGGTTCTGATTCTTTCACGCTCTTTTGAGGTTTCGATTTTTGAAAGAAGCTTTGCTTCCCTGTTTCCGGTATAAAATAATTTGGCCATTTAATTTTCCTTAAAGTTACCAAAAATAATAAAATATTAACAAATATTTATATAATAAAAACCCTGTATTTATCAAGCAAAATATCTAAATATCTTCGATAATAATTTGAACTGTGTTTGTTTTGAATTTATTGATTTTGATTTTAAAAGCAATTTTCGGGTAATAATCCGGAAGGTTGTCAGGGTCACTAATATTAAAATGAAAAGCTTCGACGTGATGATTTGAAACACCGGGTCGTAAAAGAGTCATTTTTCTATGAGAATTACCAATAACATAAGACGATGCCACGCTAAGATTTTCACATAGAAAAACAGGTTCAGGGTTTTCAATGCCAAAGGGTCTCAGGCGGTCAATTTCTTTTGCCAGGTGAATATCGATATCCCGGGGATCAAGAATAGCATCAATAGTCAGAGTTTTTTGAAAATCCTTTTTCGAATAGGAGGTTTCAATATACGTCTGCAATTTTTCATGTAAGAATGTTAAATTATCCTTTTTTACTGTAAGTCCTGAGGCCATGGCATGCCCGCCGAATTTGACAAGTAAGGGTTCACAAGCTGTAAGGGCCTGATGGATATTAATCTGATTAATGCTTCTGCAGGAGCCAACGGCATCACCGTTTCCGGTAGAAAGCAAAACAACAGGGCAATAATATTTTTTTGAAAGCTTTGACGCTGCAATGCCGAGCACACTCGGGTCCCATTTGTCATCCCACAAAAACAACAGCTTATGATTTAACAAATGAGGGTTTTTAACCAGTCTTTTCTCAATATCTGCAATGATTTCCTGTTCGATTTTCTGGCGTTTGATATTTAATTGATCCAGAAGACCAGCTGTTTTTTCAACCCGGACTTTATCCGTATCCGTGAGTTGGGAAACACAGATCCGGGCATGGGAAACCCTGCCTGCTGCATTGATCCTGGGTACAATTTTATAGGAAATGTCATCCGAATCGATTTTAGTGATATCAAGCCTTGAAACATCAATAAGTGATTTCAAGCCCGGACGCAGACCCTGTCTGATGCGTTTAAACCCGGCAATGCAGAGTGTCCGGTTAAAATGAACAAGGGGCACCATGTCTCCGATGGTTCCGATAGTAAAAAGATCCAGACTGTCCAGTAAATTGGGTTCGGTTATATCATCCCAGAAGCCTTTTTCTCGTAAGAATTTTCTTAATGCCATGATCAGGAAAAAGGCAACCCCCACACCTGCAAGATAGGTCAAACCTGAATAGCAATCCTCACGCTTGGGATTCACCACGGCAAAGGCACAAGGCAGTTCAGGGCCGGGTTCATGATGATCGGTAATAATGACATCAATATCCTCAAGACCTGCATCTCTTACCGCATCAACACTCGTGACACCACAATCGACCGTGATGATCAGATCCACATCCTGATCCCTTGCCATTTTGATATGCTCGGACTGAAATCCGTATCCTTCTTTAATTCGGTGGGGAATATACCATGAAATATTTGCATGGCAGTATTCAAGAAAATCGATGAGAAGTGCTGTGGCTGTAACGCCGTCGGCATCAAAATCACCAAAAACAAGAATTTTTTCCTTATTTTCAAGGGCTGTATAAATTCTTTTTACAGCGATATCCATGTCTTTTAGCAAAAACGGATCGGTCAGGTTTTCAAATTTCGGATTCAAAAAAGATTCAGCATCCTGAACAGTCAGTATATTTCTTGCTGATAGGAGCATTGCAAGGAGCGGATGGCAATTGAGTCTTTCAGTTAAGATGTCGGCAGCAGCCTTATCAGGTTCAGAATATTTGAGTAGGGTATCCATGTGAGTCGATATATTTTATATAAGCAAACCTCCATAAAGTCAAATTGAGCCTTTAAATTTAAGCAGCTTATTCTTATATTGACTTGAGAGGCGTTTATATAGATACTGGAACGACTTTTTGGATATGACGGATCAAAAAAATGGACACCATTATTTGCGAAAGGATATTTAACATGGAATTTGATGAAATAATCAAAAAAAGACGAAGTTGCAGGGCTTTTAAACCTGTTCCTGTTACAGAAGATCAATTGCAGGCCATTGTAACGGCAGGACAGTGGGCGCCAAGCCCACTCAATGAACAGCCCTTTGAATTTATTGCAGTGACCGACCCTGCCGTCAAAGCGCAGATCCAGAAAACAGGAATCGAGGCCAAACAGATTATTGTAGATAACAACGGGCCAGAGTGGGTCAAAAAATATCCAATGAATTTTGTCGGTGAGTCTCCCCTTATCCTGGTGGTTGTCTATAATCCTCATAAAGGCGGCTTGGGCAGTTATTTCGGACAACCCCACGGGGCACTGCAGTCAACTTCTGCATGTATTCAGAATATGCTGTTGAAAGCCACGGATCTTGGTCTTGATTCATTATGGTTTACATTTTTTAATCCTTCAACGCTGAAAACTGTCCTTGATATTCCAGCAGAACTGGATGTGGCCGGTGCCATTTTTATCGGAACTCCTGCCATGGAAGCCAAGGCCCCTCCCAGAAGGACACCGAAAATTCACAGGGATCGATTCGTCAGGGAAAAATAAAAACAGATCCATGGATATGGTGCGCAAAGAATATCGGGTGGATAAAACAAAAATCGGTTTTATCAAATTTATTTTTGAAGGCCATGAAGGTGTTGCCATTGCCACCACCCTTGATCCGAAAACCGGTCATATCGTATTGATCATCGCACCGGACAGTGTAGAAACCGCCCGGATGATTGTTGAAGATTTAAAAAAGGATTTTATGTTTGATGAAGTTTAGGGGTTATGCCTTTGTTTATACCATCGGCTGCCAGATGAATGTTTATGATTCTGAAAAGCTTGCATCAATTTTGACTTTCGGCGGATTTGAAAAAACCGAAGACATGGACAAGGCAGATGTGGTGGTATGCAATACCTGTTCAATCCGGCATAAGGCAGAGGAAAAAGCTTATAGTTTTTTGGGAAGATTTGCGCGGGTCAAAAAGAAAAAACCACATCTGATTACGGTCATGGCAGGATGCGTGGCCCAGCAGGATGGTGAAAAAGCCTTTGAAAGGGTTCCGCATCTGGATATTGTTTTAGGAACAAGGGCGTTTTCAAGATTTGGAGGGCATATTGATGCCATATTATCCGGCCGATCCAAAATAGTGGATACTGAAGATTCACCCATGATTTATGAATCCCTCCCGGACTCTGCCTGTTTTAAAGAAAATAAGGTTTCAAGGTTTGTCACCATTATGCAGGGATGTGAAAATTTTTGCACCTATTGTGTGGTTCCTTATGTTCGTGGAAAAGAAAGAAGCCGAAAGCCGGAAAACATAGTGGAAGAGATCACCCTCATGGCTGTTTCCGGGGTAAAGGAAGTGACGCTTCTCGGGCAGAATGTCAATTCATATGGTAAAAAAGAAGGTGATATCTCTTTTCCTGAGCTTTTGAAGAAGATCAATGACATTAAAGGAATCCATCGTATACGGTTTGCCACTTCCCATCCCAAAGATCTTTCCTTGGATCTCATGCATGCCATCCGGGATCTTGAAAAAGTCTGTAACCATCTTCATCTTCCGGTTCAATCCGGATCTGATTCAATTTTAAAAAAAATGAACAGGGGATACACAAGAGGGCAGTATCTTGACAGAATTTTTGAACTTAAACAATTGTGTCCGGATATCTCGCTCTCCACCGACATCATTGTCGGATTCCCGTCGGAAGCCATAAACGATTTTAATGATACCCTGGATCTGATCCGCAAGGTCGAGTTTGACTCCATATTTGCCTTTGCCTATTCCAACAGAACCTCGGCCCCGGCAGCAAAGTTTTCAGACCAGATTGATGAAAAAGAAAAACTTGACAGGCTGAATCTTTTATTACAATTACAGGAAACCTTTACGGAAAAGAAAAATAGGGCTCAAATCGGGAAGATACTGGAAATTCTTGTCGAAGGAAAAAGCTCAAAAAAACATGACGGATTTGAGCAATTTGAAAAAAATATGGAACAGATGACCGGGAGAAGCGAGTCCAATAAAATCGTTCATTTCCCATCCAGCCGTGTCACTATCGGGGATATGGTCAAAATAAGAATTGAAGAAGCATATCCCCATTCCCTGTGGGGGCATCCGGAGTTTGATTGATAATGAAAAATAAATCCGTAAAAATCGGGCGCAATGATTTATGCCCCTGCGGAAGCGGGGTTAAATATAAAAACTGCTGTCGGAATCTGAAGATGGAAATGAATATAAAGGAAGAATACAAAAGAAAATACGATATCCATTTAAAAGAACCCCATGAGATTGAGGGTATCCGGAAATGCGGGGAACTTTTGATATCGATTCTCAATCAGGTTGAATTAATGATAAAACCAGGCCTTAAGACAGATTACATCAATACCTTTGTCCATGAACAGACCATCAAGGCCGGGGCAGTACCTGCTCCTTTGAATTACCGGGGATTTCCAAAAAGCGTCTGCGTTTCCGTCAATGAGGTGATCTGTCACGGCATTCCAGGGGATAGGGTGCTCAAAGACGGGGATATTGTCAATGTGGATATTACCCCTATTTTGAATGGATATTATGCAGATGCCAGCAAAACTTTTTTTGTCGGAACACCCACGGAAAAAGGCAAGAAAATTGTTACGGTTGCTGCCGAATCCCTGAAAAGAGGGATAGAGGTTGTTAAGCCCGGTGCAACCCTTGGGGATATCGGTTATGCCATTCAAAGTTATGCAGAATCACAGGGCTGTTCCGTGGTCCGTGAATTTGTCGGTCACGGCGTGGGAACCAGCTTTCATGAGCAGCCCCAGATTCTTCATTTCGGAAACAAGGGAAAAGGGCTGGCCCTCGTTCCCGGTATGGTATTTACCATCGAACCCATGATCAATCTTGGGAAAAAAGAGCTTCATGTGCTTGAAGACCGATGGACAGCCGTAACCAATGACGGGTCTTTATCTGCCCAGTTTGAACAGACCCTTCTTGTAACTGAAGATGGTTGGGACAGCCTGACCCCTTATGAGCTCTGAAAAGGAATATCTTATCTTATCCCCCTGATTTCAATAGATTTTAACATGGTTAAAAATTTCCCCACGAGTTGATCATCAGCTAAATGATCATAAACCTTTCCTGTGTTGGTAACCCCCCGGAATTTTCCATCATACAGAAACCATTGCAAAAGTTTTTGGGATACTGTCTCCCTGTCTGTAAAAGGGAGGGTTGTACAATCGGGAAAGGATTCAGGATCAGGTATCTTCCTGAATATTTGAAGAAGATGTTTCATATAATTAATTATTCGTGAAAGCCTGAGCAATGTAACGGCTTCTGATCTTGATGTGGAATCGTCAAAAGGGAGTGCGCTCGACCGCATGAGGCTGAATGTGTCAGGTAGCAGACCCTTATGATCCAGGACCTGATAATCAAGGCTTCCGGGTGAAGGATAATAGATTGACAGCCCCAACAGGGTGTTTTTTTGTGCAAGGTAAACAAGATCATCAAGAGAGCTTTGAGCGCTCTGGCCCGGTGCAGCCGCAATGATATAGGAAACACATTCAAGGCCGTGTTTCTGAGCAAGGAGAAGTGCATTTTCAAAGGATTTGCGAACATCCCGGCGGTTGAACGCCTTTAACTGTTCCCTTGAAGTGGAGCCAAGGGAAAGATTCAGTGTTTTAAAACCAAGCTTTTTCATGGAAAAAACAATCTCATTGTCGATTGAAGGCGGATAGAGTCCGTTCATGGCCCTGATTTCAATCTGTTTACCATAGAGAACCGGTTGGAGTTTTGAGCTAAGTTCAAGAAACCAGGATTTGTTGAGGCAGAGGTTTTCATCCTCAAAATCAATAAAACCAATATCATAATTTTGAATCTGGATCTTGATTTCATTGACAACCTCCTCAACCGGCCTTTGTCTGAAAGGGGCACACGAAGATGAAGCCGACATGGAGCAGTATGAGCATTGCATGGGGCAGCCTCTGCTGGAAACAACAACGGTTGAATATCTTTTCTCTCTTTTATAAAACGCTTGGTTGACAAGATCCACGGCAGGCAATGAAAACTCATGGGGATTGGTTATCCAAAAGGGATCTGAAATGTGAAGGACCCCGTTTTTTTTAAAAGCAATTCCCGGGATGTTTTTCAGGCCTGAGCCTTTCTTTAATGTTTCACAAAGCAAAGGCAGGGTGACTTCACCTTCACCCCGGAGTACAAAATCAACCTCGTGGCATTCAAGGGTTTTTTCAGGAAAAAAAGTCGGGTGGTGCCCACCCATGACAATAAGGCAGTGAGGATAGAATTTTTTAATCGTTTTTGCCGTTATCAGGGCTTCATTGCTGTATGCTGTAAACAATGAAGAGATACCGACAACAAAAGGCTGAATTTCTCTGATTTTTGTCCCGATATATTCAAAACTGTATCCAAAATGTCTGAATTCATGGAAAAGGGAAAAATACGAGATATCCTTTTGATTATAAAACGGGTTTAAATAGGAAAATTCCTCCGGGTAGTTCATGATTCTGGATTTTTGAGTTGCAAGGGCATCCAGAATTTCAACATCAAACCCTTTATTCCTGATTGCAGCGGCAATACAGGCAAGTCCATAGGGAAGGGTTCTTTTTTTTGTCAGATAAAAATCTTCTATGGGTGGTTGAACCAGAACAACCTTTGATATATTCATATGCAACCGGATCATTATTGGTTTAATTATGTCTTGAATAGCACGGTTTTAACATTTTTCATATAGATGAGGGTATTGTGGAAAAATCATTTTCAGATCTTGTAAAAAAAATAATTAATGAAGCTGTTGCCGTCCAGCAGATCCCTTCACCGACATTTGACGAGGCAGAACTGGCCCAATACGTAAAAAAACGGTTTCTGGAAGAAAAGCTTTCAGACGTCTTTATGGATGCCATGAACAATGTGTATGCAAGGATTAAGGGGGGAAAGAAGCCGCCGGTGGTGGTCAGCGCACATCTGGATACTGTTTTTGACCGTTCCTGTGATTTGTCTGTCCGGAGAGAAGAGGATAAGATTTTTGGGCCCGGCATCGGAGACAATTCTCTAGGGGTTGCTTTTCTGATAATGATGAAACAGATTCTGGAACTTATGGATGAGACCCTTGAAGGTGATATTGTTCTTGCTGCAAATGTTTGTGAAGAAGGAACCGGGGATCTTAGAGGCATGAAAGAGGTATTTTCAAGGACAATCAAAGAAAATCCAATTGCCTATATTGTTCTTGAAGGCTCATCCGGTGCCAACTGTATTTATACCAGGGGTGTGGGGTCAACCAGGTTTAAAGTATCCGCAGATGGTCAGGGAGGTCACAGCTGGCATGATTTCGGCAATTCAAGCGCAGTGCACGGGCTTGTAAGGGTTGCCGCCAAGTTAACGGAAGTTTTGCCGCTTAAGGAACCCAAAAGTACATTTAATATCGGTGTGATCAATGGCGGCACCTCCATCAATACCATTGCCCAGACCGCCTCACTTCTTTTGGATTTAAGGTCTGAAACTAATGATGGGCTTAAACATTTGGTTGAACAGGCAAAAACCATAATCAATGGATTTTCAATGGAACATATTGAAATTACAATTGAAAAAATTGGTGACCGGCCATGCGGAATGATTTCTGAAAGTTCGCCATTAGTCCGCTTATGTCAATCCGTCTTCCTTGAAACCGGGTTTGATGTTAAATTTGAATCCGGTTCAACCGATGCAAATATTCCTTTTTCACAAAATGTCCCGGCAGTCTGCATTGGGATCTGCCATGGAAAAGATGTTCATAAACCCAGTGAATGTCTTATGATCGATTCCATGGACAGGGCCATTGAAAAAATTGGTAAAATTGTTTCAAGGGTCTGGCAGATGGGGCAAGCCTGATAGATTTATTCAACCTTTGGAAATCTTATAATAAATATCAAACTTACGAGCGGTACAAAGGCCGACCAGAAAAGAACCGATTCAAGACCGTAAATATCAGCTAGTTTCCCAACCACAGGAGATATGGCACCACCCAGACCATAGGCAAAGCCCATCATGAGACTGGAGACCATGGATCTGGATTTGGGAGCTAATTTTTGTGCCATGCCCACACCCAAGGGAAGCGAAGCCAATGCCATGAATCCGGCCAGAAAAGTACCGATATATACAAAAGGACCCGGCAGGTATAAAAATAAAAGCATGGCAGGGGTCATCAATATATGAAAAATAAAAAACAGCTTTTTGAAATCTGTTTTGTCGGACATCCAGCCTGCAAGAAGACCGCTGATCGTACCGGCTAGGGTAAATAAGGATACAATAAATCCCACAGAAACAAGAGTGTGACCATTTTTTATCAGATAAATGGGCATAAAGGTCATAAAGGTCTGTGATGTAACGGCTCGAATGACCATAACAATCCAGATGAGGAAAATCGATTTATACACTTTCCCCAGCATTACTTTCATGGAACCGAAAAATCCAAGATGGGTAAGATTTTCACTAATCGGGACCGGCAGATATCGTAAACAGAAAATAAAGACAATGGTTCCTAAAATTATGGTATAGGGCATTTTTTCAAGGCCGAATTTTGCCACGTGCCAGGTGATGAATACAGGACCTAATGCAAAGGCAAGGGTTCCGCCGGTATTAAAAATAGAAAGGCTGAATCCGCTCCTGTTCCCGGCATATAAAGGCACCATACCCGTGGTGGCGGGGTGAAACATGGAAGATCCAAGGGAGCCAAGGCATAAAACTAAGAGAAGAATCCAAAAATTTGAAGCAATGCCGGAAAACGGGATAAAGAAAAGCGCAAAAAAAAGACCGGTTAAAACAAAGGTTCGTGTTTCATATCGATCGGCCATATACCCCACAGCCGGTTGAACTATAAATGCCAGCAATCTTGTAATACCAGTCAAAAGGCCGACTTGCGTAAGTGTCAGATTGAATTTGTCGACATAAGCCGGTAATAGGGGCGTAAAAAAGGATGAATAAAAATCACCTGTAAAATGCACCAGGGTCAGAATAAAAATAATAAAATAATTAGCTTTATGTTTTACCAAAGGGGATGAAGCAGTCATGATGATTAATTTTTAAAACTGTGAATAGGGTCTGGATTCTGACCGCCATAAGTTACAAATGTATCCAACGAGGAAGAGGCGGAGACATTCAGGATTCCGGTCTTGGTGTTGTGTGCCGGGGTATGATCTTCATTGGTGTTCACATCAACAAGAAAACCGGCAAACTGTTTCTGCAATATCATCTGATTGGCGTCTTCAAGGTTGCAGTCCTGTTCATAAAGTATGTTTGAAACCATTGAAATGATACCGGGCCTGTCTTTTCCAAGCACTGTAATCATGAATTTGTTAACGGGCATTTTTATATGTTCTCCCGAAGGATGGAGATGGTCTTTTGGTAATCATCCGTATGGAATATGGCTGATCCGGCTACAAAAGAAGATGCTCCTGCTTTGGAAACAAGTTTAATGGTGTCCTTATTGATCCCGCCATCCACCTGAATGATGGTTTTAAGCTTTTGTTCTTTAATGATCCTGGACAAAGCTTTTATTTTATCAATACTGGAGTCTATAAATTTCTGGCCGCCAAACCCCGGATTGACACTCATGACAAGAATAAAATCCAATTGATCCATGACATATTCGATGGAGGATATGGGGGTTGCCGGATTCAATGCGACTCCCGCCTTGATGCCGAAACTCTTGATGAGCTGAAGGCTTCGATGAAGGTGGGTGCAGGCTTCCACATGAACGGAGATATAATCAGCCCCTGCGTTTGCAAACTCAGGGATCATCAGATCCGGTTTTTCAATCATCAGGTGGACATCCCGCACTAAGGTTGAAGCCCGTTTGCAGGCTTCGACAATAATAGGTCCATAGGTGATGTTGGGAACAAAATGTCCATCCATGACATCAATATGGATCCAGTCGGCACCTGCTTTTTCAATGGCGTTTAATTCATCGCCAAGCCGGGTGAAATCTGCAGATAAAATGGAAGGGGCAATGATTCCCATAATGATTGTTCTCCTGGGTGAATTGGTTCTTTCTTATAAAATGTTAACACCTTGCGTCAGGCTGCTTTGATTTCCTGATTAACCGGGCCGCAAAAAAACCATCCATGTCTTTTGAGTCCGGATAGGTTTTTAAAAAACCGTAACTGGTAATTAATGATGAATATTTATCAGAATAAAAATCTTTATCAATCGAAAAATCCTTTCGTTTATCTAAAAAAGAATGAATGACATCTTCATTTTCTTCTTTTTCGCAGGAACAAACGGCATAGACCAGGATTCCGCCGGGCTTTACAAGATTGGCGGCTGAATTGATCATTTTTTTCTGTTTGGCCGAAAGCCGTTCAATATCTTTTTTTGAACATTTCCATTTGGTATCCGGGTTGCGCTGCAAAACGCCAAGACCTGTGCAGGGGGAATCAATCAGAACCCGATCAAAATATGAATCAAAGTCTTTGATCGAAGTTTTTAGAATATCCATGTTTTTTGTCTGAATAATTGTGATCCCAAGCCTTTCTGCATCCAGCTGAAGCATTTCAAGTTTTTCAAGTTCAATATCGGAGGCCGTCACAATGCCCTTATTGTCCATGATCTGAGCCATATAAAAAGCTTTTCCGCCAAAACCTGCACAGGCATCCAGAATTTTTTCTCCCGGTAACGGAGCAAGATATTCGGTGATAATCTGGGCAGCCTCATCCTGGACATGAAAAAGACCAAGCTTGAAAGCTTCTAATTCCTGAACCGGTAAAGCAGGATTTGAAAAAGAGAGTCCATGGGCGGCAAAATAGGTAATTTGTAAATTTTTTGTGAACGAATAAAGATTTTCCAAAAGAGATTGACGGTCTGTTTTTAATCGGTTGCAACAGATCGTAATTTGCGGAATGCCGTCAATCTGACGACATAATCTTTCGGCCTGGTCGAGGCCATAGGCCTGAATCCATTTTTTTGCCAGCCATTCCGGAAAAGAAAATTTTATGGATAAATATTTTTCAGGCTCTGTTTTTTTTTCCGGAAAAGAAAGAGCTGAATGATTTTCCGATGCATTTCTCAGAACAGCATTGATAAACCCAGATGTTTTCTTGCCGGATATGGCCTTTGAAATATCAACCGCACTATGAATGGCTGCAAAAGCCGGTATTCTGTCCATATGCAGAATCTGAAACAATGCAATCCTTAAAATGTATAAAGATACGACATCTATTTTTTCAAGGGCTGTATTGGAAAACGAACGGATAACCCAGTCTATGGCCCTTCTTTTTCTCAGAACACCAAAAATGACGGCATTGCAAAGGCTTCTGTCATTTTTTGGAAGACCGGATATGTCATCAGAGAAGCGTTCAAGGCTCCGGTCAAGGGTATGTGATCCTTTTTGCCAGTCAAGCAAGACGTTTAAGGCAATATGACGAGGGTCCGGAATCATTTAGGAATCAAATTTCACTGGCGGGATAATAGGATGTCCGCATAAAAATTCTACCGCAGTTAATCGTTTTCCCGAAGCTCCCATGAGTTCCTGGATGGTTAGGCATCCCTTTCCGGTTGAAACATGGATACCCGTCTTATCACACAGAAAAATAATCCCTGGGTCAAAAGCACAGGGGACGGGTGAGGAAACAGCTCTAAAAATTTTGATATGTTTCTCACCAAGAGTTGAAAAAGCGCCGGGCCAAGGCGTCATAGCATTGATATGAGCCTGAATGTGGCGGCTTGAAAGACTCCAGTTAATCCTACCGTCGGTTTTTTTCAGCATTTTAACATAGCTTGCCTTGGAATCATCCTGGGGTACGGGAGAACATTCGCTTTTTAGAATGCCACGGATGGTATCCACAATAAGGTCGGCTCCGATTTCTCCCAATCTTTTATGAAGGTCTTTTGCAGTATCATGTTCCGATATGGGTGTGGTTTTGGAAAGGAGAATGTCGCCTTTATCCATTTCTTTTGCCATGACCATGGTGGTGACGCCTGTCAGTTCATCCATATTGAGGATAGCTGCCTGAATAGGGGAGGGGCCTCTGTATTTGGGCAAAAGGGATGCATGGATGTTGATGGGATAATGATTTGGGATATCCAAAATCGTTTGGGATAAAATCTGCCCAAAGGCGGCAACTACAAAAAAATCCGGTTTGAAAGATAAGAGTTTTTCAGCAGCTTCAGGAGTATTGATTTTTTCCGGTTGAAAAATTTCAATCCCAAGGGTTAAGGCTGCTTCCTTCACAGGGGAGAAAAGCAGCTTTTTCCCTCTACCCTTTGGACGGTCCGGTTGAGTCACAACAAGGCAGACAGCGAAATCCTCCTGGGAATTCAGACGAGTTAAGGCCGGGACACTGAATTCAGGAGTGCCCATATAAATGATTCGGATTTTATTTTTCAATTGGCCTTGAGGTCTTTTGCAAGTTTTTTCTTATACAGAGATCTTTTCAATACACTGATTCTATTGATAAATAAGATACCGTCCAGATGATCGATTTCATGCTGCATGATAACGGAAAGGATGCCTTCGGCTTTAAATTCCATAGGATTGCCATCAATATCAAGGGCTTTGATTATTACTGTTTCATATCGTTTTACATCTGCGCTGTAATCCACAACGCTTAAGCAAGCTTCCTTTTCCGAGATAATGCTGCCTGTTGCATCCATAATTTCCGGATTGATTAATGCCTTAAAATCATGGGTCTTACCATCATCATCCGGGTCACCGGCATGGATGTCATATACAATCACTCTTTTATTTACACCCACCTGGGGAGCGGCAAGCCCGACACCAGGAGCATTAAACATGGTCTCTCCCATGTCGTTAACCAATGTCCGAATCTCATCATCTATTATCTCGACCCTATCCGACGGCTTTAGTAGAGATTTCTCCGGATAGGTTAAAATATTACGAATGGTCATATTTCTCGAAAATTCCCTTTGCTGTTTCAATATCTTTTTTGATCTGTTCTGAAAGTTCCTGGATCCCGGCAAATTTTTTTTCATCTCTGAGCCGTTTGATCATGTTCACACGGATTCTTGTGTCATAGATATCATGGTTGAAATCCAGGATGTGGACTTCAATGGTAAACTGATGATCCCCAAAAGTCGGGGAGAATCCGATATTTGCAACTCCTTTGAAATTACCCTTAACGGTTTCCACTGTAACAGCATAAACACCCAGTTTCGGGCATAATTCATCGTGCAGCTTAATATTGACGGTCGGAAATCCAAGCTGGCTTCCTCCCCGTTGCCGGCCTTTGATCACTTTGCCGCGAATCTGATAGTGGCGGCCAAGGTATTTAAAGGCCTGATTGACTTTGCCTTCCATGACAATTTCACGTATCCGGGTACTGCTGATTCTTTCATGGTTTGATCCTGCTACATGTTTCCATTCCGAAACGATAGTTTCAAACCCGAGCCGTTTACCTTCTTTTTTCAAAAGATCCGTATTGCCCAGCCTATCTTTTCCAAAAGAATAGTCTCCGCCAATAATGATGGCTTTCATCCCGATTTTATTCAAAAGAATATTTTCAATGAAATTATGGGCGGGAATAGAAGCAAACTCCATATTGAACGGAATGCACAAAAGGACATCAATCCCACATTTTTCAATCAGCTCAAGTTTTTGGTCTCTTCTTGTAATAAGCGGGGGGCCGGAAATCCCGAGGGCTTGTAAGGGATGGGGGTCAAAAGTCATTGTAACGGAAGTTCCGTTGATTTGTTTTGCTTTATTTATCACTTGTTGGAAAAGACTCTGATGCCCCTTGTGCACCCCATCAAAATTGCCGATCGTCAGGACTGCATTTTTAAATGGTACTTTTATCTGTTCTAAATTTTCAATTAACCGCATGTTTGCCTTTTCTCTTTGGAACAATAATCTTGACAAAACTCATAAGCACGTATATATAGCCTAACTGTCATTTTTAAGCAATCTTTTATTGCCCGTCTGCGGGTTAGCGGGAAACAGCTTAATGCCGAAGTGGCGGAATTGGTAGACGCACCAGTTTCAGGGACTGGCGAGCGTATGCTTGTGGGAGTTCGAATCTCCCCTTCGGCACCACAGCCCTTCTAATCCCAGTTGAATTTAGCCGAAGTGGTGGAATTGGTAGACACGCTAGACTTAGGATCTAGTGTCGAGAGACGTGAAGGTTCAAGTCCTTTCTTCGGTACCAAGCAATAGCTAAAGGGGTTTCAGGAGTTTCTACACTCAAAATGAAACCCCTTTGTTTTTTTCGCAGGTGACATATAGGTGACACCAGGGCAATGTTGCTATGGTAAAAAACATGTGAATCATATCTCAATCCCTAAGAGCATAATCTGCAAAACTTATTTGATCCAAAGCCAAACGCTCCTATGGTTGCATAGAATTTTTTTAACCGGGTAATTCACCATACTTTTTAATGTGGTGGGCCTGTCATGAAAAAGGAAAGGCCCGTCAAGAAAAAAGTCTGCCGCATTTTTGCACTATCATGAATCAGGCCCCAGGGTTCTTAATATGAGAAATATCACCCTTAAATATTACATCCGGAGTGCAATAATTGTTCTCTGACAGGACAATTAAAATTTCCGATTCAACCGGCCTATTTTTCGGCGGAGAGTTCTCCCCAAAAATGGGGTGATCAGAGTGGAAAGATATGCCAAAGAAAATGGATTGGATGTTGCCGGGATATTGATCGCTGGATAGTTTTAGAGAAAGGCTGGTTGATAGAGGATTTATATATTATATCGTTTAATGTGTAAGGATGGCCAGGAATGCAGCCTCCGGCTCATATAATTGAATTGAAATTTTAAAATTGGAAAAAGGTCACGCCCAATATATGGTGGTGTCTAAAATTTCTCTGGACTGAGCCCTTGTAATACCAGTGCTGGCCTTTGACTTCCGACCGAAACCCCTTGATAAATAGACATATTGTGGGGTATACAGTTTCAAAATTGCATATTGACTTTCTTTCATGGCTTTGATTCAAATGTAAAAATCTTATTACGAATAAAATATTATTTAAAAATCGGAGGGTTAGATGACTGAAAAAATTTATGAAAAATTGAGAGAACTCATGAGTCTAAATCCTATGGGATGCCCACCAGCACCCGAAATATTAGAAATTCTTCGCTTGCTATTTACTGAAAAAGAAGCAGAGGTCGCTTTGGGGCTTGGTTTCTTTCCATTCACAATAAACGAGGTGTCGTATCGGACAGGAATTCCAAGAGATGACGTAAAAATCCATTTAGAATCCCTTGCAAATAAAGGTGTCGTCTTTGCAAGAGAAAAGAATGGTTCTTGGGCGTACGCTCTTGTAAACACTTTCTATCTATTTGAGAATCCTTTTAGAAAAGGGGTCCATAATGAACTAATAGGCAAGTTAACGCCGTTATGGAAAAAATATATTCCTGTCTTAGGGGGAAATTTTGGAAGTAAAAAAGTTGCTCTCTCGCGTGTCATCCCCATTAATAAAAAAATTAAAGCCGAATCAGAAGTGCTCCCATACGAGAAAGTTGCAGAGATGATAAACAGAGCTAAAACTATTGGTATTGGACATTGTGCCTGCCGTGAACTTGAGCAAAATTGTAATGCTCCCAAAGAGGCCTGTATGATGTTTGATAATACATGTAACTATCTTGTGGACAGAGGATTTGCAAGGTTAATAAGTAAAGATGAGGCATTAAAAAAAATAAAAGAGTTTGATGAAATGGGCTTGGTAAGAATGGCGAACAACACTCAGGATAAACTGGAATTTATTTGTCATTGCTGCTCCTGCTGTTGTAGTTTCTTAAGAGCATTTAATCAACAGGGCAACCTGTATGCGTTTGCAACATCATCATTTTATCCAGAGCATGATTTGAAGAAATGCAATGGGTGCGGTGTCTGCGCCGATGATAAATGCCCGACGATATCTATAAAAATGATTGATGATAAGCCAGAAGTTGATATGAAAAAATGTATCGGATGCGGTATCTGTGCAACCAGTTGTCCTGAAGGTGCTATAACATTAATAAGAAAAAATACAGATAGGCAAGAACCTCCAGCCAATTTAATAGAATTCGGGTTGCACATCCTCCAAGAAAAGGGGAAGTTAGAGGCTTTTATGGAAGTAAATACACCTAAAATAAAATAGTTTACTTCAGGGTGGCCGTTTTCAGTTCTATGTAATCACACCAACCTGTAGAGCCGCTTTTTTTAAAAAAAGATTTAGAAGTTTTTAAGGCCTCCTGTTGATAATTTTTTTCCTGAGTCAATTCTGTCAGAATCAAATAATCCATACCAAGATTCCAAAGATTATTATTCCTTTTATCGCTTTCTATTGCCTTCTTAATCCAAATCTCAGACATTGGAATGTTTTCTTTATTTCTGCTCAAAAGTATTCTTGAATAATTTCTGTAAAATGAAGTGTTGTATATTGCTAATTTGTTTGACTGAATTATTGAAGGTATATTTTCCAAGCTCTTTTCTTTTTCATTAAGTATAATTTCAGTCAATATAATTTTTATTTTGATTAAGTCCTGGAACGACGGTAAGGATTGGGCTTCTTTTAAAAATTCGAGTGCTGTTTTAAACTGGGATAGAGCATTTTGAAAATTTCCCAACTGAAAATCATTCATTGCAGTAAAATAATGGGCATAGCTGTTCCAAATATTAAGGGCCATTCTCTTACAATGCTCTATTGCTTCGGATAAAAGTGAAATAGATTTTTTGAAAAACCCCATATAATAATTAGATATTCCATGACTCAAGTAAGCTCCGGACAACGAATATGAATCACCGCTTTTTTCTGCAAAAGCTAAAGCTTCTTCACTTGTTTTAATCCCAGAATTCACATCACCCTTAAAAATGTAACTATAAAAACTGATGGCACTTTTAACAGTAGAAATACCCCACAAATTATTTAAGGCTGTATTTATTTTTAAAGCGTTATCAAAACAATTTCCAGCAGTATCAAATTCACCAGCAAATGAAGCAGCCTGTCCAAGACTCATATTCGCAAAGAATTGAGCAGAAATATTATTTTCTTCTTTGGATAGAATAAGGGCCGTTTTGAGATGATTGAAGGCAAGTGCAGGTTCTTCTTTCACCCAAAAATCATAGCTGCCTGAAATTGTATGGACATGGGCAGCTCTTTTTTTATCATTCATGGTTCTATTGTTGTCTAAAATTGGATCTATCGCTTTTTGAGCATCCACAAAATTAAACAATTGATACATGAAAAGGCCTTTGGTCACTCTTGCATTAATTAACTGTTTAGTAACTTCATCGGAAATTGGCATTTTTTCAAGGGTTTCGATCATTTTCTGGATGAAATATGAGGCACTATCTAATGAAGCATTTTTTTCTGCTTTTTTACTTGCTAATTTTGAATATTTAACAGCCTTTTTAAGATTATCACTTTTGCAAAAATGGTATGTGAGTACCTCATAATATTCCTCCATCTTTTCTGCATAAAGGTTTTCAATCGCAATACCAATTTTTTCATGGAGTACTTTTTTTCTTTTTTGAAGCAGGCTGTTGTATACCACCTCCTGAGTTAAGGCATGTTTAAAAAAGTATTCCAATTCTGGGAAAAGATTTTTTTCGTAAATCAATTCAAGGCCTTGTAGATTTAGAAGGTGATATCTCAATTCATTCTTGATGCCTGTGATAGTTTCAAGGATTTTATGGGCAAAATCTCTTCCAATTACCGAGGCCACCTGAAGAGTGCTTTTGAGATTATCCTCCAACCTATCTATCCTTGAGGCAATAATGCCTTGAATCGTATGAGGGATGCTGATTTCTTCTATTTTTTTCTTTAAAGTATACTGATGATCTTGAATTTCAATGAACCCGCGTTCTATTAAAGCATGGGTAAACTCTTCCATAAACAATGGGTTCCCTGCAGATCTGTCAAGGATTAGTTGACTGACTTCCGGTGCCATATTTATTTCTTTAAGTATGGCTTTGACCAAATTTTTGCTTGATTCTTTGTCTAACTGGTTAATGTTAATTTTTGTATAAAAAGACTTATTTCCCCATGAATATATGTATTCCGGTCGATATAAGAGGATTATTAAAACTTTTTCATTCGCCAACCAATCTATCAGATATTGTAAAAATGCTTCTGAGGTCTTATCTATCCAGTGCAAATCTTCAAACGCAATGATGATGGGTTGGTCTTTAGAAATTCTTATCAACAGGTATCGAAGTGCTTCAAATATTTTTTCACGTTTCTGTTTAGCTTCAAGCCCTACGAATTCTCTATCATCCACGGTTAACGATAAAATACTTTGAATGGGTGGAATTAGTGTTTTGAATTGATCATCCAAAGCCGAGATCGAATCGTATATTTTTCTTTTAATTATAAGCTCACTATCTTCATCCTTGATATTGAAAATTGATCTCAGAATATCCAGAACCGGCAGATAAAGAATTGAGCTTCCATATTGGAGACATCTTCCTTCAAAGTATTTGAACTCATTCTCTGGAATCCTTTGCCTCATTTCATATATTAATCTGGATTTTCCAACACCGGGTTCGCCAACAATTCCTATTAGTTGACCAGATCCTGATTTGGCCCTCGCAAAAGCCTCAATAAGTATGGCAAGAGAATTTTCCCTACCGACAAATCTTGTTAAACCTCTGGCAACAGAGGCCCCTATCCTTGTCCCTGTATCACTTGATTTTATAAGCCGAAATGCCTTCTGCAGTTTTTCCTTACCTTTGACCTGTATCTCACCGATGGGTTCTGTTTCAAAATCATCTTTTACCAATCGGTAGGTACTTTCAGATACAAGAATGCTTCCAGGCTCTGCATTACTTTCCATTCTTGAAGCAAGGTTAACGGTATCCCCCAAGGCAGTATAATCCATATGCAAATCATCGCCAATCCCACCAACGACCACTGCTCCTGAATTTAGCCCGATTCGCATTTTAAAATTTATCCCGTAGTCCTGTTTGACTCTCGCACTAAAGGATATCAGGGCTTCCTGAATTGCCAGTGCTGCATAGCATGCAAGATGTGCATGATTTTCATGAGCCACTGGGGCACCAAATAGCGCCATAACTCCATCTCCGGTAAACTTGTCAACTGTTCCTTCGTATTTGCTAATTGATTCTTTGAGGATCTTGAAGCATGCATCCATTATTTGATGAACTTCTTCTGGGTCAAGCTTTTCTGATATTGAGGTATAGTTGGTGGCGTCTGTAAATAAAACGGTTAGAACTTTTCTTTCTCCCTCTATTGAGCTTTTGGTAGTTAAAATCTTATCTGTTAAATGTTTTGAAGTGTAGGATTGAGACTTTTTATAATCCACTTCTGAATTATCTAATGATTGCTGTAAAGCTTTACCACATTTGCCACAAAACTCAAATGCTTCAGGGTTTTCAAATCCACATTTACTACAAGGGTTTGTTAATTTTGAACCGCATTTGCCGCAGAACTGCATTTCTTCAGGATTTTGGAATTTACACTTGGAGCATTGCATCGAATAAACCTCTCGTTAAAGAAATAAAAAAATTATACTTCGTTGCAATTGTAGTCAGCGAGCATAATAAACCACTAATTAACTGTTACTTTTTTACCAAATTAAAAATAGTAAATTCAAACTTTCTCCTATTTGATTGGCTATTCAATTCGATAAATTTGTTATTAATTATAATGATATTCTATACTCACCCTCTTTTTCCATTTTAAACATATATCTTACTGAAATTTTTCCTGAATTGCTTTAATTATATGGTAGATTTGAAAAAAAACCTCGACAAGTTCCGGATCAAAATGCTTTCCTGCCTCTTCTTCGATGGTCAGACGGATTTTATCCTCAGGCCATGGTTCTTTATAAGACCGTTTTGAAGAGAGCGCATCGAAAACATCTGCAATGGCAGTAATTCTGGCTGCAATCGGAATTTCCCTGCCCCGTTTCGGTTTTCCGGTCAAATGACGGCTTAGAATAATATCATGTAATTCCCCTGGATACCCGCTCCCATCCCATTTTTCATGATGATTCAAGGCTATTTCGCAGCTCATTTTATCCAGGTCAGAAGTGGTGTTAGAAAACAGGCGTGAACCAAAAACCGTATGCCACTTCATGATATTGAACTCTTCATCTGTCAATTTGGCCGGTTTTTTTAAAATCGTATCCGAAATACCAACCTTACCGACATCATGTAGCATTGAGGCCAACCGTATCAAATCTCGGGTTCGTTTAATATCTTTTTTGTCTACCTTATTGTTTGCTGCCCATTTTTGATAGATTTCAGCCGAATAGGCCCCCACGCGTTGAACGTGGTTACCAGTCTCACTGGGATCTCTCAGTTCAGCCATGCGCATCATCCGCAAGATCATTTCTCGATTCATAACACCTCGTTCCACAGCAATGGAGGCATTATTAGCAAACAAAGGGATGTAAATTCGGCTTTCTTGAAAGAAAGGGACAATTTTCCCCATTTCATTCTTTGCATTCAGCAATTGCATGACCCCAACCAATTTGTCTTCGAACGTTTTAAGAGGAATTGTCAGAATAGAGGTGGTTCTATATCCAGACTTCTGATCGAATGAATGATCGAATGAATATGGTCTGTTCTCGGGGATGTTATAGGCATCGTCAATTGAAACGATTTCTCTGTGCTTAGCCACGTATCCAACAATGGACTGTTCATTGATTGGAACTATAAGGTTGGAATAAATAGCGGCATTAGATTCCTCTCCGTTCAACAGTGTATCATTGTGCATATAGGAAAATCGAAGTTTATCCTCTTCCGATAAAAAGATCGTCCCTGCATCTGCGCGCGTCAACTTTCGCGCTTCGTAAAGGATCTTGTCTAAGATGGTATCTAAATCCTTCAGATGATTAACCTCTTCGATAATATTTAAAATCTGAATCCCTGTCCCATTGAAAGAATCCATCGATGCATTAATCATTTCCAATTTCCGTTCAACTCAAGCTGTTTCAGCAATACCCTTAAAGAGTATCTCGAAATTTTATATCCTAACAATTTGAATATTCTCCTCCCCCTAAAATGAACGGTATAATAAAAAACTTCATACCACTGATAATTTCAGTCTGCAATTTTTATCTATTCAACTTTATAAAGAAGTTGAATAGCCTTAATCATTGTGCGAACTTATGGTATCATTAGTGACGACTCATTTTCAAGCATTGGGTGATTATTTCTTTCACCAGTCCGGGCTTTTTAAAATTTATCAAGACACCAGATATGGTATGGATGGATTTTTTAGTTTCAGATTCAAAATTCCACTATATAGGAGTGGCCATAATAAAATTTTAAAATCTTCCATTGTTGTATATTGGAGATAGAGTCTTCTGTAAGGTTTTTGAAAACAGGGGAACAAAAACCCCTTTTATGGAGGGGGAAAACTAACCCCCTTTTTATCGTGTATAGAAATCAACCGGTACTATCCCCCGCACTTATGACTGGTACAGAAATCAACCTGTATAGACAACTGTTTGGCAACCTGCCGCCC